>PBPL01000023.1 GCA_002724675.1 Deltaproteobacteria bacterium | reverse complement strand
CGGTCACGACTTACCTTGGCCTGGGGGATGGACTCCTGTGCCGCCAGGAGGGTTGGGTTGAATCTCAACGCGGTCTTGAGGGCCTCGCGGAGGTCAAGGGTTTGTGGGGCGCCGTCGATACGTGACTCGGCGCCGGCCGCCGCCTCAGCTGGGGGAGTAGCAGTGAGCAGCCCCCAGGCTGTGAGAGCGGCTCCGGTGAGCACCTTCAGTCTCCCACTAGGACTCATGAGTGCTGCTCCGGCGCATGGGGTCATCGAAGGATCCGTTCCATGGCAGCCTGCTGCTCTCGCACGGAGAGAGCCAGGGACATCTGCCCCTGTGCACGAAGCAGGCAATGTTCTCCTCGGCTAGGGGCCACCCGGGGATCCCAGCCGAAATAGGATTCCAGGAGTGCATCGGCGGCAAATCGAGAGGCTAACTCCAGACAAATACGTTCGATGGCGGCGGGTAAGGATTGCCGGTCTTCAGCGCTCAGCGAGCAATGGGCGAGGTAGCCCTGCGCAGATGCTTCGAACAACTGGAGGTTGAACTGTGCCTTCGACAGATCCTCTCCCCCAGGGTTGCACCAACTGCGCCATGCATCACCCAACTCGCGGTCGATGGGCAGGTTGGCGAGTGTGTCTAGGTCGAGGATGCCCACGCCCTCTCCCGCGGCATCGAAGCGCAGATTGCTCACCTTAAGGTCTCCGTGTGCGATGCGGGTGGGGCCGTCGAGCCGCCCAGACCAGCCAGCCCAGGTCTGCAGCAGGGTCTCCGCGAGCCGGGCAGTAGGGTCCCACAGTCGGTGGGATGAGTGTGTCTCCAGGGCGACCCTCAGCTTGGTCATGTGCGCGTCGGTGTCGTGGGCGCCGACGCGTTGGAAGGCGAACTCGTGAACGAGATCCGAGGTCGCCTTATGCCAACGGCCCACGAGGCTACCGGCCTGATGAGCTATGGCGTGGTCGGTGATGAAGTGAAGCGTGTGGCCGGGCAACCAAGTCATGGCTCGCCAGCAGTCGCCCGTCTCGTCTACTCGGCATAATTCTCCGGTGTCAGTTGGGATCAGGACCGGCGTGTTCATGCCTCGGGCCAGCAGGTGCCTGGTGACCACTTCAATGCCGTCGTGAACGTTGGGCTGGAAGATAGAGTGGAGGCGCTGGAGCACTGCGCGCCCGGGCTGCCCCACCTGCCACGTTGCGTTGATCAGCCCGCCCTCCAGGGGTAGCAGCGGCTCCCCGGCGAGATCGGACCAAGCCGCGATGGCTGCGGGACGCTCCGGCACGGGGGGATTCTACCGGCCTGGTGGCCAGCCGACCCGCGCTGACGAAAATCCTCGGTCCCTCGCAAGGTGAGATTCGGGTTAGGCTTCGTCTTGAGTGGGGAGCGAAGTCCCTACGCTGAGGACTCGTTATGACCCCGAGAGCGACTGTTTCGTTGTTGAATTTGTTCCTGATGGCCCTTGGGCTTCCGCTTCTGCTCTCCTCTTGCAGTGACGAGAACGTGGACGTGCCGGAAGCTCCCGTTGTGGAGGCGCCGACTCCCGTCGTTGAAGCTGCGCCGTCAGAGCCGGAGCCCGCGCCTGTAGAAGTGGAGAAGGCTGGGCCCGTTCCGATGTCGAGTCAGCTCCAGGCTTTCATCTCGTCGTTGACCGAGGAGCAACAAGCCCTGGCCAACCCGCTTTCGGGTCAGGCTGAGGCGATCAAGGTGGGCGAAGAGGAGTACCAGTCCTTGTGTGCTCAATGTCATGGAAAGGCGGGCAATGCAGAGAACGCCCCCGCCGCTAAAGCCTTGGGCGTCACTCCTCCCGACTTCTCGTCCGAACACGAGCGAGCGCGCATGACAGATGGCGCTCGCTTTGCTGCCATGAAGAATGGCATCCCGGGTACGGCTATGCAGGCTTTTGGTGCGGCCATGAGCGACAAACAGATCTGGCAACTGCTGGCCTATGTGGAGACCTTGGCTCCAGTCGCTCCTTCTGCTGCCCCTCCGGTCGCTCCGGAGGACTAGTCTGGGGAGAAGGAAAACTGGTGTCGGGCGCGCTGCGGAAAGCCGTAGCGCGGCATGGGGAAGCGCAGACGACCTAGCTGCTGGGAGAGGCAGGCATTGACGTCATCAGCGGCATGATGGCCTCCCCAGCCCTCGTCAGCAGGCTCGACACCTTGAACCTGCCCGAGCGGCCCCACGAAGAATTGGAACTCCTGGGATCCCGAAAGACGAGGTCTCCTGGGGCGAATCCGGCGCGCTAGGTCGTAGCAGTACCTGTAGCTGCGGGACCGACTCAGTACGATTTTCCGAATCTCGGCGGTTGTGATGCCCCCAAGATCTAGGCTGCCTGTGGGTAGCCTCGACTCAAAGCGTCCGAGCAGGTGCTGCAGGAACAGGCGGTCCAGCGGGCCGCGCTGCATCAACTTTTCCATCAGGCGGCCAGCGAGTTCCTCGGGGGCGGAGGGGAGTTGACCAGAACCAGAGCGCTCGATGGTCCATGTGACGAGCTCGTCGATGAGAGCCGGCTTCATGGGCAGCGCGGTCGAGGCGGCTTCGAAGCTGGTACGGGGGTCTTCGATGCTTCCGGCGCGCACAGCACAGAGACCAAACACGAGAAAGGCCCCGGATGATGTTCTTCGGGCAAGGTAGTCGCGGGCCATCTGTTCGCAGGCCCCCCAACGCAGCTGTCCCATAGCCAGGCCTAAGGCATCGGCCAGCTTGTGGTCGTCGTCTAGGGCAGCGATGGCCCGTCGGTGGAGCAGGTTGAGAGCAGGTTTTAGTTCTCCCCGGGCAAGGAGCACAGCCATGTACTGGGAGAGCACCTCATCAGAGACCAAGGTCTTGAGTGCTTCCTCTTGGAGGCGTCTCAACTCCAGGTCTGTCAACTCCTCCAGGTGAAGCGACCTCAGGATCCGATGTTCGAGGCGGTTGTCGCCCGTGGGCGCTCTCTGGGGATCGGCGAACTCTGGTGGTGGCCTCAGCTTTCCCGAGGCATCGGCACTGCACGGAAGCGTGCAGGTGAGAACGAGGCAGAGCCAACCACAGACGCTGTGTCGAGACAGGGACCAACCCATGGGCCAGACGCTACAGCCTGAGGCGGGTTGCTGTCACCCAGGAGCCTTTGAGCGTCGGCGCCGAGAACCACAGCGTATAGTTCACTAGAGCATGGCCCCATCGCGACCCCATTGGGCACTCCCGTTGTTTCTCGGTGTGTTGGTGACTTGCTGGGGTTGCTCGGACACCAGCTCTTCCCTTGCTTTGTCCGTAGAGGGTCCCGAGAAGCTGCCGACGCTTCTCTCCGACGGCATCTTGGTGGAGTCCGACGGGGACTCGGAGTGGACCCGTGATGTTGACTGTCGGGTGTCCCTGGGTTCGGAGGGCTCGTCGTACCGGCTGGTCGTGTCCGATCGCTCTATCGGGGACGGGCTTGAGCTGGACCTGATGATTCTTCTGTACGAGGGCCCCGGTGACTATGAGCGGGACGAGTTCCAGCCCCAGCCGGCTCTCAGTCTTGTGCTGGAGGAGGAGGGAAATACGTGGCGGTTTGGGAGCGACTCCGGTGGTGCCTGTCGCTTCTCTCTGGGCGAGCAGAGTCGCTCTGGTTCCTTTGACTGTTGGGACATTCCCATCATTGAGAACTTTGAGATCTCGTCCTCAACGATCCAAGTCAATGGAAGCTGGACCTGCGGCCTCCTCAGGCGGGAGGTCTGGTAGTAGCGCAGGCTTGTTCCGCGCTGCGTTGTGTCCTGCGGAGCGCCTACTCTGGCGGTGTGGACGGCGTGTCTTCGATGCCCGACAGGACTCGCTCGAACGTCCCTGTGAGGGCCTCTTTCAGGTCGGCGGGCCCCTTGTTGTCGACCCCTAGAACTCGACACTGCGAGTTCAGCAGGAACACGAAAGGTGCCTTGTCGACGCCGTAGCGCTGAGCGACGACACCCTGCCGGTCATCCAGAACTGGAAACGGCAAGCGGGCTCGCTTCACTCGCGCGGCGAACTCGGCTGGATTCCGCTCCAGTGAAATGGCGAGGATCTCAAGCCCGTCCCGATGGTATTTCCGGTACCAAGTGGTCAGGGGATCTCCGTCTAGAATGGTCCCGGAAGCATCCACGAAGGCAAGGAGCACGAGTTCGGTTTCGTTGGGCCTGAGACCACAGTATTCGTCGAGCTGGACGGCCTCCCGCCCGCCAGGTTTTTTTTCGGCCTTGGTTCCCTGGGGTAGAGGGTAGAGGCCAAAAGCTGGCGCCACCGTGCCGACGCCTGGAACCTTGCTGGGGTCCGGAGACTCGGCCTGGGCCATGCCTGCTGCCAGTAGCAAGACACAAGCGAAGCCAAAGCTGGTGCGTGCGATGCGGCTCATCGGCTACTCAGGGCTTCTCAGACGTTGACCACGATCAGCGTGGTGTTGTCCCGCCCACCGTTCTGATTCGCGACGTTCACGAGCGCACGGCAGGCGGCGCGTGGGTCGTCGTGATCGAGCATGATGGCTTCAAGCTCTTCGTCGGTGATCTCTCCCCAGAGCCCATCACTGCAGAGCATGAGCCGATCTCCTTGTTGGACCGGCAGATGGAATAGGTCAACCTCCACGTGGGGCACTGAGCCGATGGAGCGGACTAGGATGTTGCCAGAGGGGTGGTTTCGCGCCTCTTCAGCCGACAGCTCGCCCAGCCGAACAAGGTAGGCCACGAGCGAGTGGTCATCGCTGACCTGGATCAGCTTGCCCTCGCGAAGCAGGTACACGCGAGAGTCTCCAACGTTGGCGATGATCGCATCGCTCTCCTCGTGCATCAGGGCTGCACAGAGTGTAGTGCCCATGTTGGACTCCTCCTCGATGCCCGTGATGACGACGCGCTCGTTTGCTGTCTGGACACACTTGCGGAGGAGGGAACGCAGGGTAGTCACTTCGGTATCGGAGAGGTCCTCGAGGCCTTCTCTGGCTGCCTCAAACAGGGTCTGTACAGCGAGCTTCGAGGCGACCTCGCCACGATCGTGTCCGCCCATGCCATCGGCTACGGCATACAGCATGAGGTCGTCATTGAGGGCGCCGAGGTGCCAGTTGTCTTCGTTCAGCTCGCGGACCCGACCCACATCGGATTGGCCGGCGGCCGACACAGGTTCATTGCTCTCGGGAGGCTGAACAATGAGTGTCGTGTCATCCAGGGAATGCACGCTGCCCACTCCGGCCACGGAGCCGCTGGTGGTGATGGGCGGGTTGGTGTGCGCCTCACCCTGGGGCGAGGTACCCTTTGTGCTCGTGTTGGTCTTCTTTGTCGCCATGGTCATTTGTCGCTGTTCGAACGAGGGAAGAACCATACCGGGACTGCCGCTCCTTTGACAGTCATGGGATCTTCCGGATGGTGTTCGGACCGGACTTTTTGATGAGTCCGATGCTCCGCTCAGGTTCCATGAAACTGGTTTTTCTGTTCGTTTCGGCCTTTGTGGGTCTGCCGGTCCTCGTGAGTTGGGGCGGGGGAGTAGCGAACCCATGGCTCGACGTAATCGCGATTCCAGGTGTGGTGCTGGTCGGCCTACCGGCGTCTCTGGGCCTCTGGGCGTGGTTCGCGCTGCTGTTGCTGTCCATGAGTCACGGGCTCGGCGTCGGTCGGGCCGCACTTCGTGGATGGGCCCCCCTGTCTGCCGAGTTCTTGTTGAGCCTGGGTGCTCTGAGTCTGTTGGCCTCGGCTTCTGCGGCTGCTCGTCCGCTTCCATGGATTGCTGTGGGTGCAGCCCTTCTGAGGCGCTGGCAAGTACAGATCGCTTCCACCCCTCCCCCCCATTCGGGGTCTCGGCGCATGGACCCTCAGATTTCGCGGGCAGTCCGCAGCTGGTTCCTGTTGGGGTGGCTCGCTTGGGGGCTTGCCATGCGAGCTCAGCCCTTCGGAGACGGAGTGTTGCCTGGCTCCTGGGAGGATCGGCTGGCGACTGTGGTGGCTGGTATTCCCATCTCGCTTCTCGAACTTCTCATCGCGGGTGTCTACGCAACCTTGGCGGTCGTTCTGGCTCGAGCCAGTCGCCCGAACATGAGCGCTTTGGTGGTCGGTGCGGTTGTGGCTGTGGGACTGGAGTCTACCTTTGGGACGCTTGGGCACTATTGGCTCTCTGCGGCCTTTCTGGGTGCTCTGTTGGCCGCTTGGCCGATTTCATTATTTGGTTCGCTTCGTGCCCCGCTGCGCCCTGCTCTCTTGCTCGTCGCGATTTGTGGGCTGGCCCAGCTCCGTCCGGTGTTGCTGGAGCGGTGGAATTGTTCTGCTGCCGATGATCAGCAGGGCCTTCGATTTCTGCTTCAGGACGACGACTTGTCCAGCCTCGCTGTGATCCCCGACAACATGCCGTTCCTGGTCCTGCTGGCCGATGGCGGACAGACTCTGCTTCGGATGGCGCCGGCGGGGGTCGTGTCCGAGTCCAGGGCTCTGGACGTTTCGGGTGGGTGGCTTGTGTCGCCACCTACCGGTACTCGGATCTTTGCTCGGGTCGTGGCTTCTCCGTCGTCATTGCACCTGGAGTGGTGGGACACGGCAGAGCTCCGCCTCGTGGCCAGTCGCACACTCGATGTCTCTTGTGGAGGTCGTGAGGGCTTTGTTGAGCCTGGAAGCCACCGGCTGTGGTTGACCTGCCCTCTGTCGGGGGATCTCCTGGCTGTAAGTCCTCAGTCGGACGGGCCTGTCCAGCGCATGGGGCTCGGCGAGGTGCCGGGGAGGGCCTCGCCACTGGGCGGGAGTTTTCTAGTTGATCGGAGGGGGGTGTTGGCCCGAGTGGATGTCATGACCGGGGCTGGGGAGTCGCTCGCATCGGTCCCGCTCGGTCCCTGGGCTGCCGGAGTCTCACAGGCAGGGCCTTTGTTTGCCGTGGGGCGGGGGCCCGCTGGGCACCTCCAAGTGCGGGGGCGACCGTTGGGTCCTGGAGGGAGGGAGCCGGTGCTTGTGGACACTCCCGAGGGTGCCTCAGCTGCTTTGGGTGATCTGCTGGACAGCGTTCGTGTGCCCACTTGGCCGGGTCGGCCACTGCCTATTGGCGACGCCCCCTCTGTCTATGTGACCTCTCCGGTGGATGGCCGAGCAACTCGAGTCGATCTCGAGGTTCCCTGGCATCAGGTCTCAGTGGCCTTGGGGAGTCCTGTTCGTCAGGCGGTAGTCGACGGCGGGTCAGAAACCCTGTACGGAGTGAATCGCTGCGGCTTGTTTGAGCTGCGAATATCCTCCACGTTTCCTTGGCGAGACCTGGGCCACAAGGCTCCGCCTCTCCCCACTCCGGGTTCAGCGGAGCCCTCTACCCCTAGCCTCCCGATTGTCGAGCCATCCTCACAGCCAGTGTCACCATGAGCCTTGATTCTTCCCCTGAGGTGCTCTTTGCCCACGCCTACATGGTAGGTCGGGATCCTGCCCGCCATCGCTTGATGCACCCCTTGGCTCCGCTTCGGCCGGCTGAGGTGGCAGCGTGGGTGCACGGCGCGGGAGGGGGCAGTGTCGATCTCTGGGACTCCACGTTCCGCCTCGACCCGGCCTCTTTTGAGGTGGAAGTGTCGCGGCGCAGGCCTCGCATCATCTGGTTGTACTGTCACCCAGCGACCCGCTCTGCGGCGATGGCCATGGTGGCGGCTGGTAGGCGCAATGGGGCTGTGGTCCTGGTGGGCGGTCCCGATGCGGTCCTCCAGCCCCGTTCTTACCTTGAGGGTGGAGCCCACGCTGCCATTGATGATGACGGTGCGGAGGAGGCAACCCTGTCGTTGGTCCTCGCATTGCGGGCGGCGCAGTATCGTATTGATCCGGCTCTGTTCGCTCGAGTTTGTGGCCTCTACCATCTGGACAAAGCGGGCGCCCTGCTCTTCAACGAAGGACCAAGCCGAAGGTCATCGGACCTCGCGTTGATTCAGCCGCTTCGCGATCCCGTCCAGACTCGGATCCATCTGGAGAGCTGGCGAGCGGTGCGGGGCTCTCGTGTGCTTGCGATCCGCTCCGGGCGCGGCTGCCCGATCCCCTGCGGTTTCTGCTCACAGTCGGTGTTCGGGCAGCCGTATGTTCGTCGAGAGCCCTTGGACGTTGTTCGGGAGATGGTGGAGCTCTCCAAGCGCTTTGAGTTCGACCGATTCGTCTTCGTGGACGAGATCTTCTTGTTCGATACGGTGTGGCTCCGAGAGTTTGCCGCGGAACTGAAGAGCCAGCGGCTGGACATTCCATTCGAGGCCCAAGCGCACCCCGCTCTAGTCCGACGGGAAATGGTTCAGACCCTTGCCGAAGTTGGGCTTGCTCATGTGGACCTAGCGGCTGGTTCGGGTTCTGCTGCCTTGCTTGCACGCCTGGGGTGGCCGCATCGCTCCAGCGACGTCTACAAGGCTGTTCCGTGGCTTCGAGATCGAGGGATCACCTTTGGACTTCAGATGCTCGTTGGACTCCCTGGAGAGACCGCCGAGGATCTCTCGGCCAGCCTGGAAATGGTCAAGCTGGTCGCCCCTGATGCGGTGGAGGCGTGCCGCGTGGATGCGGGTTCGAGAGCCCTCTTGCAGAAGATCTGGGAGCGGGTTGTTGCTGGGGAGCTGGTCGCCGGACCGGGCTGTGACCTTCGACCCGCGTCTTCACGAGCGTCGGCGGCGAGGGACGCTGCTGTGGCGTGGATGCGTAGTCAGGGTGAGCCGTCTGGGGACTTGGTGGACCGTTGGATTGGTCGTCTTCGGCGACCAGTTTGGCGTGGAATGGTCCAGATGCTTCCGGAGCCGACTCGTCGCAACTTGTCTACGTTGCCTGTTGCTCGGCTGCTACGCTCACCATCCTCGGCATCAGGTGTCTTGTCTGCTGCTGCGGAGACTCTAGAGCGGGCGGAACAGCATGGCTGACGAGGGGACGCCTGAAAGCACGCAGACGGCACCAGAGGTGCTCGGTCCCAGTGGCATTCGCATTCGGCAGCCGCAGGCGGGAGAGACATTTGCGGGTCGGTACCGGATTGAGCGCCCTCTGGGCGGGGGCGGTATGGGAGCCGTGTACCTTGCGACCCAGGTGGCCCTGGGACGCAAGGTTGCCATCAAGGTGTTGAAGCCTCCGACGAGCTCGGAGCTTGACCCCAGCTTTGATGCACGCTTCTTGAAGGAGGCCGAGGCGGTGGCGCGCCTGCAGCACCCCAACACCATCACAGTGCACGACTTTGGGCACACCGATGACCAGGTCCCCTACATCGTCATGGAGTTCGTGGATGGTCGTGATCTTCGGACAGCCATCGCTCAGGACGGCATCTTTTCGATGAAGCGCACCCTGCACGTGGCTGGGCAGATCTGTCGAAGCCTGAGAGATGCGCACGCTGCCGGAATGATCCACCGGGATCTGAAGCCCGCGAACGTCTTGTTGACCCGCCGGGACAACGATGACGACTTTGTGAAGGTCTTGGACTTTGGATTGGTGAAGTTCTCTGATGAAGACTCGGAGCTCACTCTAGACGGGACGTTCCTGGGGTCCCCTAAGTACACGTTTCCCGAAGCTCTGGACCGAAAGGTCAGCGTCGACCAACGGGCGGACATCTACTCCACCGGCATCCTGATCTACACCATGGTGACCGGCGAGCCTCCGTTTGGTGGAGCGCCGATGGAGGTGCTGTCGGCCCACATGCACGAGACTCCCCAGCCGATGTTCGTGGCCAACCCCAAGTGTTCGACATCTCCCGAGCTGGAGTGGATTGTCTCTAGGGCCTTGGAGAAGAGCCCCGATGCTCGGTTCCAGTCTATGGATGAGTTCCTTGTGGCCTTCGAGCGCCTGCAGGGGGGCGGAGCTCCGGTGCTTCCTACCAGTAGCCAGGATCCATCGGGACCCCGGGGGCTGGATACCGATGAGCAGCAGCTGGAGTCCGGTGGGCAGGTTGTTGCCGGGTCAGACGTCTCTAGTGGATCTCAGCCAAGCGACTCCACGACCATTGCGCGCTTGAAGCCCCGGGCTAAGGGCGGGGATCGCACGGCGGGCCCAGTCCTTCTGGTTGCAGCGTTCGCGGCGGTTGCTCTGGGCGTTGCCGTTGCAGCCATCTACTTGATCATCAACCGAGCTCCCTCGCCTCCTGTGCCGGCCGAGTCCACGATGCCGGTGGTCTCGACGCCGCCAGAGCCTCTGACCGTTGAGGAGCCTGTCGTTCTCCCGATGGATCCTGCTGTCCCCCAACCCGCATCGGCGACTCCAGACTCTCGTCCGTTGGTAGAGGGACAGCCTGCCGCGGTGCCTCCTGCAGAGAAGGTGAGAGTTGAGGGCAGCTCCGAGTCCTCTTCGGCTCCCAGTGGACCGGCAGCAGGTGCGACCGCTGCTTCGCCACCGGGTCCGGAGACCGAGGCCTCTCCGGAGGGCCCGCCACCGGAGGTGGGGAAAGGCGAGCCAGAACCCGCAGTCCCCCCCGGTCCGCAGGATCCTGCGGACGGACGGTACAAAGAGAGTCCTTACTGAGTGGAGCCTGTGGGAGGACTCTCGGTCATTGACGGAAGTCAGAATCTGCGACTAGAGACGCCGTCATGTGGGCTTTCGGTTTAGGCTCCAGGGCATGACTCCGTGCTTCCGCACCGTTGCTCTAGGTGTTCTGGGCCTCATGGTGGCGTTTTCCGTGCCGGTCCACGCGGACACCAGAGACGATGCGCTGCGGTCCTTCAAGCTGGGGATGGCGCTGATTGAGGGGGGCGAACACCTCGAAGGGGCTCGACGTCTTGAGCGGGCCTACGAGCTACTTCCGCACCCCGATGTGCTCTACAACATAGGTCTGGCTTACGCAGACGCAGCTGAGTTCGACCTAGCCATAGACTACTTCCGCCGGTACCTGGATACGGGGCCAGAAGGGGTGGAGGCGGTGCAGCAGTTGCTGGTCCTGCTGGGTCAACGGCGTGCGGAGATCGAAGGGCCGAGCCCTGGCGAAGAGGCGGAGGCTTCTGAGTTGGCGGTCGATCAGGCTCTGAACCAACCAGCACCCGTTGATGAATCCGAGCTCCGTCAGTTGCTGGAGCGACTGGAGGAGGTGGCGGAACTCTTGGCGCCATCGACGGACACGAAGGTGCCGCCGACGGTGGATGCCATTGACCCTCAGGCCTTGGAGGCTCGCTCGTCAGACATGTACGAGGAGGTGATTGTTTCGGCATCTCGGCAGGCGACAACCCCTGCGAATGCGCCCGTAGCGACAACCATCATCAGCGCTGATGAGCTTCGGCTCTCGGGGAAGACGAACATCCCCGACTTGCTCCGTCGAGTTCCGGGTATCTCCATCCTCACCATGGGAGCAGGGAATGCGAACCTGGCGGTCCGAGGCTTCAACCAGCGGGTGAGTAACAAGCTGCTGACCCTAGTGGATGGTCGCTCCGTCTATCTGGACTTTCTCGGGGCCACATTCTTTCGCACGTTGACGATTGATCTGCTCGACATTGAGCGCATCGAGGTGATCCGAGGACCCGGATCGACGCTGTATGGGGCGAACGCTTTTGGTGGCGTGATCAACATCATTACCCGGCCACCCGGAGGGCGTCAGGGAGGCCTTGTCCACTTGACGGCTGGTTCGGGGGAGTCGTTGATCGGCAACATTCAGTACTCGGGTCGCGGAGGGATTCTGGGCTATCGGGCTTCGATTGGTTACGAACAGGCCAATCGGTTCGAGAGGGAATACGGAGAGCGTGCGGACATTGTCACCGAGGTCGATGATGTAGACCTGGCGCTACGCACGCTTCGAGCGAACGCTGGGCTGACCATTGTTCCTAGTCAGAAGGCATCGGTGGGCCTCTCATTCGGTCTGAGCCACTTCCAGGACACTATCTTCGCGTTGGGATTATTTCGGGATTTCTGGATCCGCGGAATTGCGGCCAATGGTCGAGTGGATGCCAGCTTGGGGCGGCTGAAGGTTCGTGGCTTCTGGAACCACTTCAATGGCGATGCAGCGCCCACCTGGCAGCCGTACGGAGGCTTGGATCTGTCGACTGAACCGGTGTCTCATGTGGGTGACGTGGAGGCGTCCTATAGCGGCACTGCCATGCTTGGTGTTCGGCACGATGTGGTCGGTGGTGGTGGCTATCGAGTCAAGAGCATCTCCTGGGACTACCTGGATGAGGATCACATTGAGCAACACCTTCACGGGTTCCTCGAGGACAGAATCACCTTTGTTCCTCAGCTAGTTGGTGTGCTCGGCTTTCGGTTCGATCAGCACCCTCTCGTCGGCTTCACACCGTCGCCTCGGGGGGCGGTGTTGATCAAGCCGACGCCCGGTCAGGCGATTCGTTTCTCGACGGGGACGGCCTTCCGAAGCCCCACCTTCTTGGAGTCGTACCTCGATCTTGCGGTCCCTACCGGTGTGGTGACGGGGGTCGGGCTGCAGAGCTTGGGCTCGACCTCCCTGCGGCCTGAGGGGATCTTCTCGGTGGAGGCGGGCTACGTCTTCGAAGACAGCGACTTCGTTTCGTTTGAGGTGTCCGGCTACTACGAGCGCGTCTCGGATCTGATTGGACTGGGCGCCATCGAGGCCGCAGAGGCCTTCCAGAGGCCTCAGGGGGAGTTGTTTCTGGCGGGTAGTTCGACCTTCGAGAATGCCGATGCTGTGTTCCATGGCTGGGGGGCGGAGGTGGGGATTCACGCCTTTCCCGTGGATGGCTTGGACATCCGAGCGACCTATTCGTTCAGCTACTTTCTCGACCAAGAAAAGATGGATGCTGGCCTCGAGGACGTGCAGGACCGAAGACATCCGATGCACAGCGGGCACCTCGGTGTGTCTTATCGAGCAGGCTTTGGGCTCTCTGCCAACGTGAATGTCGACATGGTGAGCTCCGTGGTGGTCCCCGAGCGATCCTTTGTCCCGGATGGAACGGTGGTTGTGGAGGACTGTGCTGTGCCCGCTTACGCACAGGTGTCGGCCCGCTTGGGTTACCGGCTGCTTGATGATCGTCTTGAGGTCGGAGTGACGGGTCTGAATCTTGAGGCTTGGAAGACCGGTGGACACCGTGAGCACTGCCTTGGTTCTCGGGTCGGTCCGCGTGTTCTGGGCTCGGCGACCTACCGGTTCTGACAGGAGGGAGAAGGACATGCTGACCAGGCTCTTCTCGATTGCTCTACTGACGGCAGTTTTCGGCCTATTGCAGTCTGGCTGTGACGTACCCGTGGTTGCGACCGAAGGTACAGAGCCGCCGTCGACCTACATCGCGGGCACCCTGCGTATAGATGCTGAGCTGGCAGCTCTTGGACCGGCAATTCTGCTTCGGTTTGACTGCGACAACCCTCCTCCACCATCGGGCAGTGGGACTCCAGTGGACTTCATCGTGCTCTCTGAGGACTCGCTATCCGCCGGCGACGCTTCGTTCATATTTCCTTCGGTCCCGGGAGGCACCTGCTCGATCGTGACGGGTTTCGTAGATCAGGACCGGGACTTTCACTATGACTACGGGGTGACCAGCCAGGCTACGGCTGGGGACCTCTTGGCTACTGTCGAGACCGTGGTGACAGGGTCTCTGGAGGAAGGGACCGACTACATTGAACCTGTGGAGTCGGTCATCCTCAGGGCGGACACCGAGGTGCCCCTGGATCCGCCGGGCTTTGAGTTGGTGGACCCTCTCTCGGGTGAGCCTGCTGCTCCCATCATGAATCTTGGTTCCACCGTGGGCACAACAGCACAGGTCTTGGTCGAAGTTTCAGCAGCAGAGATCCGAACCTCAGCCATGGACGTGGATGCTTCCCAGCTCACGTTGGTGTTTGGACCCGATGGGGATGGTGATGGCCTCCCCGACGACCTGAATGGGGACAGCTTGCCCGATGTCCTGTGGCCTCAGGTGCTTGTGCGTCGGCTGGACCCACTGGATCCCACAGGCCTCAGTGTGCAAGAGCCTGGTGTCTTGCTTCCTGGAATCGTCGTGCCGCTCGACGCGTCCGATCCGCTGAATCCAGACACAAACTTGGTGATGGTTGCTGCTGCCGCCGGAGTCCCTCTGGATGGTCAGACGCCTCTGTCCGTTGAGCAGTTGACGGTCGCCATTCCTCCTCTCGTGGTCACAGACACGGAGCCCCTTACCCTGGCTGCCATCGAAGAGGTGGCCGCTTCCGGGGTTGATGTGGTGGGTGACTACCAGGTGTTGGTCATGAACATCAGCGGCCAGCGGTGGATGCTCCCCAATGCTCTGGCTGATCTAGGCCTCGATTCTCAGGCAGTGACCTTCGAGGTTCGGGATCAGGACTGAGGGGCTGAGCACGACCTTCTGCGCCGAAGCCAGAGCAAGGCGACAAGTGCCATTGACCACAGCTTGCGCTTGGGGTGCAGCGAGAGAGAGCACCCGCACTGGCTTGGTGCCGACTGTGGTTCTCCGGCAGCGCCTGCGCTGGTGGGGTCAGACCCCACCGAGTCGTCGTCGTTGCCCACCGAGTCGTCGTCGTTCCCCACCGAGTCGTCGTCGTCGTTGCCCACCGAGTCGTCGTCGTTGCCCACCGAGTCGTCGTCGCCAGCCCCATTCGGATTCTTGGCGGCGTTGAGGAGTCGCTCCGCAGTCTGTTGAAGAGTGAGCTTGTCTTGAGCGGTCATGCCGTCGTGGGACCAGGTCAGGCCCACGGGGCTGGAGTTGGTGATGAACGCGAAAATGATGCAGGCGCTGAGATAGGTCCCCAGAGTGGACGGGTGGCTTCCGTCCGCCGTGTACAGACGAGCGAACAGCTCATCGGGGCTTTGTGGGACGCGTCCCTGGGCCAGGGCCTGGTCGTGAATCATCTGCCAGCCGAGACCAACAGGAATGACATCGACGGACAGCCCGGCCCCCAGAATGGCGTCGCTATAGCTGTCGTAGCCATCGGCTAGCCGTTGCTGCATCGTTGCGTAGTCTGGGTACAGCCATTGATTTTGGTCGTCCCCGTCCAGGCGGCCCCAGGTGACCCAGAGGGCCATCTCGGCTCCCCGGTCAGCGATCATTTGGGCGAGTCCGACGGCGGCATCCCGACTCTCGCTGAACGCCGGCTCGGACTGAGGGAACCCTGGGATCTGGCTTTGGTCGTGTACGACCACATAGTCCCATTGATGGTTCGGCTCATCGCTGCTCAGGTAGGTGTAGAGCGTCGAACTGGTGGTTTGGGCATCGGCCAGATGTTGGGCGAGATTCCGTCCGCCGGGACTGTAGGCTTCGATGCTGACCTCGGTCCAGGTGGGCTGGGCCTCTAAGACCAACTGTCGATAGGACTCGTCGAGCGAGTTGGGGGCACTCGCCGACGTGTAGCTATTGCCGATGAAGAGGACCGAGTGTTCCGACGACAGTGCAGTGCTACAGCAGAGGCTCGCAAGCAACAGCGAGATCGTCTGCAATCGACTCAGCACGGCGTCTCCCAACAAGGCGCTGGCATCTTGGCCCGGTGCGGGGCTGTGGCCGATGTCGTGTTGCGCCAACGCTACTCTAGCTTGATCTCTTCGATTGGGATGAGGGGACCAAAGGGCGTCTGGATGGCTCCGGTGAAAACCCGAGACAGCGATGACGACTGTGGGGGGCTGGGTTAGGCTGCCGCCATGAGCGAGGACCCCTCAGTACCGACCTTCGGTCTTTTGCTCAACGGCTCCGCTGTAGATGTTCAGGCTCAGCCGGACACGCCGTTGCTATGGGCCTTGCGGGATCATCTCGGGCTGACAGGGACTAAGTTCGGTTGTGGCGTCGGTGCCTGTGGCGCCTGTACGGTTCAGCTCAATGGCATGCCCATGCGCAGCTGCGTCCTGCCGGTGGCGGCGGCGGTGGGGCAACCGCTCACCACTATCGAGGGGCTGAAGCACGCCGTTCAGCAGGCCTGGATTGAGGAGCAGGTGCCTCAGTGCGGTTACTGCCAGAGCGGGCAGCTCATGGTTGCCGCCGCCCTTCTGGACCGCAACCCGTCTCCATCGGACGAGGACATTGCGGCCGCTATGACCAATCTGTGTCGCTGTGGAACCTATGAGCGGATTCGTAAGGGGATCCACCGTGCGGCGGCCGCCATGGCAACTGCCGCGGCTTCGTCCTCGCCTGATGAGTCGGATAGCGAAGGGGAGACATCCGACGACGTGGATGCTCCATGACCGCTCTACACAATGTCTCCCGGCGTGATGTCCTGAGGGGTGGTGGAGCCCTGGTGTTGGGCCTGGTCTTGCCCGGCTTTTCCCGGGTCCAGCCGTTTGATGAGACCCTCTCTTTGGGCTCTGCTGGCGGGGCTGAAGGTGTGTCTCTCAATGCCTGGATCCGCATAGGCTCTGACGGGGTCGCCACCCTTCGGATGGCGGCGGCAGAGATGGGCCAAGGGGTCTTCACCGCGCTGCCCATGTTGCTGGCCGAAGAGTTGGATCTCGACTGGGAGCAGGTTCGAGTTGAGGGGGCTCCGGCGCGCTCGGTCTACGCTCGTTGGTTGCTCCACATACCCATCAAGTTGCAGATAACCGGTGGGAGCGAGTCGGTGCGGGGTTACTGGACCCAGCTCCGACTGGCGGGCGCCTCGGCGCGAGCCATGCTGGTCCAAGCAGCAGCTCGGGCGTGGGACGTGCCTCGGGAGAGCTGCCGAACCGAGCAAGGGAGGGTTCTCTGTGGGGACTTGAGCGCTTCGTATGGTGAGCTCGTCGCGGCAGCATCTGAGTTGCCGGTGCCCAGGAATGTGGCTCTGAAGGATCCCACCACATTCCGTCTCCTGGGCACTTCGCCGCCGCGCATTGACCTGCCCTCCAAGGTGGATGGGAGCGGTCTGTTTGGTATCGACGTCCAGGTGGACGGGATGGTGCACGCCACGGTTCGCGCTTGTCCTCACTTTGGAGGTCGGTTGGTCTCGTTCGACGACACCGCTGCTCGTGCTCAGGCTGGAGTCCTCGATGTGTTCGAGGTGGGTGAGGCGGTGGCCGTGGTCGCTCGGCACTTCTGGCAGGCCAAGAAGGCTGCCGATGCCCTGGAGATCCGCTGGGCTCCTGGTCGGGGCGAAGGGCTGAATCAGGAGACCATTGGGGCTGCTCTGAGTTCTGCGTTGGAGAAGGGGGGCCGGCCTGTGTTCCGACATGGTGCAGAGCCCCATGACCTGTCACTAGAGGCGACCTACTCGGTTCCTTACGCTGAGCATGCTCCCATCGAGCCCATGACGGCCACGGTGCACGTCCAGCGGGATCGAGTTGATGTCTGGGCACCCACCCAGGTGCCGCACATGGTGCGGGACCGAGCTGCTCTCTTGGCCCACATGCCTCTCAGCCAGGTGTTCGTGCACACGACTCTCCTCGGTGGAGGGTTCGGTCGCAAGTCCTTTACCGACTTCACCGATCAGGCTGTGCTGATTGCCAAGAGGGTCGACAAGCCGGTCAAGCTCATCTGGACGCGTGAGGAGACATTTACCCACGGCAAGTACAGGCCTCGGGTGATCTGCAGTCACAAGGCGGCCCTGGGAGAGGACGGCCTCCTGACTGACTGGCACGTCAGTGTGGCGAGCCAGAACATCTGTGATGGGATTGTTCCACCCGGCTTTCCCGATCCTGAGTTTGCGCCCTATACGGTGGTCGAGGGCTTGGCGGAGGCGCCCTACAGCATCGAGCGACAGCGCGTGGACTACGCGAAGGTGCGACTGCCCATTCCTGTGGGTTGGTGGCGAGCTGTGCACGGGAGTCACAATGGGTTCTTCCGGGAGTGTTTCGTGGACGAGTGCGCGCACGAGGCCGGTCAGGACCCGGTGAACTATCGTCGAGCCCTGTTGCGCAGTTCCCCTCGTCATGCAGCTTGCTTCGAGCTGGCGGTGGCAGAGGCGGGCTCGATCGCTGAAGGTCAGCACCGTGGCGTTGCTCTGTTTGAGAGCTTTGGTTCCATCGTGGCGGAGGTCCTGGACCTGAGCATCGAACAAGGAGAGATCCAGCTTCATCGAGTGACCGCTGCGGTCGACTGTGGCCTAGTTGTTCACCCGGACACTGTGCGATCACAGATCATGAGTGGAGTTGTCATGGGACTCTCTAACGCTCTCTATGGCGAGGTCACCTTCCAAGCCGGTGCGGCCCAGCAGAGTAACTTCCACCAGTACAAGCTGATGCCCCTGCGCGAGGCCCCTGTGGTGGACGTTCACATTGTGCCGTCACTGGAGCAGCCGGGTGGGATCGGTGAGGTGGGTCTTCCGCCCGCTTCGGCGGCCCTATGCAACGCACTATTTGCCGCGACAGGAGTTCGAATCCGCTCCTTGCCCGTCGGAAATCAACTTAGCCTCTAAATAGAGCGATCTATGGCCTCTCTACAAGTCGATATACTTCTACATAGGCATTTCGTTCCTGGATAGGGAGAATCCCAGCGGGCTCCCATTGATACATCGACCGAACCATCTCCCACCAATCGTGCATCACACCAGAGACATCATCACAGGTGTCGTCAACAGCCCAGAGAACACAGCCATTTCGCTGGTCCCATAGGTTGCGCACTTCGTCCGGCTCCCGAAGGTTCTTGGGTGGGTGGCAGACGGCATCGGGCACCTCAGCCCAGGGATCGCAGACATACGTTTCACCGGAGTAGAGCCCGCAGGTCTTGAGCTCCGGCGGCAGGGTTGCGAGGGGCTCGCCCGAGTCATCAAGCACGAGCGTGGGTCGTTCAGTTCCTGGCAAGGTCGGGATCTCCGGCGTGTCGTCTCCGTAGCGCCGCCCCTGGTCGACAATCTCGAGCCAAGAGGCCCCAATGCCAGCTAGCAACATGGCTCCCAGGACAAGTCGTGTGGCCCGCTGTCGTTGCTGTGTGGTGTGGGCAAACCAAGGGCTCTCGAAGACTAGCGCAGTGCCCGTTGCGGCGAGCGCCAGTGCTGCTGTTGTGGTGCCCAGGAGGTGGCGGGCACCGAACTCGCTGAAGAGTAGGTCGGGGAACAGTCCCATGGGGAGAAACACGGCCCATGCCCGGCAGGCTCGCTGCAACTCTGAGAATGGCCCCGCTACCCGACTCAGACGGAAAGAGAAGCCTAGGCCCAGCCCGACCAGCGCCAAGATGCCCGGTGTGGTCAGAGGTCGGTAGGCCTCCATCACAGCCAGATGGTAAGGCAGGAATCGGAAGCCCCACCGGTAGTCTTCCCGGTCTACGGCCAGCGAAATGTTGTGCAACGTGGGTATGGCGAGCAGAGCAGCTGCCAGGAGAAAGCCAGGTACCCAGAGTTTCCAATGTCTCAGGAATCCCGGTTGACCCGCTAGGGCCGGGATCGCTGCGGTGGCGACGACAGCCCCGAGGTTGTCTTGTCGCAGGAAAAGAGCAAACGCTCCCAGGACGAGCCAAGCGGTGCAGTGGAGGCCTGTGGGCTTGCGCGCCACGAGCACCGAGAGCAGCACGGTAGCGGCGAAGGCCACGTGTGGTGGAGCAATCTGGAAGGCATGAACTCGCCAGTAGCTCAGGTCTGGATGAAAGGCGACCAGCACAGCGGTGCACCAGCCCACCCAGGCTCGACGTGAGAGGAGCTGAGCGGCGAGGCCCATCAGCAGGGGAGACCACAGGCCGGCAAGCAAAGCGGTGCCAACGAAGACAGTCATCGTCGACCCCAGGACCTGGCCCACCCCCTGGTATATGAGCCTGAGGAGCACTTGAGTCTCCAGAGGGAACCATCCTCCTGGGGGGGCTTCGCCCTGAAGTGCGAAGTAATAGGACTCTTCGTGAGGGCGGAAGGCGTGATGACCAATTGCGTCGAAGTGAAAGAGCGAGAGTGCAACGGCACCCAGCAGGGTTGCCCCATAGACACCGAGGTCACGTCGTGTGATCCCCGACCAAAGGGGGCGTGCGGCGGGGCTCCAGAGGCAGAGCCCGAACAGCACTGCACTCAAGCCTCCGAACACGACTGAAAAGAGTTCCATGGATTTCGTCCGGCTCAGTAGGTCGGCAGGGTTGGATCGATCTGTTGGGCCCAGGCCGTGATGCCGCCCAACATGTTCACAACGCCGTCGAAGTCAGCGGCCACGAGTGTCGTTGCTGCCTTGGCTGACCGTCCGCCAACCTTGCAGTGCACTAGGATCTCTCGGTCCCTTGGCAGCTCGTCCAGTCGAGCCAGCAGGTCCTCATGGGGTATCAAGAGGTCTGAGTTGATGCGGACGATGTCGGCCTCGTGAGGCTTTCGAACGTCGAGAATGAAGGGACTCCAGCCCGCGTCTAGCTTGTCCTTGATCTCGCGGACGGTGAGGTTCGAGAAGCCCTCGGTTGGCTCGCCCTGCTCCGCTGGGAGCTCGACGTGGTGCTGGGGCGCTGCTCCGCAGAACTGGTGGTAGTCGATGAGCTCAGTGACCGTGGGCTCGTCCCCACAGACGGCACAGTCGGGGTTCTTGCGGAGTCGTAACTCTCGAAACTCCATGTCGAGCGCGTCGTAGAGAAGGAGTCTGCCGGAGAGAGTGGCGCCCTGCTCCAGAATGATCTTCATGGCTTCTGTGGCTTGGATGACTCCGATGAGTCCAGGAACAATCCCCAGCACCCCCCCCTCGGCACACGAGGGCACGAGTTCTGGTGGGGGAGGCTCCTCGTACAGGCAGCGGTAGCACGGCCCCCCCTGATGACTGAAGACTGACGCTTGCCCCTCGAAGCGGAAGACCGAGCCATAGACGTTGGGTTTTTCGAGCAGGACGCAGGCGTCGTTGACCAGGTAGCGGGTGGGAAAGTTGTCAGTGCCGTCTGCGATCACATCGTAGGGCTCGATGAGCTGGAGGGCGTTCTGGGAGGTGACCGGCTCCTCGTGCATGACCACTTCGATGTTCGGGTTGAGGTCAAGCAGACGAGCTCGTGCGCTCTCGACCTTGCTCTTGCCAAGCCAGGAGGTGCTGTGGAGAACCTGGCGCTGCAGATTGCTTTGGTCGACCCGATCGAAGTCCACAATGCCCAGCTTGCCGACACCGGCAGCGGCCAGGTACAGCGTAAGCGGCGAGCCCAGCCCACCTGCGCCGATGCAGAGGACCGACGCCGCTTTCAGGCGCCGCTGACCCTCCATGCCCACCTGGGGCAGGAGCAGGTGGCGGGAATAGCGAGCAATCTCTTCGTTATTCAGCTGCGGTGGCTTTGGAGGGCTCACCCAGTCAGGGTAGCGCGCCTCGTTGCTGCAGGGGGACGTGACGTGGCGATTGGCGCCGACTGCGAAGGCGGTCGATAATTTGTGTTGTGACTGAGCTCCCTTCGCCGCCGACCCGCCTTGGAGGACGACCTAGCCCACGATTGGCTGGTTGTGTTGCGGTGATCTTGTTTGTCGTGGCCTCGGCGGTTTGGTTGATGCTTCTTGGGACCGCCTTGGCCGTCCTCGTTGCTCTCGCTTCTTCAGGCAGCGCCGGGTCTGGATTCATGGAGTCGGCGCTGGGGCTCAGTGTCTTTACCGTTATGCAGAGTCTGGGAATGTTGGGGATCATCGTTGGGATCTGCCGCATCTGGGACCGACCTCTGATGAGCACCCTGGGCTTGGGGCCGATGCCCAGGCATCTACCTCTGGTGGCTGGGTGCAGCGGTCTAGCAGCCTCGCTCTTGAGTGGGTGGGTTGCCGAGGTCGTGACTCAGAGCTGGTCGTGGTTCGAAGCCGAGCACCTGACGGTTCTGGCAGAACTCTTGATCGACGGTCCGCTGCCTGGACGGCTGGCGCTCTTGGCGATGGTGCTCTTGGTTGCTCCGCTCGCAGAGGAAGTGATCTTCCGGGGGTTCTTGTGGAAGGGAATCGAGGAGGCCACGAGCCCGACCATCGCTTGGCTTGCGACGAGCTTGTTGTTTGCCGCCTATCACGTGGATCCCCTGCACGTGGTCTCTATCCTTCCCACGGGCTTGTTCCTTGGTTGGCTACGACGGACTTCCCAGTCCATCCGCCCAGCGATTCTGTGCCACTTCTCACACAACTTACTCGGTGTCAGCCTTTGTCTTTGGGGAGGCTCGGAGGTCGAGGTGCCGATGAGCTTGCTGGCGTTCTCTGCGGTTGCCGGGGTGTTGTTGATTTCGGGAATCTGCGCGCATCGATTAGGGTCGGTACAATTTTCCCACCCAAGCTCGGCTCAGCTGAGTCCTGAAGCCTCGGTCCAGGAGTAGTGAAGGCAGCATGAATCAGCCTTACAACCCTGCCATTGTCGGCGGCCGCTATCGGGTGACGGAAGTCCTCCGGACCGGTGAAGGGTCCGACACCATCGCCGCACTGGACGTTCGAGATGATCGGGAGGTCGTGCTCAAGCGGGTCCGGTTTGCCAGTCGCGGCGAGATGGCTCGGCTGAAGGCAGCACACCGCGTTCTCGGTGAGCTGGACAGTCCTCATGTGGCGGCATCGACCGACCTGGTCGAGGGGCGTCGAGACAGCTGGATCGTCTTCGATCGCGTCAGCGGGGTGGACCTGGAGACCTACTGGTCGTTGCTGCCCATTGGCATGGATAGTTCGTTCGAGGAGCGGTGGGCCGTTGCCTCGCCTCTGGTCACTTCGATTCTCATGGGGCTCGAGGCGATGCACCGGAGCGACCTACCGCACCTAGACCTAAGCCCCGCCAATGTCCGGGTCGATCCACTGGGTGTTGCCCGAGTGGTTGGTCTGGGCATGGGGCTGGATGACTCCGATGACGCAGAGGGCTTTGACGTGACCTTGCTGACGCGCTCCGGCCTGGGCTACCAGGCCCCCGAGGTCGTCGAGCGAGACGGTGAGGGCTACCTGTCGGACCAGTGGTCCCTGGGGGCCCTGATGTATTTCTTGATTGCGGGCCGAAAGCCGGTGGAGGGGCGGAGCGCGGACGAGCTCCAGGAGGCCTACGAGCGCGGCTCGGTGCGGCCATGTCGGGAGCATTGCTCCGGCGTCCCTGTCGACTTGGATGATGCAGTTCTCAAGATGCTGAGTTGGAATCCTGGCCGGCGTTTTGGTGACTTGTCGGAGGTCCGCAAAGCCCTGGGTTCCCTCTTGGTACCGGCGCCGGAAGACTCGGCACAAGTCTGGGCCTCTACCCCGGCTCCTGCAGTCGGTCGGGACCCGTTCCTGTCTTTTCTTCGGAAGCGCCTGTCCAGCCTCCGTCAGCGAGAGGGCTCTGTGGTGCGTCTAGAGGGCCCTGCAGGGGCGGGCAAGAGTCGTCTGGTGGACCTGTGGCGTGATCTTGCGGAGACATCTGGTGATGTGGACGTCCACGTTGCTAGTTGTCGGCCTGGTGTTCCCCGCACCGTTCTCAGCGGTTGGTTTTCCCCGCCTCGGACCAACATTGATCTTCCGCCACCCAGCGATCTCGTCGATCGCGCGCTCAAGGAGCTCAACAAGCCTACGGTGTTGCTCCTAGATGGTCTGGAGGAGTTGGACAGTATCTGCTGGGCTCGGATCCGAAGGACAGCCGTGGCTGCCCTGGAGGGCTCCACTGCGTTCCCAATCTTGCTGGTGTTGGTCGGTCGCGCTGTCCCGGATCTGGGTCAACTGCCTGCAGGCTCAGCCTCTCGTGTTTTCAGTGTGGCATTGCCTCCCCTGGTTACGTCCGATGTGGTGCAGTTGCTCCGACCGGAGACCGGAGATGAGGACGATCGAGAGCTTGTGGAGGGTGTGGCCGGCACGTTGTGCATGGAGGCTGGCGGTAACCCGTCGGCATTGATGGGCTTGTTGCTCGCCGGGGAGCGGGATGGGAGTCTCGTGCGGTCGGGTCGTCGCTGGATCCCCAAGGTTGGTGGCCGGATCGACGAGTCTTTCCCGGAGATCGACCCGCCGGAACGTCACGAGGTGTTGGGCTATCTATCGGCGTTGGGATCGAGTGCTCCAGTTCGCCAGCTGCTGGATTGCATTCCCGTGCGTCGGGACCGGTCTGCGGCTGTTCTTGTGTGGGCTGCAGATCGGGGGCATATCTCCTTCCGTTGGGCCGCTGGGCATTGGTTTGTATCCATCGAGGGGCGGGCACCGGACACATCCACGCTGGAGGATCTGCGGGGTGTGTATCGCCGCGCTGCACTGTGGCTTGAGCTCAACGAACGCGTGGGGGGACTCGGGGCTGAGAAGGCTGCGGACTATTGGCGCGAAGCCGGCGAGAACGCCCGGGCGGCTGGTGCCTACCTTCGAGCGTCGGATGCTGAAGCCTCGATAGGTAGTCATGCCGATGCACGACGACTTCAGCAGTTGGGCAACGCGCTCAGTGCGCGGAGCGCGCGAGCTGGCTAGCTGTCGGACTCGCGGAATAGGCGCCCGGATCACGAGAGCAATTGCCTGGTGGCCTAGGGGCCTCTTCAGGTCCTTCGCGGCCTTTTTCTTTGTTCTCCCACCTGCGGTGGCTGCTGGGCAAGTGCAGCCCCAGCCCGCGGCTCAGGCTCCGCATGCAGCGATGCCTCTTGTGTATGACCAGCCATTGTGGCTCGATGAGCGACCGTTTGGCTCTGAGTTCTACGGCGTCGAGGACTATCTTCTCCTTCCTGTGTTAGCCGCTCAGCACGCGGTTCCACTGAGTTCGGATGAGCTGGCTCGTTCGCTGCGCTCCATGTGGGTGGATGCCGACCGAGAGTTGGCGGCAGGAACAATCGAAGGTTGGCCCGCTCCCCCGGACATGCAGCGAATGGTCGTCGAGGCGCTCAATATCGGGTTCTTGTTGGATCACTACGAGGACCGAGCGTTGGGTGTGACCGTGCTGGACAGCTATCCCGGCCCAGATCGGCGGGAAGAGCTGCTGCTGTTCCACGATCCCTACGTGGGTCGGTTTGCATCGCTGATGCTGACGCCGACGGGTCAAGGCCCCTTTCCGGCGATTGTGGCGCTGCCTGGGCACGATCGTGGCCCGCGGGAATTCTGTGTCGAGTTCCACTGCTCTGGTCTATTGGAGGCCGGTTACGCCGTCATTGTGCTGCAGTTGCGGGCCGACGAGAGTGCGAGCCTGGAGCATCGGGTTGCCAGTCACCTGCTGAGAGAGGGGTTCAGCTTGGCTGGTCTGCATGTCTACGAGGCCCTGTTGTTGTGGCGCTATCTGCGCTCACTGTCCACGATTGATGGAACAAGAATAGGCCTGATGGGTCACTCCGGTGGGGCGATCATTGCCAACTTGGCTGTCCACGCGGTCGACGCGTTTCAGCTGCTCGTGACGGATACGACCGCGATGTTTACCGAGGACATGAGCGGCGGGCTCTTGTGTGCCACGAGCCCGGAGCTGTATCCCCTGCACCCTCAGATTTCCGAGCTGGACAGCGGCTGGTGTCCGGCTCATCTCTTCGAGTACGGTTTTCCCGAAGGGCAGGCGGCTGTGCTCGCTGTTCTTGATCGCTACCTGAAGACGGAGGAGGCCTCCGAGCCCACGTCTCCCTGAGGCTTCCGGGCCACCACGAAGCCTCGAGCCCCCCGGCGGCTGTCTACCCGGGTCTCCAGCAGAAAGGCTGCGGCTGCGACGCGGGCTGCGACCCGAGCAAGGAGGCTCTTACGGCCCAGCTTGGCCGTCTCCTCCGGTGTCCTGCGACCCAGAAGGCGATAGTAGGTGTTGTACAGCGGGAAGCCGTGGGCTTGATCGTGCAGGACCTGAAGGCCATAGGCCTGGCAGAGGCTGGCGAGCTGTCCCGGCTCGTAGCGGCGGACGTGCCCGACGGCGTCGTCTACCGGTGTCCAGAGGTCTGCTCGCATGGGGACGGTGAGAAAGAGTAGGCCTCCGGGAGCGGCGAGATCGATGAGCTCGACCAGCGCTCGCTCGTCGTCTTCAATGTGCTCAAGTACCTCGGAGCAGACGATGACATCGAAGAAGCCCTCAGGGCGTGCTGAGGGCTCTCCCAGAGGGCCGTGATGGACGGCACTCAGGCCCGGTCGAGCCCTTAGGGCCTGGGCCGCAGCGGTGCCTGGCTCCAGCGCCGTGAGCTGTAGCTGCGGAAAGCGCTGTTGGATCCGAACGAGCAGATCCCCTCGGCCTGCTCCGACCTCGAGGAGACGCCCATGAACGTTGTAGTTGCTCAGAAGACGGAGGATGCAGGCATGTCGAGAGAGAAAGCCGGGGCCCTGTGTCGAGGCATCCGCCCACGCCTGGCTCCAGAGGGTGTCGTACTGCGTTGATTCCACGTCTTGTGCCCTTGTCCGCTCAGCGATTCCGCCGTCGGATCCTGCTGAGCGTGAAGAGCAGCAAGACGAGCGCGAGCGGAGCCACGCGGACGTTGCGTGTGGACGAGAGACTTGCAGCACAGTTGAGACCAGAGAGGCCGCAGTCCGGATCGGCCCGATCGACTCGCTCGTCGCAGTCGTTGTCGACGCCGTCGCTGCAGCTCTCGTCCGCGCCCGGAAAGACAGTCTCGTCGCTGTCATCACAGTCAGATCCATTCTCGAGGCTCGCATGGCGGAAGCTGTCACCGTCAGCGTCCTGCATGTCCCCTCCCGAGCAGTCGTTGTCGATGCCGTCGTAGGGGACTTCTGGGGCTTCGGGGTGCATGTCGGGGTCCGTGTCGTTGCAGTCGTTCCCGCCGCAGTGGATGTCCACATGCCCGTCCTCATCCGCGTCCAGATCATCGACCACTTCGTCGCAGTTGTTGTCCATCAAGTCACAGAGCTCTGGAGCCGAAGGAAACACCGCATCGTTGGCGTCGTCGCAGTCTTCTCCCCCACAGTCGAGGCTTCGGTGGTCGTCTTGGTCAGCATCGGGAGTGAAGCCCTCGTCGACCTCTCCGTCGCAATCGTTGTCCACTGAATCGCAGAACTCTTCGGCGTTGGGGTGGATCGAGGCATTGCCGTCATCGCAGTCACCACTGCACGGGGAGTGACCGTCTTCGTCTTCGTCTTGGCCCTCGTCCTCGATCGCTCCATCGCAGTCGTCGTCGATGCCATTGCATGCCTCGACGATGTCGGGCCGAATGTCGCCGTCGCTGTCGTTGCAGTCCTCGCCGCCGCAGTTGCTGTCGATGAAGCCATCGGAGTCGTTGTCGATGTCATCATCGACTCCGTTGCAGTCATTGTCGGTGGAGTCGCAGAGCTCGGGTGCGCCCGGATAGGCATCGGCGTTGTCTGGATCACAGTCGCCACAGGCTTCCGTCCACCCGTCACCATCGGTGTCCACTCCCGAAGTGAGACAGAGGTCGATGCTCTCGTTCGCAAGATCATTGACGGAGCTTGAAGTCGTGAATTGCTGGTACACGGCGCCCTCGGTCCCTTTTCCAATGGCCCAGGCGCCCGGAGCCAGGGGGTAGTCGCTCAGGTCGACCTCGTGCACATCCTCGTCGTCGCATGCGTAGCCCACGAGGCCCGCGACTGCCGATAGGCTGCCGTAGTCCATGGCGGCGGTCCCATCAGCGAACAGCGTGACTGTGAATGTGTTGGCTGACCCAGGGACCCCGTACTGAGCGATGGCCGAAAATGAGATGGACAGGCTGGTGCTTGGCTCTTCGATGACCTCGACCTCTAGAGTCTCGCCTCCGCCGGCAGGCGAGAGGTCGGTCCACAGGGCGGCAAGCTGGGGAGTCTGCTGGACGAGAAGCGTCGGAGAGCCGGTCGAGGTCCGGTCGTCAAAGCCGAAGGTGAGTCGGCCATTGTCTTGGATGTAGATTGCGCTCCAGTCGCTACCGCAGAAGGGAAAGTCGAACGAGCAGAGATGGACGAGCGCCGAGTCGTCATCACTCAGGGCACGCGAGCCGCTCGCTTCGTCCACACTGCCATCCACGTCACAGTCTTGGTCGATGCCGTCATCACAGATCTCCGGGGCTCCCGGAAACGTCAGAGGGTCGCTGTCGTCACAGTCTTGGGTGCAGTCGGAACCGTCGCCGTCGTTGTCGTGCACGTCATCATCGATGCCGTCACAGTCTTGATCGACGTTGTCGTTACAGAGCTCCTCCGCTTCGGGATGGATCTCGCTATCGGTCTCGTCGCAATCCTCAGCACAACTAAACCCATCGGCATCGCTGTCGACATCGCCCTCCGTTGTGGGGTCGCAGTCATCGTCTTTGCCGTTGCAAGCGACCTCTGCCGCGGCCGGATTGACTGACGCATCCTGATCATCGCAGTCGTTTGCACAGGGAAAGAGGTCCCCATCCTGGTCGAGGAGTGCGGGGTCGCCCGATGTGTCGCAGTCATCGGCGTGTGCGTTGACTGGGCTGAGGGCTGAGGCCAGGGACGCGACAAGAAACCACGCCAGGGTCCGCGGATGCGAGACGGGCCTTGGGCTGTGGTGTGATCGCGCCATTAGGGCCCAAAGACCTGGATGCGGTGGTTCAAGCTGTCGACGACGAGAAGGTCTCCGGTTGCGGTAACGAAGCAGTCCTGAGGGCGCCAGAATGCACCCGGCCCACGGCCCCATGTGCCGAAGCCGCCGACTGGACTGCCCTCCAGATCGAGCTTGATGATGCGATGACCCTCCGAAAGTACGGTCCCTTCACTGTCGTCGTCGACCAGGACCACCAGCTCGTCCCAGGCGGTCACGCAGAGGCCGGCCAGCCGGGTCGAGGCCCCGTCATCGAGCAGTTGCCAGCTCCGGTCGGGCGGAAGGCTGTCGGTGTGGGAGTCGTCATCGGCTGAGTCGTCGTCATCGGCTGAGTGATCATCATGGGCCGAGTCGTCATCGTCTCCGCCATCCACAGTGGCTACAGAGCGAAGATAGAGACCCTCAGAATCCACCACTACCATCGCCTGCAGTTGTGGGACGTAGGCGATCTTCGTCGGGTTCTGCAGGGTGTGCCCGTCAATGCTGTTGTAGCTCTCCACGAACGTACCGTCGGCCTCGAAGACCGAGACGCGTTGGTTGACGTCTTCCGCTACATGGACTCGTCCGTCGGGGGCGAAGGCGAGGTCGACTGGGAAGCGAAGCTCGCCATCGGCTTGGCCCAGACCCCCGAACTGGTATTGCTGGGCGTGGGTGGTCGGGTGGAAGGCGATGACCCGTGAGTTGGCGTAGTCGGCTACGAAGATGGCGTCATCGTTCAGAGCTACGTCGTACGGAGAGTTTAGCTCCCCGTCGCCAGACCCCTGAGTGCCGAAGCCCTCCTGATAGATCCCATCGTGGGTGAAGATCTGTACGCGATGATTGCCTTTCTCAGCGATCCATAGTCGCTCGTTACCCTCGCCAATCCCCTGTGGTTGGTTGAACTCGCCGGCTGCAGTTCCGATGGTCGGGTCGCCGTTGTTTAGCTGAGCTCCCCAGATCTCCTTCAGTAGATGCAGGTTGTCGGTCAGTGCAGAGGCCTCCCGAGTGTCACTTGTGTTGCTCGCGGTGACGGTCCAAGAAGCGTACTCGAGGTTGTATGTGCCAGCTGCAGGCACCGTGCAAGACGCCTCCTGGGTGTCGCAGACCTCAGCGCTAGTTCCAGTGGTTTCCAGGGCGGCTTCGACGATGTACCGGTCGGCCGCTCCTGGTGGCGAGGCTGTCCAGCTCACCTCCACAGTGTCGCTCTCTGGGTTGTAGCGGGCACGAACGGGGCCCGGGGAAGCCAAGGCCGGTTGACTAACGTCGACTGAATGAACAGTTGCAGGAGCATCCGCGGGGTGCGTGAGCGTCCCCCCGTTGGGCAGGGTCGCCAAGAGGTAATACTCGAGGCCGGCCCCGGTCACGGCATCGCCGGGGATGGTGCCCACATGAGCGGAGTCACTTCCCGAGGCTGGAGTCATTGCCGTCTCGGCGAACGTCTCGACTCCTGCCGTGCGGTGGTGAATGGTGACGTCCTCGAGGGGGGCGGGAGAGTTGTCGGCGTTTGCGGCCGAGGCTGTGAGCTCGATAGCTTGGAAGACAACACCCTCCGATACGACGGTGTGAACCAGCGTTGGCTCTGGCACTGCGCTGCTTTCGGGCTCGCAGGCTGTGTTGAGCACGAGAACGCCCAGCACCGGCGCCATCCAACGCAAGGCTCGCAGGCCGGACCTATGGCATTGGAGAGTGGGTGGGGTCGCGAACATGAGTTGACCTTGTGGGAAGAGGCGGTGATTCAGGGCGTTGCCAGTGTCAGCTTAAGATGAAAGGCCTACCCGTGGGGCGAAAGCGACTCTCTGGCGATCACGGTGGGGGCAGCGGCTGCCCGAAACGAAAGAGCAGCTGACCTGCCAGAGTGCGTCCGCGGCCCTGGCGGAGGTGCGAGTTCCAAGTTTTCCCCGAGTAGGGGTCTAGATGCTGCTTGCGATTCTTGACGTTGAGCACCCCACGCTTCACGGTCCCGCCGGCGAAGTGCATGAAGTGCACGGTGCCGTCCCTCTCGACTTTCTCTACGAGCGCTACATGGGTGAACCGGTCATCGCGTAGACCATTGCCGTTGCGATCATGGGTGTTGTGAAAGAAAGCTAGGTCTCCCGGCTGTGCCCTCTTTCGCCGCACCGGCAGTTGTCGTTTTTTCAGTGTGCGGAACATTGTGGCCGTAGCGGACCCACTGCCAGCCATCGGGTCGATCAGGTCGATCTGTGCCCGGGAGTAGCAGGCCGCGACAAACCCAGAGCAGTCGCTGCGGAATGGAGTCTTGCCAACACGCACTCTTGACTGTCCCAGCAACATCAATCCCTGGTCGAGGACAGACTGCAATTGGGCTCTATGTTTCCGTCGTGCTTGGCTGGTGGCGCAACCAGTCACCTGGGGAGCCAGGATGACCAGTGCGAGCAGGAGGGCCCATCGTCGCAACGAGGTTGAACGCATTCTCTTGCGGATTGTTGCACACCCTGCCACGGGGATCAGAAGCTCTGAGTGATGACTAGGTAGATCTGAAAAGGCACCTCCGGCCAGGAGTCGGAAGGGCTGAAGGTGGGGAGCCGGCCGGGAGGAGCCCCTGGGGACCAGGCGATCTCGATGCCTCCCATGGCGGGGAGGACGCCCAGCCAGTCGCCGAAGAGGCGTAGCCCATACCCGATGCTGAAGCGTGCCGTGCGAGGGTCTGGCGGGCCCAAGGCGGGGTTACTGACGAGCCCGCCTTCAAGGAACACGGCCCCTTGAAGCGCTCTGAATCGACCAAGGCCAAAGGGGATATCGGCACCTCGGAAGAAGTGGTGCCGCCACTCCACTGTTGCCATGGTCCGAAAGGGTCCGACCAGATAGTTCTCTGCGATGCCACGGAGGTCGTTGTTGCCTCCCAGTGTGAACTGGCGGTGAACCACATTGCCGGTCACCAGCCCGAGCTTCCCCCGCAGGCCAAGGACGTGCCAGGGGTGGAGAGGTATGAGGTGACTGGCCTCCAGATCCAGGCCCACAAAGGTGGACTCTCCTGGCGCCCGGTCCGAGTCGGGGTTTCCGAAGTCCGCCCCCATGAACAAGCTGGCCCGAAGCCTGGAACCTCGCGTCGGGTTGAAGCTCCAGGAGCGGTTGTCATAAATGAGAGACAGCTGTGCTTCGGTCAGGAGTGGAGCACTCGTTGGTCGGAAGAGTGGGCTGAGTCGTTCGATTGTGTAGTCCACTACGATCCGTTTTCGGCGATGTGGACCGACGCGAGGCGGACCGAAGGAGTGGGTGTAGCTGAGCGTGCCGCCGACCATGACTTGCTGGTTTGTGTAGAGGATGGATGCCACCCGGTGACGGTGATCGTGGCGGGGTCGTAGGTCGAGGGCAGCCCAGGCCTCGACCGTCCCAGAGGTGGGATTGATCGACAGGATGTAGACATTGCCCGTGACTCGCAAAGGGCGAGGTCGTCGGTTGTTTTGCTTGAGAGAGAAGCCCTCCCGATCGAGCTCTAGCATCCGTCCTCGGGGGTCTATCTCGATGCGTGCGACCCGCCAGGGTGTGACGATCTCCCACTGAGCTTCTTTGTGATCTTCGGACCAGAACAACTTGATGTTGCGCTTGCGGGGTCTGTGCGCGGCGGACAGCCGGACCTCCACCGGACGGACTGGGCCTAGGCTGTCGGTGGTCCGCCGGACACGAACGCGCGTGCGGTGGTTGCCATCGGAGTCTCGGCTTCGTTCGACGGGGTCGAGGCTGTAGTCCACTCGAGGTGGTGTCCTCAGCCAGTGCTCGAAGACCGGCAACAGATGCCGCCCGGTTCGTTGCTCGAGGCTCGTAGGAAAGGGAGGGCTTTGGGGGTCCAGTGCATCGCGTACCGCGGCTCGAAGGCTGGCCTCGCCCACTTCGTCTTCGAGGCGCAGGAACAGAAGACGTCCCGATCGAAGCGGTCTATTGAAGCGTCGGATGTCAGCGCGGAGGGGGTCGGCGACGTAAGGGTTGTCGTAGATTTGATCGGCGAACGGAAAGACTGGTGTTTCCAGGAGGTTGTCGATGTAGGGGAGAAAGGAGAATCCCTCGAGCAGCCTTCGCAGGTTCATGTGATTGCGCCATCGCACTCGCATGTAGTCGGGCACAAGCGACCATCCGATCCCATGCACGACCAGGGGAAGGAAGCGAGGTTCTTCAATCTGGGCGCGCACATGTTCGACGCCATCAGCCAGCATGGCTTGTGCCAAGTGCACGTCGAAGTACCGCCAGAGCAGTGGAGATGCCTCTAGGTAGCGGTCGGAGACGAAGAGGACACCGTCACCTCGTTCCACGAGGTGACGTCGAAGTGGCGCTTCGACCAGGAGCAGAGTCCCCCTGGGCTCGCCCCCCAGCGACTCGAGTACCTCGCGTGTCGCGTTCACCGAACGGGCGATCCAAGCGCGCTGTAGCTTCCGCAGTGGCTTGCCCACAAAGGTCACTGAGGCCCCTGTGACCTCATCGAGTACCTGGTACCGGAAGTTCTTGCGGAGCGAGAGTGACGTCCAGCTCCCCACGGCCTGATGGTGGACAACTCGGGCCTGTTTGTCAGAGCCGAGCTGTTGGCGCGGTTCAATCAGTTGATTTCCAATAGACCCGCTCCAGTCTTCCGGGATCTCCAGATGGACAGAACGGCGCAGGGGTGCTGGTGGGGCGTCGATCAGCCAGTTCCCCTGGGGATCTCGCTGGACGGGTAGCGGAGCCAGCCCTCCGTTGATTGTCAGGACATCTCCGACACGGCCAAATGGTCCGTACCGTTCGGGCACGTGGGTCTCGAATGAAGCGGAGAGCTCCACAGTCGTTCCCGTGGGGAGTGGGCCCACATTCACGATCCGTAGCAGGGGGACCCCTCCGATCCACACGAACTCCCCGTCCGCAGACACAGAACTCTGTCCCTGCACGCGGACCTTCAGGGAGTCGATGCGCTGGCTTGCTCTCTCGGAGCCACGGGGGTGCACTCGCTCCGCCAGGATGTCCGACAGCTCGGGCTCGGCACCGTAGAGTTCGGGGTAGACGAACATGAGGATCTCGCCGAGGTCTTGCTCGGACTGGCTCTCCAGCAGCAGTGAGAAGCTCCCTTGAATCGTTTGGCCGATGGGGTCTACGAGAGCATCAATGGTCATGGACTCTGCTGATGGCTTCGGTGAGGTCGCTCCGTGGGCCACACAAGGGACTAGGCTCAGGCTAAGGACTACAAGAGAGGCCAAGAGCCCGCGAGGGCCCCAGAGCCTGTTCCGCTCGGCTCTCAGCGGCCTGTTAGGGTGAGTCGCGTGAGTGTCTCTTCTTCCCCTAAGGACTCGGCCGCGCAAAGAACGGCCAAGCGCACCCGAGGTCATCGAGGGCGACAAGCCCCCCGTTCTGCGCGGGTGAAGGTCCACGCCCATCGCGGAGGTGCTGCCCTCGCTCCCGAAAATACAATGGTCGCCTTTCGTAACGCTGTGGAGCTTGGCGTTCCCTTCGTGGAGTTGGACGTGCGCACTTGTGCCACAGGTGAGCTGGTGGTGATTCACGACGAGACGCTCGGTCGGGTGGCCGGTGTGGATGTGACTGTCCGAGAACTCTCTCTCTCCGAGCTGCAGTCTATGGATGTGGGCTCCCACTTTGACCCGGCGCTCTCCGCCTGTCGGGTGCCCACGCTGCTGGAAGTGTTCGAGTCTCTGCGTGACGACCTGTGCTTCAACGTCGAGGTGAAAGAGGAGTCGCTCCGTGGAGATGGCACAGCCCTCGGTGTGGGGCGGCTGATCCACTCGATGGGCTTGTACTCGAAGACCATTGTCTCCTCGTTCAACGTGGGCTCCCTGCGCCGTGTGCGGGGACTCTGCCATGCCCCTCTAGCTCTCATTTATCCGGGAGCTGGGGGGACCGCTTTGCGAAACCTCTTTACGAGGAGTCCGTGGACAGCGCCACTTGTGTCTCCTTACGCGCTCCATCCTCGCGAGACCCTGGTGGACGCTCAGTACGTGAAGCGGGCCCATCTTCGTGGGCTGGCCATCAACACATGGACAGTAAACACGGCCGAGCGGATTCGGGAGATGGTGTTGGCTGGCGTCTCCGGCATCATCACCGACCAACCAGGCCTGGCTCTCGAGATTGTGGCTGAGTTGGAGCAAGAGAACAGCTGACCTCGATACTGTTCGCCGCCGGCCGAGGCTGCTCAGAACCGCACGCCAAGGGACAGGTCGATGGCAAGCAGCATGGGAGCCTTCCTGGCGAGCGTCGTGTCGGCGCTGATCCGGAACCCGAGTTGGTTTACTCGGATCTCGACCCCCAGAAAGCCGCGGTGGAATCGGTAGAGGCGGGGATCCACACCCGATTCGGCCTCAGCCGTCCAGGCGGACACGGGACTGATTGCTTCGACCTGAACCGAGGTCGGTCGCGCATGGGCCATCAAGTAGGAATAGCCCACGAATGGTGAGAAGAAGGTCGTAGCTCGACCGCCCACGCTGGGGATGTGTACGGTGTAGCCGACCGACAGGTCCAGCTCGAACACGCCCATGTCCAGTTGTTCGTTGCCCACATATCCTGTGTATCCCAGCTGAAGTGCTACATCTGGGATCTTCTTCCAGCCATCCAGGAAGACGACGCGACCGTAGCCCCCCACTTCGAACTGTTTCGAGATGCCGATCCAGGCGATGTCTCCACCGACCTCAAACGAGAACGGAAGACCTTTACGGAACTGAAGACCGGGCATCCAGAGGATGTTGTTGGCGACTCCTGTTGGGTTGACGTCGTCCCATGCGGAGGTCGCGTCGTCACCCTCAGGGAGCGTGTGCAGGAAGCTCATGCGATTCGTGACCGAGATCTCGAATTCGTACAGTCCCAAGCTGCCCACGGGAAAAGAGGGGGGCCCCGATAGGGCCATGGCCTGGTCCTTGATGACTGAGTCCAACCGGGCCTGGCGGAGATGGGGATCGATGCTCTCCAGTCGATTCAGGTCAATATCGTTAGCTAGGCTTGGCGGGCTGGCCAGCAGGAACACGGCCCAGGTAGCGCACACCATCGACCAGCGCGCGGGCACGACCGGCAACGAGCGGAGCTTGAGTCTGGCAAGCAGGGGCGACAGGACCTTATTGTCGCAGGGGCCGCAGGTCGGAGCAATTGGGGGCGCTGTTGTGTGCAAAGGCCCAGGGTGGTGGTGCTGTTAAGCTCGGTGCGTTTGGGAGATGGGTAGATGCTGAGTATCGAAGAGGCCCAGCAGCGGATCTTGGGCGGTGTCGATGTCCTGGACGATGAGCTTGTGCCCATTGGGGAGGCGCGGGCTCGAGTCCTCGCGGAGGAGCTCCGCGCGACCTTGAGCCAGCCGCCCGAGGACAACTCGGCCATGGATGGGTTCGCAGTCGTCTGGCCAGATGTGCAGGCTGTACACCACGGCGGCTCTGCTGTGACGGTGTCTGTCGTCGACATCATTGGGGCTGGGGGCCGGCCAGCCAAGGCTCTTGTCGCCGGTGAGGCGGCGCGGATCATGACTGGAGCCCCCATTCCAGAGGGCGCGGACCTGGTGGTGATGCAGGAGTGGGCCTCGTGGTCGTCCGATAAGTCTCAGGTGACGATCGAGCGGTCCGGTCCTGATGGAGACAACATCCGGCGGGCCGGTGAAGACGTTCGTCAGGGCGAGGTCCTTGTGGAGCAGGGCGCGGTCCTGACGGCTGCTGATGTGGGGCTGGCTGCGGCGCAGGGCTGTAGCTCGCTGCGGTGTGGTCGGCGCCCTGAGGTGGCGATTCTTGCTACGGGTGACGAAGTGCACGAGCCTGGCGAACCATTGCCAGAAGGACACATCTACTCCGGCAACTCGGTGGCACTTGCTGGCCTTGTGGAGGAAGCAGGAGGTGTCCCACGACCGCTCGGAATAGCCCGCGACGATCCCGATTCGTTACGGGAAGCTTTGGAGCGAAGTCGAGGCGCTGATGCGCTCGTCACTGTGGGGGGCGTCTCGGTGGGTGATTTCGATCACGTGAAGGATGTGGTCGCGGGCCTGGGGGCCGAGCTGGAATTCTGGAAGGTCGCTATGCGGCCTGGAAAACCCAATGCGTTTGGAAGCTTGTTCGGCAGCCCTTGGTTTGGGCTGCCAGGCAACCCGGTCTCGTGCATGGTGTCGTTCCTCCAGTACGTTCGCCCTGCGCTGCTCGCCATGCAGGGGGCGAGTTCCTTGTTCTTGACCACTGTGGATGCGGTGTTGGAGGAAGCCGTGGGCAGCCGTGAAGGGTTCCTATTCCTGCTTCGAGGCATCGTCGAGCCCGATTGGACTAGCGGAGGCTATCGAGTTCGAACGACGGGTCCGCAGGGTTCGGGCATCCTGCGTTCGATGGCGCAGGCCAATTGCTTGATCGTGGTGCCGGAAGAGGTCTCACATCTGGATGCCGGTCAGCGTGTGCGCGTTCAGTTGTTGCCAGGGCCTCGGCCCGCGCAAGTAGCTTCTGGGCTGCGCTGATGGCTGACTTGCCCCGAGTGGTCTCGTTCGTTGGTCGATCAGGTACGGGCAAGACGACCTTTCTGGAGGGTCTGGTTCGTGTGCTCTCGGCTAGGGGCTTGCGCCTCCTTCTCGTGAAGCACGATGTCCACGGTTTCCAGATGGACCAACCAGGCAAGGACTCGTACCGCTTGAAGCAAGCGGGTGCGAATCGTGTGCTCCTCGCCAACGCTCAGAGTCTGGCCCTGATCGCAGACTGTGATGGTGATGCCCCCTTGCTCGACTTGGTCGAGCGCTACGGAGCCGAGACAGACCTCGTACTCTCCGAGGGTTATCGAAGATCCGGGATGCCGAAGATCCTCGTGGATCGAGAGGGGGCCCCTTCACACCTTCCGCCCGAAGACGTGGAGCAATTGGTTGCGGTGGTCTCGGACCGACGGCTGGATGTGGCCCTCCCCCACTTTCCATTGAACGAGCCGGAGCCCTGCGCCGAGTTTCTGCTGGAGCACTATGTTGGTGCCACGGCGGCCTTGAGGGAGACAAGCCTCGTTCTGTTGGCTGGAGGCCACTCGGTTCGCATGGGTCGGGACAAGGCCTTCCTAGAGTTCCAGGGCCAACCTCTGCTGAGCAACTTGGTGGAGCGCCTCTCGCCAGTCTTTAGTGGTCGAGTCCTCGTCGTTCGTAGGCCTGGACAAGAGCTTCCGCAGCTCCCCAGTGAGGCTCAGATTATGGACGACCTTCTCCCAGAACACGCGGCTCTGGGAGGGCTCTATTCGGGCCTGGCTCTGGCGAGGACACCCTTTGTCTTTGTGGCCGCTTGCGACATGCCTCTCCTGGATCCCGACTTTGTGCGTTGGTTGCTGAGTCAAGGGTCGCGGTCGAGTGATGCTGTGATCCCAGTTCGGGATGGCTATCTCGAGCCAACACACGCGGTGTACGGCCATCGCTGTCTCGGGGCGATCAAGCAGGCGCTCTTGTCTGGTGAGTTCCGCATGGATGGTTGGCTGGGCTCCGTCCGCGTGGCCCGTATTGATGAAGCGCTCTGGTCGACGGTCCACCCTGGGGGGCATTCCTTCGTCAACGCCAATAGCGAGGAGGACTTGCTCCGGGCGGAGTCCCTAGCCCATCAAGAAACGCGTCCGCTGTAGACGTTCATGGATCCATCGCGAACGAAGCCGACGAGGGTCATTTGGGATTCTTTGGCTAGGTCGACCGCCAGGGTGGATGGGGCAGACACTGCCGCAACGACACCGATGCCGGCCATGGCTGCCTTTTGAATCATCTCGAAAGAAGCACGACCAGAGAGCGACAAGATGTGTCCGGTCAGCGGCCACTGCTCCCGCATCACGTAGGTGCCGATGACTTTGTCGCAGGCGTTGTGACGCCCAATGTCCTCGCGAACTAGTCGCACATCACCGTCGTAGGTGAACAAGCCCGCTGCATGCAGACCGCCTGTGCTGTCGAACAGGGCTTGATTGGCCCGCAGGAGCTCAGGCAGGGCCGCCAGCGTGGATGCCCTGATGGGAGGAGGGGCTTCCATGGGCGGAGCAAGTAGCCGAACTGAATCGAGTGTGGTCTTGCCGCAGAGCCCACACGACGATGAGGCGTAGACCTGTCGACGGGCCTTGTCGGCCGCTTCGTGATCCGCACCGGCGGCGCGGACCTGGACGACGTTGCCCCGGGCGTCATCGGTGACCTCCTGGCAGTGCTGAACGCTGAGCACCTGATCCGGGTCGTTCAGGATCCCTTCCGAGAAGAGAAAGCCCAACGAGAGTGCGATGTCGTCTCCGGGCGTTCTCATGACCACCGCGATCGGAGACTCGTTCAAGCGGATCTCAAGTGGTTCTTCCATGACGAGCTGGTCGGCCAATTCGTTGCGGCTGCCGTCCGCTGCCAGGCGAGTGATGTCACGTTGCGATTGACCGACAAGGCTCATGGCTAGGCAGCGTAGCCCGAAAGTCGCCGTGCTGTCTCAGGCGCCTCTTGCTCGGCAGAGACGGCGATTTCGCGCTTGTTCCCCTGTCCTAATCTGACCTGGCCTCAGGCCCCAGGCTTTGGTTTCATCACGGTAGGATGCCAGTCATGGCGCGAGATGAGGCGAGCCTTCCCGTTCCTAGGGCAGCTGAAGCGAAGGTTCGGATCGATCAACCGCTTCGGCGCGCTGCTCGGGCTGTTTGGGACAATCGATCCGAACCGAGCTTTACGGCGGACGTGTTGCGGCACGGGGTGTGTGCTGATTGCTCACTGGGCTCCGACGGGCTCTACGATCGGGCACAGGACGGGGTCCACCTCTGTGGCTTGCGGCTGTCTGGGCTGCGGCGGTGGACGCGCGCTGGGCTGGATCCCAGTGGCTTGCCGGACAGGAAGCGCCTTGAGCGCATGGGCCGACGGGACCTGGAGAGACTCGGTCGATTGACAGTTCCCTTGCTTTATCGGCGTGGCGTTGAGCAGTCGGAAGTGCTGGGCTGGTCGGACGCCCTGAAGTTGGCGATCAACCGGCTCGAAGGCGCTGCGGGAAGTTGGTCCCTGTTGTGTGACGACCACAGCTCCAGCAACGAGACCTTGTTTGCTCTCTCTCGCCTTGCCCGGGGCGGAGGTGCTCACGCCATCGGGTTTCACGGAAGCGACCGAGCAGGAGTCGCCTTGGATGTGCTGGAGGAGAGCCTGGGTCACAGTGCGAGCACCACATCGCTCTCGGCACTTCAGGAGGCGGACCTGGTTGTGTTGTGGGGTTCGGTGCTGGATCGACACCCGGTGCTCGGGAAGCTCTTGGTCACAGCTCGCTCTCGGGGCACACGGGTTGTCGCTGTTCACCCCGACGGCCGCGGTGCGGCAGAGACCATGCTGCTCCCCTCCAGGCTAGTCGTGGGCACTCGGGCGTCCCGGGCCGTGGACCGGACCTATACCTTGCTTCCTGGCGAATCGGAGCAGAGCTACGCCTCGCGACTGTTGGCTGGTGTGCTCCACGAGGGCGCCACCGATCTCGACTATCTGACCTCGCGTACGGCAGTTCTGCTGGACTCGGGAGTGCCTTCGCTGGCTAGGCTCGGTGTTGGGCCCTCGGGTGATCGGCCAGCCATGGCTCCAGTGGCTAGAGATCTAGTGGAGGAGTTGTGCAACGCGAACCGGGCGGTGCTGGTGCTTGGAGAGGGCGAGTCGTGTACGGCAGAACAACACCGCTCCCTCATGCGAGCGCTCACGACGCTCTGGTTGGTTCGTGGTTGGCTGGGTAGGCCTGGAGCAGGAATTCTGGTTGCGGGCGCTGGCGCCGCATCGCAAGGAGCCCGAGACTTGGGCCTCGTCGATATCACCGAGGGCTCAAGGGCCTCAGTGCGCGAGCTGGAAGAAGCGAAGCTGGTCTACTGCGACGGAGATGGGCTGAGCAACGAGAGGCACAAGGGCTATGAGTCCATCTCAGGCTTTCTTGGAGTGGAGACTCAAGTCCACCAGGCTTGTTATCTCGACCCCTCCATGTTTGCCGGTGAGGCGAAGGAGGTTCTAGTTCTCCCGGTTCAGTCTCGATTCGAGCAGACCGGAGGCAGCACCTCCACCAGCCTCGATCGGTGGGTGCGGTTCTCCCCTGAAATCCAGGGACATCCGGTGGGTGATGTACCCGCTGCTTGGCAGCTCCCGCTCCAGCTGCTGTCGGGTCTGTCTGGTGGAGCCCCAGCTCAGCTTCAGGATGTGGTGGAGCTTCGAGAAGCCATGATGGTTGCCCAACCTCTCTACGGCCCCTTGTGTGATCTGGGGTGCCCTGGAGATGGTTTTCAGTGGGGTGGAGAGACGCTCTACGGGACCCGCTTCGCTACAGAAGATGGTCGTGCACGCCTCCCCTGGCTTGAGCCGCCAGGGTTCGCGGTTGACTAGAGCGCAATGGCCTAGTCTGAGCAGGTACCGAGCACCACGTACTCGATCTCGATCGTCTCGTCATTTTCCGGCACGTGGTCTACGTCGAAGACGATGGCTTGCAGCGCCGAGTCGTAGACCCAGCCCACGAACACGGGGACGTTGTCGATCCGTACCTCGATGCTGTCTTCGACGGGAGTCTCGGACAGCTCGAATGTGTCGGCAAAGGACTGGGCGAACCATGCGAGAGCCGAGAGCGTGCTGACCCAGTTGGGATCGCAAATCGACGCGGACATGCCACCGGTGAGGTCGGTAGCCATGACAAAGTCGGAGCCGGTGGTGGCGCTGCCCCCACCGCCTGAGCAGCCGTTGAGTCCGCCGCTGATGTCGGACAAGGCTACGTGTTCCGGGTTGGCCTTCAGGCTCTGGAAGTAGGACACGTAGTCCTGAACAGACCAATTCTGGATGGTTCCGCTCTGATCTTGCTCGTCCGTCACAAAGATGAGACGAAGCCCAGCACCTTCACGTAGGAAACCGTCATTGAAGCCCCCCGGATCTGTCATGGGCGAGCTCAGCGCCTGGTAGGCGGTGTGCAGCCCTTGCTCCACGCCTGCCCCGTTGATGCCGAGATTCACGTTGGCGGCAAAGCTAGCTGTGGGTGTGGGCGAGAAGGGGGTGATGATGGTCTCGGTTCCCTGTAGCTCTCCCTGGTCGGCGACGTCTGTCGTTGTAACGCCGATGTGATAGTCCACATCAATGGCATCAATGATCTGAATGAACGACGCGAAGTTGGCCGCGAGAGACGACTGCTCTTCGCTCATGGAGCAGGAGTTGTCCACGACCCACAGGATGTCCGTTTGGTTGTTGCCCACTTGTTCGTAGAGGTCGATGTTGGGCTCGCCGGGATGGGCGATGCCGTAGTGCTCGGCCTGGGCATCGGGTGTCATGGGGTCGTTGGTTTCGACGTGCAGGATGCCGGTGTCGGGTTGAACGTCGATGGGGACGTAGTGGACTTGAGCTTCGACGCTCTCGTTGGGATCCAGCACCGTTCCATCCGGAATGCTGTGTACGAGGGTCAGCTCGCCATTGCCCCCGAGATCTTCGTACCAGATGCCGTCTTCCTGGATCTGCAGGGGGGCTCGTCCCACGTTGGAGATGGTGATGTCGAGTTGGCCCACGCAACCGAGCTCGGGGTTGCCAAAGTCATAGGAGGGGGGATCGATGTGGACCGCAGGTGCGAGGCCCTCACCGAGCAGGCGCACCGGAATGACTGGGTCCTCGTGGTCGTTGGACGCCACGTTCAGGCTGCCTTCGATGTGCTCGTCTCGCAAAGGGCTGTATGCAATGCGAACGACGGTCATGGCATCGGGGGCAAGGAGCTGGGTGATGTCGTCTTGATTGATGATCTCGAACTGGTCGGAGATCTGGAGGTCTTGCACCTGGAGGGTGTCCGTGCCCAAGTTGCGGATCGTGACCTCTTTCTCCCGCACGTCCCCTGCGTAGACTTCGCCGAAGTCCACGAGGTAGGGATCCGATGGATGGTCACTTGCTACCTCGATGATGGCTTCAACGCGTGTGGGAAGGCCACTGTCTGGGGTCGTGATGAGGGTCGTCTCAGAACAACCGACCAGGGCTACAGCCATCACGAGAGTTGTCGCGGCGGTGCCGAACTTGGCGACGATTCGATGGGCGGAATGCACTATATATACCTCCAGAGGGCCTCATCTTGGCTCAGGTCGGAAGGAAGTCAAGGGATCCAACCTGAACGGAGTCAGCTGATTGAGCGGACCATTCGTGGTCTTTGTCGGGCTTCTTGGGGACGCCTAGGGCGCATTGAGCTCACCTCGGCGTGTGTGGAGCGGAGGGCTTCCCTTAAGGCTCTGCCCTTGAGCAAGGCCTCTTCCCATTCTGCTCGTGGTTGGGACTCATAGACGATCCCCCCTCCGACGCCGTAGCTCACACGGTCGTCACGAAATACCAGTGTCCGGATCGCCACAGAGAGCCCCATGCTGCCATCCAGGCCGAGCCAGCCGAGGGCGCCTGTGTAAGGTCCCCGCCGGCTCCCCTCTAGGTGTTCGATGATGCCCATTGCTCGGATCTTTGGTGCTCCGATACAGGAGCCCGGAGGAAAGCTCGCCTGCAGTAGCGTCAGCGCTTGACGGCCCGGCGCCAGTTGCCCCGAGACGTCCCCCACTAGGTGCCAGACGGTTGGGTGGGCTTCAGCCTCTAGGGCAGGTTGTTGGCTGACAGAGCCTGGGACGCAGACTCGGCCTAGATCGTTACGAACCAGGTCGACAATCATCGATAGCTCGGCGCGATCCTTGGCGGACCTCAGTAGCGCCTGTCGTTCGGCGTCATCCTCCCCGGTGCCGACAATCCCTCGTGCCCGGGTGCCCTTGATGGGACGGGACTCGGCTCGTCCATTGGAGTCGACTCGCAGAAAGGACTCTGGGCTGGCCCAGACAATCGAACAATCGGGGAGGTTGAGATAGGCACCAAAGGGAGACGGGTTGGCGGTTCTCAGTCGCACAAAGCTGGCCAGCGGGGCGTCAGGATCGCTGCAGGGCGCGGAAAACCGAAAGGTCAAGTTCACCTGGTAGACGTCGCCGTTGCGGATGTGGCTGCGGATGGTCTCCACGTATTCTCTGTGTGCGCTCTCGTCCAACTCGGGGGTGGGCTCAGAGTCACATCCTGCATGGCGGTTGAAGCGTCGACCTGCGGGGACGTCGGTCTGAGCGCGTGCTTCTTCGCTCAGGGCTTCGAGCAGCGAGGAGCCTCCGCCGGGCAGCCGGTGGTAAATGGCCTCCCCGGTCTCTGCTCGGAAGGCGAGCACTTCGTCGTATAGGCCCAGGTGAAAGTCCCAGGACGGGTCACTAGGCAGGCTCTCTTCGATGTCTTCGAACTGGCGTCCCAGATCGTACGAGAAACAGCCGATCAAGCCTCCTCGGAATTGCGGGTGCTCGTCTGTCGTAGGAGAGGAATGGGAGGCGGAGAGGTGAAGCTTGTCGAGGATCGCGGTGAGTCGGTCAAAGGCCAAGCCCGGGCCTGGGTCTGCCTTTAGCGCGCGGTCTAGCCACCCGCGATCACCACGAGGTCCTGCAACGATTTCCAAGACCGAGCCCTTGCCACGGATCCACAGAGCCGGCTCACAGGCGAAGTAGCTCCACTCAGAGGGTGAGCCTAGTGCACTACTGGTGTCGAGCCAGACGGCCCCCTCGCGCCGTGCGGCGAGCCCGATGAGGTGTTGGCTTAGGTTCGCTGGGGGGAAGGTGAGGCGAACAACAGGCACGGCGGCTCCGGTCGGATAGCTGCTCAGTTGGGGGTCGAGTCGTCGTCGTCGTCGTCGGCTGAGTCGTCGTCGTCCCCGGTTTCGATGATTTCGATGGCGGTCAGCGCTCTCGCGACACCGACTACCGTTCCGTCTGCATGCCCTGGGATCTCAAAGTTAGTGACTACCTGGCGTCGGAGCTCAAGGCTTGCCAGGCCGGCGGGTAGGGAAGCGGTGTGCGTTAGGGGGAGCAGGAACTCTCCATCGTCCAAGACGCGACAACCGATCCAGTGAAGGACGCCGCCGTCCTCGATGGTTACGAGGAGGGGGATCTCGTTTGAGTTGTCGCCACCTAGCCACTCGATTGTGTATCCAGCCTCACCACTGTCTACCGTATTGAGCGCAATGGATGAGGGCGTGCCAAGAGCACCTTCAAGCTCCAAGGGATCCACGTCATCCCCACCTGTGGTCTGAATGTTGTACTCCTGGTTGGCCTCCCACGAGGTGTAGGGAAGGTTGGCGCTGTGATGATCGCCGGCGAGCTCCAGCACCTCGTCTCCACTGGCCATGCTCAGGACGGTGAGCCCCACATCCAACTCCGACTCAGGCAGTCCATACAAGGCGGCGTCGCCACTGCCGGTGATGCAGTCGTCTAGGTCGTCCGCGATGGATGGCTGGGCCATCACGACTTGGGCCGGATACCAAGCTGCTACGGCCCTGATGACTGCGCTGGCGGCCCCCAGGTTGGCCACCCGAGAGACCTCTATCCAGCCGCTGCTCAGGTCTTCGCCGTCGTTGGTCGTGGTGTCGTCATCGTCGTCGCTGGACCCCCCGGAACCGCTGGTGGAGCCAAATGGGCTTTCGGTGCTCCTTTGTTGCCCACAGGCGGATGCGAGCAGGGGCAGTGCCGCTACCAGCACCAGCAGGACGAACAGTAGTGGGACGGAAAAACGAACGTCTCTCATGGGGTCTCCTGCAACCTCGACGGGTCTCACGATCGATTCTGCTTGCCGGCCTGGCTCCTTAGAGGGTCTGTGTCCTCTAGTTCCCCTGGATGCTGCGGTGGAAAGACCGTGCAGACTCCAGCATGTTGTCCGCCGTGACGACCGCCGAGATGACGGCCACCGCTGGCACTCCTGTTGCCAAGACCAGAGGCAGATTGTCCATGTCTATACCTCCGATCGCGACTACCGATACCGTAGCGTCGCCGACTACCTGCTTCAAGGTGGCCAGGCCCACTGGCAGATCTGGGCTGCGCCGGTCTCCCTCCGCCAGGTGCTTGGAGCCCGACGAGAAGATCGGCCCGAATCCAATGTAGTCGACTCCCAGGTCTTCAGCTGCCTTGGCCTGTGAGGGGCTGTGGGTGGAGTGTCCAATCAAGACCTGAGGCCCGAGGACCTGCCGGGCTTCCCTCGGGTCTGCATCATCCTGACCCAAGTGGACACCGACTCCTGCGAATCGGGCTGCCAGCGCGATGGAGTCATTGACGACCAGCTCGGCTCTACGGGATTGGCAGAGCGGTAAGAGTGCGCTGAGTAACTCGGCCTGTTCATTTGCGGGCGCCTCCTTCATCCGCAATTGCAGCACGCGGCTGCCCCCATCGAGCAGCGCGGATGCCAGGTCTAGGTGGCTCCGATTGGGGCGCGGGCTGGTGTCCACCATCCCGTAGAGGCCACGTATCGTGGGCGATGGCCGATGGATGATGGAGGCTCTTGGCTCAGCCCCGGCTTCGGGACGAGCGCTTTCTGAAGTCTTCGGGAGCCAACTCGTGTTCGTCGAGCTTGCGCTTCAAGGTGTTCCGATTGATGCCGAGAATCGAGGCGGCACGAACCTGGTTGCCATTGGTTCGGCGGAGCACGAGTTGAAGTAAGACACGCTCAGAGGTCCCGACAACTAGCTCATACAGATCGGACTTGTCTCCCGATGACGGCTCGGGGAAGGTGCGAACTACGGGTCGGAGTCGGTTGAATAGGGTGGACTCGAAGCTCTCTTCCTGGGCCCCGGTTGTGCGTAGGGTCAGACGGCCGGTCGGCCCGACCAGGTCTTCCTGGCGGATGACTGGTCCTTGGGCGTAGGTGGCAGCGCGAACCAGGACGTTCTCAAGCTCCCGCACATTGCCGGGCCAGGTGTATTGACAGAGCCACTCCATGGCTTCTGGGCTCAGCGTTCGGTGAGGCGTGGCGCCCTCCCTTGCGTGTCGCTCGAGGAGCCACTCCGCCAACGGGGGAATATCCTCCGCACGCTCTCGAAGGGGGGGCAGGTGGATGGTCAGGACATTAAGGCGGAAGAACAGGTCACTGCGGAAGGTGCCGGAGCGAACATCTTCAGCAAGATCTCGGTGAGTTGCGGCGATGATTCGCACATCGACTTCCACCTCGCGGTCCGAGCCGAGAGGGAAGAAGCGCTTGCTCTCCAGCACGCGCAGAAGTTTCGCCTGGAGGGCTGCCGGCATCTCGCCGATCTCGTCGAGGAAGAGAAGGCCCCCGTTGGCCGCTAGAAACTTGCCTCGCTTCTCCTTACTCGCGCCTGTAAAGGCTCCTTGAGCGTGGCCAAAGAGGTCAGCCTCGAGCAACTCGCCCGGAATAGCAGCAGTGTTTACAGCGACAAAAGGACCATTGGCTCGCTCGCTCTCCCTGTGCAGGATGCGCGCAACCAACTCTTTTCCAGTTCCGCTCTCGCCCGTGATGAGTACGGAGAATGGGCTCCTCGCGGCGCGCCCGATGGCCTTGAACACGCGTTGCATTGCTGCGCTTCGCCCATAGAGCGTTCGGGCATTGGGGGAGTCGAGGAAACCATCGGAGAACGAGCCCGGTGGTGGGTGGGCCGACGCCCGGTCTCGCACGGCACGCATGACGAGATCTTCGAAGAGATCGATGTCAAAGGGCTTGCAGAGGTATTCGTAGGCCCCACCCTTCATGGCGTGGATGGCGTTGGACATGGTGTTTTGGGCCGTGATGATGATCACGTGTGGTGGATCTTCGAGGTTCCCCACCTGGGTGAGTAGCTCCAGCCCGGTGAGCTTTGGCATCTTGATGTCGACGATCGCTACGTCGAAGTGTTCGGTTTGTAGTGCATTCAGGGCCTGTTGGCCGTCGCTTGTTTCCCGGACGGAGAGGCCCTGGCCCACGAGCACCTTCTGCATGACTGTGCGAAGGCTCGGGTCGTCTTCCGCGACGAGGACGCGGTGCGGACGAGCGGTGAGTGCATGGCTCATCGTCGGAGTCCAAGCGTTGGGCCTGCGTTTGGCGCAGTCCACTTCAACTGGTAAGCACCGTTGGTTGCATCTTGTTGCGCTTCCAGGTTGGGGGGAAGGTGTTCGAACAAGACGAGGCTGAACCGAGCTCCTTGTCCCGGTCGTGGGTCGACATCAAGACGACCTCCGTGATCTTCCGTCGCGAGTCGGGACACGAAGAGGCCCAGACCCGTTCCGCTCGTCTTGGTCGTATTGAACGGATCGAACAGGCAGGAGACCCGTTCGGGCTCGATTCCTGGGCCGTCATCGGTCACGTCTAACTGCAGGGGTAGGCCGCGATCCAGGCCATCCTGTAGAAGTCGCCCATCGGGCGCAACTCGAGTTCGGACGGAGACCAGGGACTGGGCGGCTTCAGACGCGTTGCGGAGCAGGTTGGAGATGGCCTCGCAGATCCGTTCCAGATCGCCCTCCAACGGAGGCAGCGAGGGGTCGAGATCGAGCTCCCAGCGCACACCTGAGGAGCCTCCGTTGTGGGTCTGGATGAGCTTGAGCTCATCATGGACCATCTGATTGAGCGAGATCCGAGAGCGCTGTAGAGGGCGTGGACGACAAAGATCCATCAGGCGCTCGACGAGGTGGTCGATGCGATCGGATTCGCGGATGATTAGACGGAGCAACTCCTCGGCATCTTCGGGCGACGAGTTCCTACCCAGCAGTTGAGCCGCTCCGCGGATGCCTCCCAGTGGGTTGCGTATTTCATGGGCCAGGCCGGCGGCTAGGCTGTCGAGCCAGGCGAGGCGCCGCCTGAAACCCTCGGCAGAACTTGGGCTGCGAGGATCGCTTCCTGGCGCGATCAGGAGCAGGACTTGTCCTGGGAGTGGTCCGCGGGAACCCTTGATGGTCAGACTCGTGGGAGCCGAGGGCCGGGACCACGGGAGGTCTCGCCCGGTACAGGAGGACGCTCCATCCTCCACACGTGCGACGAGCGTGTTGACTTCGTGGGGTAGACAGCCACCCATCGGGCTACCGACCAGCTTGCTGACCGAGATGCCGAGGATCTCAGCGGCCCGGCCCGTTGCTCGCAGTATCTGCCCGTTCTCGATGAGAACCACGCCGTCCGGCAGCCGATCGAGCATGAGGTCGCTCTCTGCGGTATCTAGATCCCCAGAGGGCGCTTCGCGCTGTCTGCTTGTCGATTCCATCATGCTGCTTGCTGTTGTGCTTTCATCGTCAGGCGCGTCTCTATTACTGCGCACACCTGGTCGAGTTCAAGTTCGGAGACCAAGAAGGACCCGACTCGTCCCAGGAGCCTGACCTGCACCGGGTTTGCGGATCGACTCCGCAAAATAGGTTGTAGCACAGCGAATGGGCGGGGATTGCCTCAAAATGAGGCAGTTCGCCGGATCGTCCCAAATATCTGTTTCAGAAAGGGAAGTCTATGCTGTTAGCCGATCGAATCGTTCCTCGTTGAGGGAAAATATGTCAATATCGGCGTAGATGTCGTCCCGTTGTTGCGTTTGGATTGGTTGCAGAGGCTCTCTTGTGGCCCTCTTGCTGGCTTTCTGTGTCTTGTTGTCTCCTGGTCCGGTGCGTTCGGAAGACGGGTCTAGTGTCTCCTCGCCATCGGAAGATCGGAAAGCCCCGCTCAAGGCCAAACAAGGCCAGTCCCACAAAGAGCGCCGTGCGTTGAGGGCTGCGGCTCGAGCGGAGGCTCGGAGGGCCGCGCAGCGTCGAGAAGCCATCCTCCAGCGAGTTCGGTGCTCTGGTGAGGATCCCGCGACCTGCTTCATGAACGATGCCTGGGCTCTTCCCCAGGTGGGCGTGGAGGAGGGGGACGCCGTCAGCTCGGAGGAGATCGTTGTGCTCCTTGAGCAGGTGCTTCAGGGGCTCCATGCGCATGACGGTCGCCGGACCTTGACGGCGGCCTCCAAACGAGAAGAGGTCCAGGGGGAGTCGCGGGCATTCTTCGGGGCTGCAGACCACTTACTCCAGCCCTCCGCCGACATCTACGTGAACCCCGTGAAAGCTCTCAAGGACCGCCCTCCCCTGTATCTGGATCGGATCGACCCACGCGACTTTGACTACCCAATTGTCCTCAACAGTCGCGTTCAAGCTTGGATGGTTTACTTCCTTACCCGGGGTCGCAAGTGGTTCGTTAAGTGGTTGGCTCGTGCCGAGCGGTATGAGCCTCTCATCCTTCCGGCCCTCAAGAAGGCGGGGCTCCCAGAGGATCTGCTCTACCAGGCGATGATCGAATCGGGCTTCAATCCTTTCGCTACATCTCATGCGAAGGCGGTGGGAGTATGGCAGTTCATCTCTTCGACCGGCCGCGCCTACGGTCTGGACCGGACCTGGTGGATTGACGAGCGGCGCGATCCCGAGCTGGCAACAGGCGCGGCGGTGCAGTTCATGAGTGAGCTGTACGACCGCTTCGGCAAGTGGGAGCTCGCATCGGCAGCCTACAACGCAGGTGGTGGGAAGATCGGCCGAGCCATTTCCATGTACGGCACGAATGACTACTGGGAACTGATCGCTTCTCATCGCAGCTACTTGAAGCCCGAAACGAAGAACTATGTTCCCAAGATCATTGCGGCCTCTGTCCTATCGAAGTACCGAGATCGCTATGGTCTGACCGAAGACATTCCTGAAGAGCATCGTCTCTCTCCGTGGGCCCACGACATCGTCACGGTGCCAGAGGCTACCGATCTCAACCTCGTAGCGCGGCTGTCGGGCACCACGCTCGAAGAGTTGGAGTTCATTAATCCAGCTCTTCGTCGTGGCTATACGCCGCCTGGGGTTGAAAACTATCGTCTCCGCCTACCGTTGGGCACCTCGAAGAAATTTAGTCGCGCCTTTGAGCGCCTTCCTGAGAAGGAGCGTGTCACCTTTGTTCGCCACAGGGTTCGCTCTGGCGAGACCCTGGGGCGCATTGCCGGTCGGTACAAGGTGCCGACGTCGGCCGTTCAAAAAATGAATAGCATTCGGAATCCCCGTCGCTTGCGGGTGGGACAAATGCTGGTCATCCCAGTGCGAGCGGACAGCCTTCCGGTACGAACCGTCATCCATGTCGTCGACAAGGGTGACAATCTCACGCGAATTGCGGCTCGCTACAAGTTGGACGTGAAGACACTCAAGGCCATGAATGACCTTCGGAGTGACGTGGTCAAGGTGGGCCAGAAGCTCAAGGTTGTGGTGGGCAGCGATAGTTCAGCTTCGGCCAAGTCTGAGCCCGTACAGACGAAAGCGGATGCGAAGCCAGCAAACTCGGACACGCAGCGAAGGCCTACGTTCTATACCGTCCGCAAGGGCGACTCTCTGGCGAGAATTGCCACTCGGTATGGGCTGTCGTCTGAGGGCCTGAGGGAGATCAACAATCTCCCGAGGAGTGGTGTGATTCACCCGGGAGACAGGTTGCGATTGGTCGCGGCGCCGCCGCCCCCCTCTACCGTTGGTTACGTGGTCAAAGCTGGCGACACGCTCTCGGCGGTTGCGAGCAGCTATGGAATGACCACCCGTCAGTTGATGGACCTCAACAGGCTCAGGAATGACCGCATCCGGGTAGGTCAGAAGCTCAGTGTCGTTGCGACGGGTACCGGTGGCTCCCCCCTCGTTCACTCCGTCGAGAAGGGTCAAACTCTGTATGGGATAGCGTCCCAGTACCGGGTGAGTGTGGACAACCTCGTCTCTTGGAATCGTCTCAGTTCGTCGAAGATACGCATTGGTCAGCAATTGACCGTCTATCCCGATCGGAGCAACTCAGAGTCTTCCCGCGAGCGCTCAATCGCCTACCAGGTGCAGTCGGGTGACACGCTCTGGGCGATCTCTCGCAAGTACGGTGTCTCGGTTGACGATCTCAAGAACTGGAACGACATTCGAAACGACCGAGTGCGGCCCGGCCAGCGACTTCGAGTCATTCTTCGCTAAGAATGGCCACCCGGTGGGTTGGCCTGGAGACGTCCTGTAGGACCGCTCAGTCGGCAGGGGCGAGGCTCTTCGCTATGCTGAGTTGCGGATGGGGGTCGTTGTCAGGTTCACCGGAGACCACTTGAGTCTTTGACTCGATTCCTGGAGTTGGGCCCTGAGTCGCCCTGAAGACGAACATGTCACGTGATGATCCCACCAGCAGACCAGCGATTCTGATCGTCGATGACAATCACACTTTCGTCGACCTGACTGCCGAGATCCTGCGCCAGGAGCTGCCTGATGCCGAGGTGGGCTCAGCGGGGAGTGGCGAGGAAGCGCTGAGCCAACTGGTCAACCGGGAATGGGACCTGGTGCTGCTCGACTATCGACTCCCGGACTTTGACGGTCTTGAGGTGCTAGCGGAGATTCGGAAGCGATTGCTGGACGTGGCCGTTGTCGTAATCACCGGCGAGGGTGATGAGGCACTTGCTGCCGACTTGTTTCGCATGGGGGCATACGACTACCTGGTCAAGAGTCAGGTCTCTGCCAGATCGTTGACGCGAACGGTCAGCCAGGTGTTGATGCGCAAGTTGTTGGCGCGGGACATCGTTCTGAAAGCTGATGGGCAATTGGCAACGAGTCAGGAGCAGGAGGAGCGCAATCGAGCGCTCGACATCGCATACGAAAAGGTGCGTGAAAAGAAAGAGCAGCTGCGCTTGTTGTCGAACTCGCTGGAGGCGACCATCCAGGAACGCACAGCTGAGTTGCGATCGATGTCGGCTTTTCTCAACCGAGTTCTAGATTCGACCACCGATCACTTCATCATCGCGACTGATCCCCAGGGTGTCATTCTGACCTTCAACCGTGGTGCTGAGGCCTGCTTCCGGCTCCAGGCTACAGATGTGGTCGGTCGCCGCAATTTTCGGACACTCTTCGAGGAGAGTGCGGAGTCCGATGCTGGTCTGGATAGCCTTGTGCATCAATTGGGACTGAGTGCCGGCATTTCTCGAGAGATGCATGCTGTGGCAGCTGACGGCAGTGGCTTCATCGCACGGATCTCCTTGGCGCCTCTGGCAGTGGAGAACGATGCTGCTTCCCAGGCGGGTGGTTTGGTGATCATGGGAACCGATGTGACCCACGAGAAGCAGCTTGAGCAAGAGAATGTGGCCTACATCAACCAAATCGAGAGAGCCAATGAAGATCTTCGAAAGAAGAATCAACAGATTCTGGAAGCCACCCGCCTCAAGTCGGAGTTCCTTGCAAACGTAAGCCACGAGTTACGAACACCGCTTAACGCCATTATTGGGTACGCCGACCTTCTCCTGGGTGAGATTTATGGACGGATGGCAGCGGAGCAGGTTGCGGCTGTGGATGGCGTTGCGAGGCGTGCCAACGATCTACTTGAGCTCATCAACGGGATCTTGGACCTTGCTCGAATTGAAGCCGGGCAACTTCGGTTGCGCCCCGAGCCGTTCTCCTTGACGAACATCATGGAGGAACTGATGGAGACCGGGCGAGTGTTGGCCGTGCGCAAAGAGCTCACCCTGGATTGGACGAATGATTGTGAAGGGGCTGTTGAGTTTCATACGGACCGACAAAAGCTGCGACAGATCCTCTTCAACCTGGTGCACAACGCGGTCAAGTTCACCCGAGAGGGATCGATCCACATCGAAACGTCCCACGCAGACCAGGATCATGTGCAGATTGTCGTGGCCGATTCTGGGGTCGGGATCCCTCCCGATGCCCTGACCAGTATCTTCGACGAGTTTCGCCAGGCCGACGGAACCTCCACTCGAGAGTACGGCGGCAGCGGGCTGGGCCTGACCATTAGTCGTAAGTTTGCACGCCTGTTGGGGGCCTCCATCACCGTGACGAGCGAGCTCAATCGCGGCAGTCGGTTTGTGCTCAGCGTACCGAGACAACTTCCAGAGAGCGCTGCCTCCAATGGTGGAACGCCCAAGCTCGCCTCTGAGAGCGATTCGTTGTCTTTGGACGAGGCGCCGTCGGTCGATAACCTGGAGCCGGGTGAGGGTGGGGCTTTGACAGAAGAAGGCCGCCTCTTGGGCTGAGACTGCCGTCGAGGTTCAGTCGTCTTCCTCGGGGATTTCGGTGCCCTCGAAGTGCTGACGGGCGATCATCCGGAGCTCTTCTTGCCCTCGTCTTTCGTATTGGCTCTGAGAGATGTGCCACAACGCATCGCGTAACTCCTGGGCTGAGCTAGGTCTGTCTTCTGGGCGCGGAGACATCGTGCGCTCGAGAATGCTCTTCAGGTCGTCCGGAAGGTCCGCGTCTTCGAGTTGTTCGAGAATTTGGCCGTCGTGACGGTGGCGCCTCCAGTCAAACCCAGGGTTTCCGGCTAGCGCAGTTGGCCCCAGGATCGCTTCGTACAGGAGCATCGCTAGGGCAAACAGGTCTGCTCGCCCATCGACATTCGTGCCAGTGGCAATTTCGGGAGCCTCATAGGCTGGCACCGAGCCATGAGGTCGAGCCTGAGCGATTTCGGGGTCGACATCTGCGCCGGCGCTCTTGCCAATGGGGCGTGCTCCGAACAGGTTTCCGAGGAAGACCTCGCCTGACGGGGTGACGAGAATATTCGATGGCGTGACGGCTAGATGAACGATGCCTACCGGTGCCCACGGTTGGATGGACAGCGTGTGCAGATAGGCGAGGGCGCTGCATATTTCCTGCCCGATGTGCAGCGCGGCGGTGACGGGGAAGGTGCCCTCGTCCCAAACCCCCCGCATGAGCTTTCGCAAGCCCACACCTTCGACCCACTGACGCACGAGAAAGAAGCGATCACCGTCTCTTCCCAGCTCGTGGGCTGAGAGCAGGTTCGGGTGCCTGAGGGCCTGGCAGAGCCGTGCCTCGTCCGAGAGCCGAAGGGCGACGCCAATTCCGCTGTGTAGGCTGCTCTCAGTTACCTTGAGTAGGACACGCCTGGCTAGACCAAAGTGCCCCTCCATGACAGCGAGAGAAGACGAGATCCCGTGGTTCTCGGACAACCGTTGAATGATCCGGAAGTCATCCAGAGATCGAGGCTCGACCTCAATGAAGCCAGCATCAGGCATTGCCGGCTCCTCCTGTGACAGCGAGAGGGTCGCCAGTCTCGTCCGGTTCGGGGCGCTGCGAGATCCGAGGCCCGGCAGCGCAGGGATTGTTGACGAGGCCAATGCTGCTGAACGTTTGATCGTCTAGAGATTGCGGCAGCGGGACAACGCGAGGGGAAAGACGGTGTACCAGGTGATCCCACGATGGAGGCGTGGGCGTTGGCTGGCTGTCCTTGAGGAAGCCAGGTGTGCGCTCGGGGAAGGTCTCGGCAAGGAAGTCCGAAAGTGCTCTTCGACGCATCCAGCTGGCCTCAAAGCCCAGATGCGAGAGCAGCTGCTTGCGAAGCTCGTCGAGATTGTGCGGTCGACTCTCCGGACTCTTTTCCAGGCAACTGAGGACGAGCTGGCCCAGAGATGGGCTGAGGTCGTGTCGGTGCGCGCAAGGGGACTCACAGGAGTGCCCCAAGATGGCATCGACCGTGCGGTGTGGGGTGGACTGCCGGAAGGGTTGAACTCCCGTGAGACACTCGTAGAGAAGTCCACCTAGAGAGAAGAGGTCACTGCGTCCATCTAACGGGTCACCGCGGAGCTGTTCAGGCGACGAGTATGCGAGGTCCTTCAGGGGAGAGCCGAAGCCTGTCACCCGGACGGCCCCAGACACCTCAACCAGGACCCGACTGGGGCTGATGCCGCCGTGCACAGGCTCGGGATTTCGGCCGCCGTCGGCGCCGCTTGTGTGTGTGTAATGGAGAGCATCAGCAAGTTGAGCGACAATTCGAAGCGTAGCCTCTACCGGCACCTTGGCTTCACCGCGTCGCTTGAAGATGGCCTCGAGATCGGGGCCATCTACGTAATCGAACACTAGGTAAGGCGATCCTTTGTGAATTCCGCTGTCCGATAGGCCGACGATCGAGCCGTGGTGGAGTGCACAGTTGAGGTGTACTTGGCTCCGAATCAGGTCAAGGAGTTGCTCCACGGCGGCAAACTCTGCCTGAAAGACCTTCACGGCGACTCGACGTGAGAAGTTGGCAACGCCTAGTTGTTCTCCCAGGAAGACGACTCGGTCCGCATCGACCGCTACACGGCGGAGTAGTCTGTAGCGAAACGGCGGCGAAGCTTGCATTGTGATGGCCCAAGCCTCGGTCAGTTGACGGAATCGTCGCCCTCGGCCCCACTAGGCGTTTGGGGTGGATGAACGAAGACGTGCTCTCGATACCATCGGAGCTCTTCTACACTCTCCCGGATGTCATCCAGAGCGAGATGGTGCCCTTTTTTAGTTGGTGGTCGTAGGTCGCGGGGATACCAGCGGCTCACCAGCTCTTTGATGGTGCTGACGTCGATGTGTCGATAGTGCAGGTGCTCCTCGAATCGCGGCATGTAGCGTCTGAGAAAGCGCCGATCGTGGGAGATGGAATTTCCGCAGAGAGGAGACCGACCCGGTGGGACCCACTTGGAGACGAACTCAAGAGCTTTCGCTTCCGCTTGCTCAATAGTGACATCGGACTCGCGAATGCGCTTCACAAGGCCTGAGGCTGTGTGTGTTCGAGTGCACCAGTCATCCATCCTTGCCAGGGTCTCGTCGCTTTGGTGGATGGCCACGCAGGGGCCTTCCTCGAGCACCCGCAAGTGTGCATCAGTGACCAAGATAGCCACCTCGATGATGAGGTGATCATCGGGCTCAAGCCCGGTCATCTCAAGGTCGACCCAGACGAGGTTGGAGGGGTCCAGCATCAGCGTGGAAGGGTAGCAGAGCCTAGGGGTGTCATGCCCTGGCTGGACTGATGGAGTGGGCAAGGGTAGCGGGGAAGTGTTCGTCATCATCACGTGCCACCCTAGCCGTTAGACGGGTCAGGAACTGTCCTCCCCACAGTCAGCAGCTCGACCTGCAGTCCTTTCCACGGGTTCGTCCATGCAGTAAGGTCCGGCCGCTGACCGTTCTCCTAGCCTGCGCAGGATGCCTTCATGTCTTTGTTGATCATTCAGATTCCCTGCCTTAACGAAGAGGCGACGTTGCCGGCGACCCTTCGCGACTTGCCCAGCTCGATTGAGGGAATCGATAGGATTGAGATCCTCATCATTGATGACGGATCGAGCGATCGGACGATTGAGGTTGCCCGGGAGCATGGCGTACACCATCTGGTGCGTTTTCCACGCAACCGGGGATTGGCTGCAGCTTTCCGTGCCGGTATCGACGCCTGCCTGAGGTTGGGGGCCGATTACATCGTCAACACAGATGGGGACAACCAGTATTCGGGCGCGTCGATTGCCGCGCTGGTGGAGCCGGTTGTGAGCGGGGGAGCGGATGTCGCCATTGGCGATCGTAAGACCTCGGACATCGCCCACTTCTCGTGGACGAAGAAGCGTCTCCAGACCTTGGGTAGTTGGGTCGTGCGGCAGTTCTCGGGCACGCTCGTACCTGATGCGACCTCGGGTTTCCGCTGCTGGAGTAGGCATGCGGCGATGCGGCTGAACCTGGTCAACCGCTACACCTATACCCTTGAGTCAATCATTCAAGCGGGTCACGCCGGCATGCAGATTGAGTCGGTCCCAATCGGCACCAATGAGAAGCTCCGGGAGAGTCGTCTCATCAAGAGCATCCGTACCTATGTTTCTCGATCTGCCGTGACGATTCTAAGGTCCTACCTGCTCTACAGACCCTTCCGCACCTTCTTCACTCTGGGCAGTGTGTCCTTTGCGAGTGGCCTCGCCATAGGGGTGCGTTTCTTGTGGCTCTATGCGCAGGGTGAGGGCAGCGGTCACGTGCAGTCCGTCGTGCTGTCGGGGGTCTTGCTGATCGTTGGGGTGCAGCTGGGCATGATTGCCCTGTTGGCGGACCTCGTCGCGGCGAATCGCAAGCTCACTGAGGAAGGGCTGGTGCGCCTCCGTCGTATTGAGGCGGGTAGCTCTCAACTAGAGTCGGACCGACCCAGCACGGTCCTCAACGCCCCACCCGTGGGTTAACGGCTACTCCTCGTCGTCCTCTTCATCAGACTCGTCGGTCTCGTCAGTGGGTTCGCTCTCCTGCTGTTGTTCGTCGTCCTCTTCGTCCTCTTCAGCCTCGGACTCTTCAGCCTCGGACTCTTCAGTCTCGGACTCTTCAGGCCCTGAGGCATCCTCCTGCGCTTCTTCGTCCTCGTCAGCCGACTCCTCGTCCTCGGCGCTCTCCACGACTTCTAGCGCGGGGTCGGACTGCAGGGTTTTCTGGCGCTGGTTCCGTTTCTTGATCAGGTCTTCGCGCTTCTGCCTTCGTTCCTCTCTCCTTTGTGCACGCTCCTCACGTAGGCGAGCCCGCTCTTCTTCCAGTTCCTCACGACGCTCATCACTGATCTGTTCTGGTTCGATTCCGTCTTCGTCGGGTTCCACCGGTCTCGTTGTCCTGCTACCCTTGCCCTTGTCTTTGCCACCGCCCTTCTTGTCAGAGACGGTTCTTGAGCCCTTGGACTGAGCCCTTCGAGCGGCTGCGCGGCTCTCCCGCAACCGCGGTTTTCCAGCCGTACCGTTCAGTTGATAGTGGTACCAGCCATCCCCGTCTTTATGTTTTGGCTTGGAGCCGAAGGCCACCTTGAGGAGCCCGTCGAGATCGTCTCGTACCTTGAAGCGAAGGCGAAGGGCTAAGCGGCTTCGCATGGGCTCTGTGTGGAGGTGGACGTACCCCTCCACCGCGGCCTTCAGTGTATCGCCCTCGAGAGCCGTGTCTCGCACCTCGGCTCGGCCCCTACTGATCTTCACGTGGACCTCAGATCGATCGAAGGCTGCCTCGGGTAGCCCAAAGCCCATCACCTTGAGGCCGGATAGGATCAGACCATCGATGACGAGGTCGATGTTCCCGCTGGACTTCTTGGCGTCCTCCCAGTGCCAGGTCACCTTCGACTTGTTTCGAAGAGTTCCACTGCTGGGAGTGGCCTGGAAGGACCCCATGTCGAGTTGGTACTGAGCCAACTGGAGTCCACTCGCGTTCACAGCTAAGCGTGCAGCGTCCTCATCGGAGGACAAGCTCGCCTTCATGTCACCCCCATACAGCCGGGCTTCGAGCTCTAACTTTTCTGTGGCCGTCAGGACAGTTCGAGCAAGCTTCCCTGAAGTGGAGTTGATCGCGGCCCTGCCCGCTAGCGCGCCACCCAGCAGGCCGGTCTCGGGCAGACTAAATCGCAGTTGGTCTACGGCTAGCCACTCCCCGGCACTCCCATCCTTACTGAGGGGACCGATACCGAGCCCCTTCGCCTTGAATCCGAAGGGACTGATGCGAAGGGTGTCGAGGTTGAGAGCGAGGCCCATGTCAGCGGCACTGACGACCATGCGGTCAGCTAGGCGTCCCCATGGAAAGAGCAGCCAGCACAGCAGCAAGAACAGTGTGATGAACCAGAGGCCATAGGAGCCGAAGCGGAGCAGGCGAAGGACGATGGGGTTCATGAGCCCCCCAGTGGTCTCAGCACACCCAGCTCCATGCGCAGGTCAAGAAGTTCGCGGTTCTTGCGATCTGTCTTCACTCTGACCTCGTTCATTCGGATGACCTGCGCTGTGGATTGGAGTCGATATAGGAAGTCGACGGCCTGTCGTAGGTTGATGTCGTCGACAACGATGTCGATGGTTTGGGCTCGGTAGTAGTCCGTCTCCTCGACGCTGCGCTCTGTCATCGACCGGATGTTGCCCGAGATGCCCATCTCATTCCCGACGGATTCAAGCCAAGTGAGCGGGGTGAAGTCACGGCCCGCTTCGAGGCTGGTATCGAGCGCTTCGGCAGATGCTGCCAGCACCCGGTATTGCTGCATCAGCTTCTCGACACTTTCGTGGGCCTGCTCGGTAGAGGCCAGGTTTCGCTTCACCTGGGTCTCGTTCTTGTTCATGGCCTCCACGGCGAAGTAGCCGATGACGGCCAAGATAGCCACGATCATGATGGCCAGAGACGCACGTTCTCTCGGTGTGATGGCCGTCCAGGTGGTTCGGATCTTGTCGGAGAGGGTATCGATGCTGTCTTGCAGACTCATCCTTCTTCTCCTTCCTCGCCATTGCGTGGAATAGTCACGACGAAGCGCATCTTGCCATCGCGAGCCTTGTTCACATCGCTCTTCTGTGCGCCCTTGAAGTGGACGTGCGCCGCAATAGCCGCCTCGATGGAGTCGACGCTTCCAAAGGAGTCGGTGGTGCCGCGAATCCGGATCATCTCGCCGTTTACGAGATACTCATCGACGTCGATCAGTACATCTTTGGGGACGACGTTAGACAGCTCTTTGAGTGCTACCAGAGGGGTTATGGCTGGTCCCTCCAGGTGATCGATGCGCTTTTGCACTTCATTGACCTGCTCATTCATGACCGCGATGGCGGACTCGGGACTAACGAGTACCGACGCGGGGACCTGGGGAAAGGCCTGCTGCACCGTGTCGATGAGTTGAGTCTTCACGCTGGCAATTTCGGTACGCAGGCTGTGGACCTCTTGCAGGTGAAGCCCCACACCTGTCAGAGCGATGAGGATTGCTGCCGCAATGCCTGCGATGGTGAGCCGTCCGTACAGTCGACTGTCCGCTTTGTAGGCGAACTCCCCCTGGCGAAGCTCAAGTTCTTGCCCTCCTTTGCGCCCAAAGCCTCGTAGGGCGAGTGCGTAACAGACGGCGTGCCCTGGTTCGGGGTGCGGGGCGCTCTCTGGATTGATGGGGCTTGCCGGAAGAACCAGGTGGTGCGTCTCGACACCGAGGTCTTCTGCGAGTGCCTGGGAGAGCCCGGGTTGGCGGGCGCGACTTCCCGTAATCAAGACCTTTTCAATCGTCGGGCAGCCGCCCCGCTGAGCGGCCAGTAGGCTCGCGCGAATGTCCGTGATCCAGGACACGACAGAGGGATCGACCTCGGCAGTCGTCTCTTCGAGCAGCCCTGGACGTTGCTCAGGGAGTGGGCTCAACGCGCGGTGAACGGCTCGGAACCACTGGCACTCACCGCCTTGGGTGACACAGACCAGCGTGCGCTGCGCGTCGACGTCTAAGAGGGCCACAGCTTGATCCGATGGCGGCGCCAGGCGCGCTAGAGCCTCAGCATCGACCACGATGTGCCGAGGATCGATCTCCACAGCGTGTAGCGCGTCCACAAGCTGCTCAAGACGCTCCCAGGGCACCATCGCAGTCAACACCCGAGCTCCTTGTTCGGAGGTACTGGCGATTCGATAGTCCAGTGCCACTTCCTCCAGATCCCAGGGCACGTAGTTCTCTATCTCGAAGCGAATGGTTTGTTCGATTCGCTTGGGATCCGAAAAGGGCATGTCCACGACCCAGCTCGACACCGATACTGCTGACACAGAGGTGACGATGGTGGCCTGGGGCCGGTCGATGGTGTCCAGTACTTTGCGAGCGGCCGCACTAACCGTTGTGATGGTGGCCTGGCCTGTGTCTTCGTCTCTCTCGGGCTCGAGGCTCAGGAAGTCCACGATTTCGTAGCCCCGGAGTGATCCTTTGAGCAAAGTTGCGCGAACGGCTGTGTCGCTGAGATCCAATCCAATGACATAACTGGGCATCTATTCATTCCTCCACGACAGGCCTCGATAGTGTCCACTGCTGACCCGCATGATCATTTCGATCCTGCGGGTGGACTCGTTGACGTAGCCGGTGGACGTGAGGCGGAACACTCGGCTGTCTGTGGTGAGCAGGGGCTTGATTCGTGACTCGTTCTGGTTGAAGACAATGCCCTTACTCTTGGCTCGGGCCAGGAAGTCGTTGGCCTTGGTGTAGGGCAAGAAGATACGCTCGATCATCAACTCGGGAATCTTCTCTGCGAGCAGCTGGTCTGTCACGATGAGTGGATCCGTGAAGCCACGTAGAATGGCCTGGATCATCTGCGGACTAGCGGTGTTGACGTTGACCCTGAAGTTCTTGGTGTGGATGGACCAGGCTGGGGAGAAGAGTGCCCAGACTTCGTCGGTGACGCCGTGAACCAGTCGCACCTCTGCAAGCGTGTCTAGGCGGCTGTTCTTGCTGCGATATCTGGGGATGTAGTCGTCGTAGAGTGCGTCCTCATCGCCCCCCCAGAGCCCCCCTCGTTGCGAGTCGACATCAATCCAGTCGCGGATGTTTCCGATCAACTCCCAGCGGTCCATCTTGAGTCGCTCTTCGAACAGAGGATCGAACTCTTCTCCTGCCATCTGGCCGTAGAGCATGAGCGCCGTGGGGTGTTGCTGGAGGGTCAAGCCGGCCCAAGCTGCACTGGCGAAGCCATTGAGGTCGATGCGACTGGTTTCGTCGGAGCACTCCACTTTGAAGTCGCCCTCAAAGTCCAGAAGGCTCCTTCGAACGGTGGGACGGTCTCGGTCCCCGTTCTTATCGGTTGAGCCTCGTACAGGAACGGCTCCCTCTTTCGCTTCCCCGCCGCCGGGTAGCCCCATCAAGTTGAGCAGCCCATCCTCTTCTTGCTCACTCATCATTCCGTTGCCGATGGACGTCAGGTAGCGGAGCATGGCTGTGTCGAGGAAGGGGATGCTCTTACACACCATGGAAGCGCCGTCGATGTTGAGTCCCAGGGAGCTCAACATGCCGCTGACCATGGGCGCCTTGCTCACCTGGCGGCCTAGCACCAGCAGCATGCCGTAGATGCGAACCCCGGACTGGGCCAGGCGCGTGGCCTTTACCTCGTCCCGGTAGTGGGTGCTGGTGATGATTCCGACGCGCGAGCTGTAGTTGAAGTCGGTCACAAAGGCCGAGATTAGAACCACCATGATCAGGCCCATCAGCAGGGCCATGCCCCGCTGGGGCCTAGACCAAGACGCTCGTAAGCGTGCTCGTGACCGGTGGGGACCCATGACTCTAGTGGGTTCCTGTCAGGTTGAAGAAGGATGCGGTGCGGCCCTGATCGTCTTCGAGTTCGAGACGGATCTCGATCACTTTGGGGGTCTTATTGCTCTGTTCCGACGACTCGGAGTCCCACTCATCGATCCAGTCGGCTTTGCGATCTCGGCGGTAGCGGACATTGAACTCGCGGACGTTGTGACATAGAGCGTGAATGACCCCCCCATTCTCTGGATCGTCATCTACGATCCGCGCCTCTCGATGTACCAGAGTGCGGAAGTTGCCCCCGGTCCAGTCGGCTTCCGAGTAGTAGCCCACCTCCGCATAGTCCGACTCTTTTCGATTGGCGTACCTCTTCTCGTGAGAGCGCGAGACGAAGTAGAGCTCATCCACCGGATCACGGTCGGTGCCCTTGAATACGGTCTTGAAGTGCTCGGTCTGATTCTGGGAAATAAAGGCGTTGTTGATTTCCTTGATGATGAGGGCCATAGCGTTGCGCCCCATCTTGTTGAGCTCGGCCCGAGCGGTAGCTTCTTCGCTGATGCGTGTCGCTCCCTGGATCACTGTGAACCCCGTCACGGTGATCACGGCGAGTAAGCCAATGCTGATGGTGAGCTCCATGAGACTCATGCCCCACTGGCCACGGTGGCTATTCCCCATGCTGTGTCTTGAGTGCCGGGTCATTCCTGCGCATCTTCCTGTGCTTCGAGGAGGAGCTGCTCCTCTTCGCTCATGACCCGGCCAGTGGGGTTGACCAGGTGACTGGTTAACTCCACACAGTCTTCGACATCGATGCCGTCCTGATTCTTGCCGTCCGGGTAGCAGACACGGACGCGTATTTCTCGGAGGTAGTTGCCCAGCATGTCGCTGAACATGGACATGTCGAGCCCCAGGCTGTCCAGGGCGGCAAGCTCGTTGGCTGGCGCCGCACCGCCGGTGTCTACACCTGCTGCATCACCCAGCGCGCTGGCCCCCTCTCCCATGAGGCCCATGACCTGGTTCATGTCGGGGAGCCTCACCTGGACCTTCTCGGCTTCCCACTCCCACCGAAAGTCCTCGAACGACTCGCCGTAGCGTTGGTCGCGGAAGTCGCCTCGCTCGCGGACCTCTAGTTCGCCGAAGCCATCCTCCAGCATGCGCATCATGGCCAGCTTCATGACGGTGTCTGCGAGCATCGTGGCCGTGGTGATTTGGGTTGAGCGCTCCTGAGCACGGACTGCCCAGCTCTGGGCCTCCGTCAGAATGACGAGAGACGTCGAGACCAGCCCCAGTGCCATTAGACACTCCAGCAGGGTGAAGCCACGGGTGGGTATGCGCTGGAGCATGGGGCCTAGTCGCGCTCTCTCGCCCTGAGATCGGGCACGTCAGCTTCATCACGGACCACACGAACACGCCCAATCAGCGGGTCCACCACCAGGGATGTGATGGACTGGCCTTCGTCGTCGCTCAGGTAGACCACGGTGTCCTCCATGTATCCGCCCGGGAAAATGTGGGTGTAGGCCATTCGCCACTTCTGGTCTTCGGGCTCCTCTCGAAGCATGGCTTCGACCTCGAACTCATCCATGGGCCGAACCACGTCCTCTGCCTCTGGGGTCCACACGCCAAAGAACCGCGTGCCGCTCGGCAACTCTCGCTTGCGGAACATTCCCCGGCTGTCGTTCATGGGGCTGAATTGATTGACCTCGTAGCGTCCAGCAGCACCTCCCCCGAAGATGTTGCCCCCGCCCATGAGGCCCCCCATGATTCCACTCAGTGCGGATGGGTCGGCGTCGTCGCCCAAGAGAGAAGAGGTCAGATCCTGAAGCGTGGGTTGAGCAGAGCGTCTGTTGTCCATTTGCTCTTTGAGCTGGGCATCGGACAGCGCCTTCTGTTCTTGAAACTCCAGGAAGGCCTCCTTTTCGTCGCGGTTGGCGAAGATCCGGACATCCGAATCAGCACCTTCGACCCACCAGCTGCGATGGTCTAGGTCATAGGCCACCCGCATGGACACATTCTGGACGGCAGCCTCCTCGTAGACGTAGCGGAGTGTCGCGGCCAACTCTCGGCTGGCCGTTCGGAGGTCGACCTCGAAGACTGCTCGGAGTGACGGTACCGCGGCCAGCATGAGCGCACCGACCAGAGTCAGAACAACCACGATTTCGATCAACGTCAGCCCCTGCTGATGTCGAGCGAATCGGAGTGCTCGTGTGGGTTGGGTGCGGTGCTTCATGATGGGTCTTTGGCTGTCTTTCTGTGCGTTCCCTACATGCCCTGCCAGTTGTTGATGTCCTGATCTGGGCCTTCGCCTCCCGATGCCCCGTCAGCACCCCTGCTGATGATCTTGTAGGGCTTCCCGTCCGGTCCGGGAGTGCTGTACTCGAGTGGGTTACCCCAGGGATCAGTCAGCAGGTTGGCGTCGTCCAGGAAGGCGCCAGGAGTCCGTCCGTTTTTCTTTGGCGGTGGACTGACCAGTGCGTTGAGGCCCAAGGATGCCGAGGGATAGCTGCCGTATTCCTGTTTGTAAGCGTCCAGCCTTCCCTGGATCGTCTTCATCTGGGTCACCGTAATCTTGACCTTTTGCTCTTCAGCCATGCCGAAGAAGTTGACGGCCAGGACCGTCATCATCAATCCCAGCAGGGTGAGCACCACCATGATCTCGATGAGGGTCATGCCCCGCTGATAGAGGTTTCCCCGCCGTCGTCGACGGAGCGTGCTTTGGAGGGAGTTCAACTGGAATCGCATGGCATGGTCTCCTTGGGGTTTCAGCCACCTGCGAGGGTGTTCATTTGAAGCATGGGGAGCAGGACCGCGAGCGCGATGACGAACACGATTCCGCCCATGACGAGGATCATCAAAGGTTCGAGGAGGGCGGTGAGGGTTGCCAGTCGACGGTTCACCTGGGCCTCGTAGGTAGTGGCCACCCGATTGAGCATGGGAGACAGCTCGCCTGTCTTCTCGCCTACCGAGATCATGTGAACGACCATGGGTGGGAAGCGTCCCGACTTCCGCAGTGGTCGGTTCATGGGCTGACCTTCGCGCACAGCCTCCTGTGCTGTGGCGATGATGTCTTGAAGCACTACGTTGGTGACCACATTGCGAACAATGCCCATGGCAGTCAGCAAGGGGACTCCCGACATCATGAGGGTCGAGAGCGTGCTAGCGAAGCGAGCCACAGAGACCATCAAGAACATGCGCCCGAGGCTGGGGATCCTCAAGATCAGATCATCGGCCTTCTGACGTCCTGCCTCCGTGCCGTACCAGTAGCGCAGCCCGATGGCGCCTCCGACGGTCAGTACGGCAAGGAGCCACCAGTAGTTCTGGAGAATGTCCGATGCGGCGATTACCAGCTTGGTGATCAGGGGAAGATCGGCTCCCATGTCCTGGAAGAGCTTTGTGATCTTGGGGACGACATAGGCCATCATGAAGCCGATGACGCCAAGGGCCACGAGCAGCATGATGGCCGGATAGGTGAGGGCGGAAGCCACCTTGCCTCGCAGCTCTACGGATCCCTCCGTGTAATCTGCTAGACGTTCCAGGACGTGTTCCAGCGCGCCAGCCCGCTCTCCAGCTCGGACCATGTTGACGTAGAGGGTCGAGAAGACCTTGGGGTAGTCCTCGAGCGCGTCGGCGAGGGCCGTTCCCTCGTTCACCTTCTGACGAATTTCGCGCAGGATCAGCCGGAACTGTTCCTTCTCGACCTGCTCCGACAGCGCCTCCATGGACTCGACGATGGGAATGCCTGCTCCCAACAGTGCCGATAACTGGCGGGTAGCGATGGCGACATCGGTGATTCCGATGGGGTTGAGATACTTGGAGAGGTCCACCTCGACGGACAGCCCTTGTCCCTTGGGGCGGTCTCCGTTGCGCGCTGGCGACCCTTCGATGGCCCCGCCCTTGCCCTCGATGATCGAGGTCGTAAAGACGCCCTGCTTGCGTAGCTTGACCCGAGCTGCTCTAGCCGTGTCGGCATCGACCATCCCCGAAGCGGCCTTGCCCGCATCGTCTAGCCCTTTGTACTCGTAGACAGGCAACGGATCTGCCCCTCAGCTCAGGCCTCGGAAACGCCGTCGAGAGAGGGCGCTTCGTCCTGGGTGATTCGGAAGATCTCTTCCAAGCTTGTCAGTCCAGCGAGGACTTTCTGTCCGCCACTCATGCGGAGGGTCGTCATGCCCTCCTCGACGGCGGCATCTCGGATCTCGGTCGACGACAGGTTTTGAACGATCAGGGGCCGAATGCCATCACTGAGGGTGAGGAGCTCAAAGATGCCCGTTCGCCCCCTGTATCCCGTCTGCAGACACTCGGGACAGCCACCGTTTCGTGGGCGGTAGATGGTGCTGGAGACGGTGGCCGGGTCGATCGCCACTTCCAACAGTTCTTCGTTGGTCGGCGTGTATGCCTCACGACAACTGGGGCATAGCCGCCGGACGAGTCGTTGTGCCAGCACGCCGATGAGCGATGAGGCTACTAGGAAGGGCTCGACCCCCATGTCCACTAGCCGGTTCACCACTGTGGCGGCATCGTTGGTGTGAATGGTCGACAGGACGAGGTGGCCAGTCAGGGATGCCTGGATTGCAATCTCAGCGGTCTCGAGATCCCGGATCTCGCCTACCAGAATCACGTCGGGGTCTTGTCGCAGATACGCTCGAAGGCCTGAGGCAAAGGTAAGGTTGATCTTGGGGTTCACCGCCATCTGGCCGATGCCCTTGATCTGATACTCGATGGGATCTTCCACCGTCAGAATGTTGATGTCAGGACGATTGATCTCAGAGATGCCGGCATAGAGAGTGGATGTCTTACCCGAGCCGGTAGGGCCGGTCACAAGCAGGATCCCATGTGGCTGGTGGATCAGACCTCGGTAGCCATTGAGAATGGCTCCACCCATCCCGATCTGATCCAGGTTCAGCAGGCCCGCCGAACGATCCTGGAGCCGAAGCACGACACGCTCTCCGTGTGCGACCGGGACGGTGGACACCCGAATGTCGACGTCCCGTCCCGCGACCTTGATGCGAATCCGACCATCCTGAGGGAGGCGTTTTTCCGCGATGTCGAGCTGTGCCATTACCTTCACGCGGCTGCTGATCGCGGCCTGGAGCCTCTTGGGTACCTCGACCTTGCTGTACAAGATTCCGTCAATTCGGAACCGGACCGCGAGGTTGCGCTCGAAGGGCTCGAAGTGAATGTCGGAGACCCGCTCTTTGAGGGCTTCGGTGAGCAGTGAGTTGACGAAGCGGATGATTGGCGCTTCGTCATCGCTATCGACGATGTCTTCGATTTCGTCGATGGCAGCGTATTGACCGGTTCGGTCATCCTCCATCTCCTCGATGACCTGCCCGGCACTGCGGGCTAGGCGGTCGTAGATCGAGTTGATGGCATCGAGAATCTGCGATGGCGATGCAATGAAGACTGAGATGGGGCGGTCGAGGACGACGCGTAGGTCGTCCACGGGTGAGGTGGTGAGGGGGTCGGCGACCGCCACCGCGACAGCCCCACTGTCTTCTTCCCAGAGAGGCATGACCCGATGACTCTTTGCGAAGGAGATAGGTAGGTCTGCGTAGAGATCGAGGTCGACGGAGTCCACGGGAAGTGTCGCGAGCGAGGGGAGAGCCGTCTGGGAACAGAGGGCCTCGACGACCTGGGCCTCTGTGACCAGTCCGAGCATGATGAGAGCTTCGTCAATCCGATCGAGATCGTGACGCTCGGCGTAGTCGGAAGCCGTCTCGATGGATTCGGTCGCGACCGCGCCAGAGTCCACGAGGATGTCGACCAGTGTCTGAGCCTGGATCCCCATGGTGATCTACTCCTTCTCCTCGGCTTCAGAGGTCCCCTCGTCTGTGCTCTTGCCTTTTTCAGTCTCAGCCTCCTGCTCCCCGTTCGACTTGTCTTCGGTCTCTGCACCGACCTCATCGTCCAGCGACACCTCTCCTTCGGGAGTCACAAGGACCTCTCCCTGGTCGGTGTCGAGTTCCTCCAGAGCCTCCCGGAGCTCCGCTTGTTCGGCTCCATCACCCAGGTCGCCGAGGCCGAGGCTGTGCTCCCGCTGCCTGGGCTCTCTGTCTCGGTATACCGATGGAGAGTCCGGGATGTTCATGGAGTAGCGGATCAACTCGTTGAGCTCCGCCAATTGCTCCTCTTTGGTCTTGCCATAGAAGCGCCGAATGAACTCTTGACGCTGCAGCATCTTGATCCTGTAGACCTCCTGCAGATCTTCGGGGCTATCGATGACGTGGGGTGTGAGGAAGATCAGCAGGTTTGTCTTACGTTTGGTCTTGGCCTTGTTGCGGAAGAAGAAACCCAGCAGCGGGATGTCACCCAGGATGGGCACCTTGCTCTCGCTCTCCGTCTCGACCTCTTGCATCAGTCCGCCAATGACAATGGTCTGGTTAGAGCGGACATTGATGTGTGTGTCGGCAGAGCGTTTTGTGGTGGTGGGGCCGCCACTGGACAGCGTGTCGCTCGTGGAGCCCTCCTTCACCTCGGAGATCTCCTGGTAGATCTCCATGGTTACGTAGTCGCTCTCATTGATCTGAGGAGTGAGCCTCAAGATGATCCCGACGTCCTCTCGGCTGAAGCTGATGGATGGGAAGCCGCCAAAGCCAGCGGCGGCACCAGCGGCACCAGCGAGTGCCCCTAGAGAGCCCCCGGTGGGGAAGGGAACCGTTTCACCAATCTCGATGGTGGCCTCTTCGTTGTCGAGAGTCAGGATGTTGGGGGATGACAGGACATTGGTGGAGCTGTCCTCCTGAAGCGCTCTGAGCACGAGCCCAAAGGCCGGGATCTCCAGGCCGCCATCGATGCCCGGCAGCGGCACGTTGATGGCCTGACCGAACACGCCCAGGGCCAAGCCTCCGAGAAGCGAGCCGTCCAGCAGCGCTGACCCGAGGTTCACAGACTGAGCACCTCGGGCGCCCAGAACGTTGATGCCCGTTTCACCTTCGCCCGGCTTTCCGCCGTGCCAGGAGGCTCCAGCATCCCGTCGCACCGAGTCCGAGATCTCCATGATCACCGTCTCGACGAAGACCTGTTTTCTCGGAATGTCGAGGAGGTCAATGACCTTGCGCATCCTGCGAAAGTCTTCCCGGGCTGCGGTCACCACGAGCGCGTTGGTGGGTGCATCGTGGGAGACTCGGACCTCTCCCTGAAAGTTTCCGCTGAGGGCACCGCCCTTGGCCTTTGCGCCTTTCTTGTCCTTCTTGCCCTTCGCCCGCGTTTTCTTCTGCGCACGCTGGTTGCTCTGCTGAGCCAGGTTGTTCAAGGTCTGAGACAACTCTTCGGCCTTGGCATGTTCCAGGTAGATAACGTGGATGTCGGACTGAGCAAATGGGTCGGTCTCGTAGTCGAGTCGCTCTACCAGCTTGCGGATCTCGTCCAGGGAACTCTCCGTCGCAAGGACGATGATGGAGTTTGTCCTGTCGTCGGAGAGCATCTTGCCGATGAACGCGGTCTCTTTACCGACGGATGCGCTCGATGCGGCTGTCGCCTTGCCCTTCTTCTTGGTCTTGCGGCCCGCCTTGGTCTTCGTTGCACTGGTCTTGCTCTTGACGCTGTCTCCGTAGATTTCTCGAATAATTTCAACGATCTTTGCGGCTTCGGCGAACTCCACTGGGATAATGTCGAGCTTCTGCTTCGGTGCCGAGATGTCCAACTCCTGGATCAGGTCCAGAATGCGGCGAATGTTGTTGGCTGAGTCGGTCAGGATCAGCGTGTTGCTCGGTGCATAAGCGAGAATCTGACCATTCTTGGATACCCACTTCTGGATCACCTTTGAGATCTCATCGACTGAAATATTCTGGACCTGAATCAGTCGGGTGATGAGGTTGGCGTTCTTTGGGGTGTAGCCCCCCTTGTAGAGCTCCAGAGGTTCGGACCTCGCATCTGCTGCAGACAGAATGCGTGTCAGCATGGGCTTTCCTCGATTGGCGCCTTTGCTGAATCGGGCCTCGACGACAGTCGTGAAGCCCGCCGCGTCGAGCGCCGCCAGGAAGGCTTCGTAGGCTTCGTCGATGCTCACGGGGTTGGGGGCGATGATCGTGATCTTCCCCTTGATCTTCGGATCAATGAGGAAGTTTCGCCCGGTCTTTTCGGCGAAGTCCTTGATGACGTCCTTGATGTCAGTGCCGTCGTAGTCGATGTGGATGCGGACGTTCTTGTCGAACGAAGGCAGTACCTTACGGGGCTCGTCGCCCTTCTTTTTCCCGCTGCTGCTCTTCTTCTTGGAGGCCTTGTCACTGGTATCGGACGAGTCCGAGTCTCTCGATGTCGACTCAGCCTCTGAATCCTCCTCGTCCTCCGGCTCCTCGTCTTTCGTGCTGTCCTTGGTCTTGTCTAGGACTCGGGGGCTGGCCTGGAGGCTCTTTGCTGCCTTGAGTCGAGAACGCGCCTTGCGCATCGACTTCTTCTTGGCAGCGTCCTTGTCGGACTGCGTGGCGGCATCGCTGTCTTCCGCTGAGGCCAATGTGGCCGGGAGCGTGAATGCGAGCAGCATCCCGAGAATGAGTAGGGATCGCGGCATCATTGGACGTCGTACTCCAGTGTCATCGGTTCGCCGTTGCGGAGAAGCTCCAGCGAGAAGTGCTTGTCGGCCTGGAGCTTTGAATAGATCTCCAAGGCTTTCTCTGTGTTCGAGAGGTCGAGACCATTGACCGAGGTCAGGACATCGTTGTTCTTCAGCCCCATCTTGCGGAGGGCACTGTTGCGTCGGATCGAAAAGACCTTGAACCCGTTCGTTGCACCGTCCGCGAAGTTGGGGACGACGCGGGCCTCACGCGACAGCTTGTCGAGGTTTCCGAGGGCCCAGTCCACCTCTTTTTGTTCGATGCTGTATTTCCCACCCCCCTGGTCGTGGATGCCCGTCCATTGGTGCCGGCCGCCCCTCTTCGTCTTCTTCTTGTCCTTCTTCTTGTCCTTCTTCT
>PBPL01000022.1 GCA_002724675.1 Deltaproteobacteria bacterium | reverse complement strand
TTCGTCCTGCCGCCAATGTGTTGTTGCGCAACGAGGGGGGGAGCTTTGCTGTTGCTCAGGGCTCGGGGGTGGAGGCATCCATAGCGACTAGCGAAGGGGCCGCTGTTGTGGACTACGATCTGGACGGTGGGATGGATGTGGTCGTCCAGAACCTAGACGGGCAGCCCTCCCTCTATCGAAACGTTGGCTCCCATGCCGGCGACTGGATCGGCTTCCGTCTGGAGGGCACGGTGTCCAATCGAGATGCTGTGGGCGCAGTCGTTCAGGTGACCACCGACGAGGCGGTCTTGCTCCGGGAGGTGTTTGCTGGCTCCACGTCCATACACTCCTCCAGCTGGAAGGGGCTCCACTTTGGATTGGGGGCGTCGACGGTGGAGGGGGTCGTGGTGCGGTGGCCTTCCGGTGTGGAGGACAGCTTCGTTCCCAGCACAACCGGTCACTACCTGCGTGTGCGCGAAGGGGATGGGCAGGTCGACTGAGCCATAGGCCTGTGGGTGGGAACAGGCTGCGGGGGCGAGAGCCGGGTCACTTATTGGGTGATTGCAGCGCAGTCGCCGGGGGTTGGGGCCGACTGCACGCGCCATCCCGAGGCGGTCCGCTCGAGGGACTCACTCGCTGAGGCCTCGCCCACATCTGGAGGCCCTGAGGCTCCGCTCGCGTCTAGGAGTTGATTGCTGTTGGCGGAGCCGTAGATCACGCTATCTATGGGTGTCATGGTCGTCGTGATAGAGCCCTCGGGTACGTCGAAGAGGGCAACGCCATCGGCGGCGCTGCCGGAGTTCTGCAGGTCTGGGTTGAGGTCGCCGCTCAAGTCGTAGATGGGGGCCCCGTTGCTTGCGTCGCTGGTCGGCCCGCCCAATACGAAGCAAGCTCCAGGCTCCAGCACAGTGCTCAACTGGACTGTCCCGTACGTGTAGTCGTTGCCTCCCCAACCCAAGCTGTAGTTGGCGAGGTCGATCGCCGTGAACGAGCCGTTGTAGAGCTCAATCCATTCCGTGCCGTCGTCGCTGGACGGTGTGTCGTACAGCACTTCGCTGATGACGAGGCCTAGGTCGGGCACGTCTGACACGGTCAGGAGGACGTCTAAAGACACTCCTCCTGCCGTGGCGGTCAGTGTTGTGTCCCCGGCTGCGGTTCCAGTGACATCGAACTCCGCTGACAGCGTGTCTTCGGCAACGACGACTTCCAGAGGAGCGGAGGCCCGGCTCTCGTCCGACAGGGCGAGGGACACAGGGGTGCCGAAGGCCGCGGCGGGGATGTCCAGGGTCGCTGTGAAGGTGGTCGTCGCGCCCACCTGGAGGGTGGCTTGCGCGGGCTGGACGGTCTCCAGAACGGGGGCCCGGCTGGGATCGAGAACTTCGACGGTGGCGGACAGGGAGAGCCCATCGAGCGTTGCTTCCAGGTCAACGGGACCATTGCTCGGCTCGAGCCCAGTCAATGGCACTGGCAGGCTCGACTCTCCTTCTGCGAAGAACAACTCAGCAGGCGCCTCGAGCGATGTGGGCTCGAGGCTGACCAGCGTCACCGAGGTGCCGTCCTCGGGTGCAGGGCGATCCAATGTGACGGTCAGCTCGGGGATGGTGGTGCTGGCAACCAGCCCGGAGTCTAGGAACACAGAGGCTGGCCCGAACTCAAGGAGCTGCGGCGGCCCACTGCTCAGCGCGGCCACGTCTTGGCTAGTCCTGGGTTCGACCTTCGAGTTGTCGTTGGCAAATCGAAGGAGTCCAGTGACCTGAACAGTGTCTCCAATGAGCGGCAGCGGGCTCAACGGGGAGAGGAAGTCGTTGACTCGCAGCCCTCCTTCCAGGACGAACGCACCCGTGGGGTCTACGTCGCCTGGGCCTGCGGGCGGGTTGTGCTCGATGACCTGCGCTCCGGCGACGGCTACGAGGATGCCTTCCAGTGCATTGGCTCGGGCTCCTCCCGTGGTGACCTCGGCAACGGTTACGTCTTCCGGGGTGGGGGTGCTCAGGGCCCCCTGGTGCACGGTGAGTTCATCCACGTTTAGGAGTTGCCACTGTCCGTACCAGGAGTTCACCGACCCGGTCACAGTGATGCGCTCCCCCGGAGCAGGTGGGGTGAAGTCCTCGCCACTGGGTGCGTAGACCCACAGCCCCGAATAGTCGATGCCCCATTCGTCGTCTCGAGACTCTTGTGCCACCTGGCAGAAGAAGCCGTCCTCGTTGTTGGCCGTGACGATCAAGTCCTCTAGCTGCACGAACAGGCCGGGCTCTAGCTCGCCCCGCTTGAGCTCGTAGACCGTGGCAGGGCAGGCGCCCCCTGGGGCATTGGGGCGGGTCGGGCAGGGGTCACAGGCATCCCCGGTGCCGTCTTCGTCGTAGTCCAGCTGATCGATGTTGGGAATGGTGGGGCAGTTGTCTAGGTCTTCGCTGACTCCGTCTGCGTCCCGATCATCGGGGTCGAACTCGATGCACTCGCCGTCGTCGTTCTCGCCGAGCGGGCAGGGGTCGCATGCGTCGCCCAAGCCATCGTCGTCGTGGTCCCTCTGGTCGCCCTGATCGAGGGGCCGAACCGGATTGAACACTGTGGGGCAGTTGTCCTTGATCTGCGGTACGCCGTCCCCGTCCGGGTCCGCGGTGGTCGCTTCTTCGTATTCTCCCGGCCGAAAGGGCACGCAGGAGGGCTCGTCCGGGGGCGTGTCGCAGGAAAACAGCGAGTAAGAGCTGGCGTTGGCAGCCTCGAGGGCGGCGTAGGATGTGCCCAGCTCTCGGCTGAGGCATGCGCGACGACTCTGACCGCAGATGTCCATGGGGAGTTCTTCGCAGCCGGTGCCGCCTGTGGGTAGCGCCGCGACGACGGCACTGTCTCCGTAGAGCACCTCGCCGCCCCGCAGCACCAGGTGCACCTGGCCGGGGCTGGCGTCGAGAATCGCTCGGAAGGGATTCGTGGGCACCTCTCGACCGTCGAAGATCGCGATGTCTCCGAAGAGTCCGTCTCGCAGGGAGCCTGTAGCCTCTTGAATGCCCATGGCCTGGGCCGCTCTCTCGGTGGTCATGGCCCAGAGGTCCCAGTCCCCGAACCAGCCCCCGTAGTAGTCCTGGTTCAGAAAGTCAGCGCAGGCAAGCTCGCGAAGGACGTTCATGGAGCCCGATGCCGTCCAGTCGGTTCCTAGGGCGATGGTTACGCCCAGGCTATCCAGCATGGTGACTGGCGCTGTGTTGCCGTAGAGGTCCACGTTGGAACGAGGCGACCAGATCACCTTCGCCCCCTCATAGGCGATCAGCGAGGCATCGGCGGCACCGATACCCACCCCGTGGATGATCGCGGTGTTGGCTGCCAGCAGGTCCGTGCCACCGTTCTCTTCCGAGCTGAGGCAGACGAACTCGTTGCGCGCTCCCAGATCGATGCCTTCGCTGATGTGTGGTGCGTAGGGGGTCTGGAGCACGGAGGGGCTGTCGATGTTGGGGTAGCCGCAGCTTGAGTCCAGCGTGGCTCCGCCACTGTCGCCTAGTGGGAACGTCTGATAGTGCACGGACTCTGCCCCCAGGCCCTCCTGGTCCCGGTCTAGGTTGCGCAGGAGACCATCCGAATTGCCCGAACCCAGAATTGATGTGGCGCCCCCGAGCACGAACCGGAGCTCGCCCCATGCTTTCTCCTCTGTGGAAGCTCCGCCGCTCACATGAAGCTCCGTGTGGCCATTGCGGCCTCGGCGCCAGTCGTGTCGATGCTCATAGCGCTCTGCGCCATGGGGCTCCGGCCAATTTTGTGTGTAGCTGATGTGGTCGTGGGTGTTGATGAGTCCCGGCGAAACAACGCCAAAGGGACAGGAGAGTTGGCTGGCGCCTGCGGCCTCGGGCTCGCTGCTGCAGTCACAACCTACACAGGCGATCCTGCCCACCTCGTCAAGGAGGACCTGGCCCCCCATCAGCACCTCGTCAGCCAAGATGATCCCTTGAACGAGTAGGGCATCGGTCCCTTCGCTGACACGGCACAGCGCGCCCTCTGGCGGCGTGGCTTCGGGGGCCCCACAGATCACCCCAGAGGGAGCCTCGTCGCCCAAGTCGTAGCTGTACTCCGACGGAGTGTCGCCACCGTCGTCATCGTCGCCGCCACCGTCGCCAGTGTCGTCGTCTCCGGTGTTGCCGTCGTTGCTCAGGGGATCGCATCCGCTCAGAGTCAGCGAGCTGGCCAACAGTCCCAGGCACAGGAGCGCCCCGAGCAGCAATGGGAGGTGTGCGATGGAGTTTGAGGTGTGGAAGGTCGACATCCAGTTCTCCCGAGCAGCCAAGAGGTGGGGATCTGCGATCCGCTGTCAGCCCGAGAACCCGCGGAGATCGAGGCCATTGAGCATTTGAGCCTGCGCTGATGAGCCGCAAACTAACGGAAGCAAACTTGCTTGTCCCGGCCGATGTGGGACCCGCGCGCTCGGACGACGCGCCCAGCCACGACTCGACAGACCTCTATCTGAGGCAGTCAGGCTTGTTGCGATATCGGATCTTGAACGGAACGTAGACCATGCAGCTGCCCCCATCGCCGCCTTCGCAGACCTCCTGGCACACGGCGTACGTCTCATCGTGATTCCGAACCGTGGACTTACCGGTGAAGCCACTGACAATGCGGTTGTACCCACGACCCTCGGAGGCCGAGTGCAGGCTCGTGACGATGGACTCAGGGGTGCCTTTTTTCCAGATCCCGAGTTTCTTGCGGCGAGCTTGCTGCTGTAAGCGGATCAGAGACTCCTCGCCCTCCTGGTCCATGCCGAACACATGGGCGTGGCCGATGCTCACCATGTGTTCGCTGACACCGGGACAATCGACCAGGACGCGTCCGTAGCCGTCCTTCTCGCCATCGGTGGTGCACTGCCAGACGCGTTCTGCGGCGCGGTACTTGCTGCTGCGGGCGATCTCGTAGAGCTCGGTGGCGGTCCAACGACCCCAGCGGTGGACCGGGCCGTAGCTCTCCAGTGTGTTGTAGCCCATCAGTCGGACCCCGCTTCCCTTGTAGGGACCAGACTTGAACTTGAAGCTGTCGCCATCGCTCCAGCGAACGTCCACTTGCTGGCCATTGAGCAGGATGGCCGGGCCCGATTCTGGAGCGGGTGCTTCAATGCGGACCGTTCGCTGTGTGTCTTGATGGGCGCAGCCGGTCCAGCTCATCGTGGCCAACAAGAAAACGGTCAGGCTGATTCTCAAAGAAAGAGACAACAAGGCGGCTCCTGAGGGCGGGGGTGCCAGGGGGCGGGTCGGTTCAGCCCCTCGGCTTGGGGTTGGCCCGAGGGGTTGATTGTCGAGCGCGAGAATGTGGGCACAAGGATACAGGTGTCGTGTTCTGCTGGGCCAGTGGGCTTCCTGCGGCTAATTTGTAATGGCAGCCCATGAAAGAAGTGACCCCGAGAAGCAAGTGTGTAGGAGCCCTCCTAGTGGGCTCTCTCTTGCTGTTCTCTTCGGGTGCCGCGCTCGCCGACACTCTTGAGTTCCAGGCCGGGGATGGGGGCGCCTATAGCGCGACGGAGGATGTCTCCATCGCAGCCGAGCTGTCCAGCAGCAACTTTGAAGGGGACGCTGCGCTGTATGTGGATGACGAAGATGGCGACTTCGGCGGCGGTGCGGTGCGCGCCTTGCTTCGTTTCCCGGACATTGCAGGGACCGCAGCGGGACAGCTGGGCCCGGCGGCGACCGTGAGCAGTGCTTTGCTGTCGCTGGAGCTCGAGAGTGATGGCGATGTCGTGTCCGTGCATCGGGTCGCTTCTCCATGGGCCCCCTCCGCAGTGACCTGGGACACGAAACCCGTCCACGTTACGGTCGCTGTCCATTCGTTCCCTGAAGATCCGGGTCATGGTCAGTATGTCTTTGACATCACTGCAACTGTGCAGGAATGGGTCCTCAATCCTTCCCAGAACTATGGGCTGATGTTCATCACCGATGGCAGTGACGGTACGGACATTGTCTCCAGCGAGGGCGTGCCACGATCCCAGAGACCACACCTCGAGGTCGTCTTCACCCAGCCAATCTCGTTGCCCGACGACGACGACGACGACGACGACGACGACGATGACGACGACGACGACGA
>PBPL01000021.1 GCA_002724675.1 Deltaproteobacteria bacterium | reverse complement strand
CCCAGCGCCCCTCTGAGCTCGTTGCGGTGCAGCGGGCCCTCGTCGTGGTAGCGAATGGGCAGCTCCCGGTACGACCGGCGCTCCATTCCGAAGATGTTCATGTGCACCGGACAGTTCATGGGCTTGAGGCTGTACACCCCCTGCTCGCCGTCTCCTGTGCTGTGGTCCTGACCCAAGAGGAACATGTTCTCTTGGTAAGCCTCCCAGTGCCCCGACTTCTCCCAGAGACTCTGATGGCAGACGATGGGTCCTCGAACCTCTTGGTAGCCATTCTTCAGGACTAGGTTTCGGATGCGGTCGCCGAGGATGCGATAGATCACCATTCCTCGGGATAGGAGCACCGGAGAGCCCGGTGAGAACGGGAAGAATGTGAACAGCCCCATCTCCCGACCGACCTTGCGGTGATCTCGCTTCTTCGCCTCCTCGAGTCGGCGCAAGTACAGCTTCAACTCTTTGGGGCTCTGCCAGACAGTTCCGTAGACCCGAGACAGCTGGGGGTTGCGAGCATCCGCCTGCCAATAGGCGGAAGAGACGCTCATGAGCTTGAAAAACCTAAGCTGCTTTGTGTTCTCCACATGGGGGCCTCTGCAGAGGTCCACGAAGCTGCCGTCGTCGTGGCTGTAGGTGGAGTAGGTGGAGTCGTCGATCTTCTCGATCAGGCCGAGCTTGAACTCCTGTCCCTCATCGCGAAAGAGGGCCTCTGCATCACTTCGAGAGAGGTCTTTTTGGACGAAAGATGTTCCCGCGCTGATGATCTCTCGCATGCGCTCTTCGATGCGGCCCAGGTCTTCTTCGGTGATCGCCGGCTCGGTTCGGATGTCGTAGTAGAAGCTGTCCTTGAGCGCTGGTCCCGTGCCCAGCATCGCCCCGGGGTAGAGATCCCGGACGGCCTGAGCCATCACGTGCGCACACGAATGGCGCATCTTGTGGAGCTCCCACTCTTTGTCCGACTCGAAGTCCTCACGCATTTCTGGCATGGCAGGAAACTCTGAAATAGAGCCTTAAGCGGCTCGCAGGAAGGGACGCTGAACCGTCGAGACCTTGGTCGGTCCCGAAGGGGCCGGGAGTATAAGGCAGGGCTCTTGTGGGTTCAATGGCACCTGCTGTGACGGTGGAAATGGTCCTCAAGGCTTCGTGTTTGCTTGATTTACCGTTGCAATCGGTAGCCGTATGCCTAAACCTGTATCCGCTCCCTTCACCCAACGCGTGCACTCGGGTGGGGCGTAGGGATCTATGACTTAGACGGAGGTGTCCACCATGCCCATTCGCGTCAACACGAACATGACCAGCTTGTTGATCGGGAATCAGGCTGCGCGCTCGAAGGCGCAGTTGGACAAGACCTTTGCCCAGCTGTCGTCCGGTCTGCGCATCAACATGGCCGCTGATGATGCGGCGGGCATGGGAATCTCAGAGTCGCTTCGATCGGAGATGCGCTCCCTGCGTCAGGCCAATCGCAACACCATGGATGGGATCAGCATGGTGCAGACCGCGGAGAGCTCGCTCGGCGAGGTTGGGGGTCGCCTGAGTCGCATGCGCGAGCTGGCGGTGCAGTCTGCAAACGGCACCTTGAACCCCGCTGATCGCAATGCAATCCAGGCTGAGTTCAGCGCACTGCAGAGTGAGGTCGAGCGCATCGCGAACGTGACCGAGTTCAACGGCCTGTCTCTCAGTAACGGTTCTGCAGCTACCCCGGTGGATGTGCAGGTGGGCGCCAACAATGTTGCGGCCAATGATCGTGTGGCGGTGAACCTACAAGATGTCCGAGCCACGACCCTCGGAGTCGACCCGGCGTCCATCAACGTCGCCACACAGGCCGGTGCGCAGAATGCGATTACAGCCATCGACAACGCCATCAGCCAAGTCAGCGCGGGTCGCTCCGCCTACGGCGCTACGCAGAACCAGCTGACCTCGGCGATGCACAACGTTCAGAGCTACACCGAGAACCTGGTGGCGGCCGAGAGTCGTATCCGGGACGTGGACTTTGCAGCCGGTGTTGCTGAGAAGACCCGGAGTCAGATCCTCAACCAGGCAAGCATCAGCCTCCTGGCCCAGTCCAACGTCAGCAGCCAGACAGCCCTAGGGCTCCTCAAGTAGCATCCCGGAGCGCGCCTCGTGCTGCGCTCCGGCCAGCCTGTCTCAGCCTTGTGAGGCGTCTGCGCCGAAGCTCCTGTTGAGCACTGAAGCGATCTGTCGGGCGGTGTCCGCCAGCTGAATCACGTCATTGAATCGCAGGGCCTGTTGTGCGTCGGAGAGGGCGTGCTCTGGCTCGGGGTGCACTTCCACAATCAGTCCGTCGGCGCCCGCTGCGACGGCCGCTCTGGCCAATGGATCCACGAGCCGACGTGTTCCTGCTGGATGACTGGGATCCACAATGACGGGCAAGTGGGTGAGCGACTTGAGAACAGGAATGGCCGCCACGTCCAACATGAACCGGCAGTGATCGCCAAACGTGCGGACGCCTCGTTCACACAGGATCACCTGGTCGTTCCCCTCGGCGAGGATGTACTCGGCTGCATTCAGCAGCTCGTCGAGGGTGGCGGAGAGGCCACGCTTCAGCAACACGGGGATCCGCGCTTGTCCGGCTCGCTTGAGGAGCGAGTAGTTCTGCATGTTCCTGGCGCCGATCTGAACTACGTCGGCGTATTTCTCCACCAGGTCCAGCTGGCTCGGGTCCATGGCTTCCGTGACGATTGGTAGCTTGGTCTGGTTCCGCGCTTCCGCCAGAAGCTTCAGTCCGTCTTCGCCATGGCCCTGAAACGCGTAGGGGTTGGTTCGTGGCTTGAAGGCGCCGCCACGGAGTGCCTGGGCTCCAATCTCTTTCAGCTTGTGAGCTGTGCGCATCAGGCGCTCGGGTTCGTCCACCGAGCACGGGCCCGCTACGAACCACGCATTGGACGAGCCCACCTGCGCTTCTCCTATCTGAAAGACGCTGTGTTTGCCCTCAGTGCCCTCAAGGGTCGCGAGTCGATAGGGCTTGGTGACTCGGATGACTCGCAGGACGCCTGGGAGTTCTTCGATGTCGGGGACGACGACCACGCCGGTGTTTCCGGTGACCGTGATGGCGGAGCGGCTAGCACCAGGTACCAGGCCCGGGGTCAGACCCGATTCACGGACTCTCTCGGTGATCTCTTCGATCTGGTCGGCGGTGATCGATTCCTTCAGAACGATGAGCATCGTGGACCCGAGTTGGAGTGAGCACGGAATTGAGGCCCCCAAGCCTGGGCTGGGGGACGAGGGACTCTAGCAGCCCAGAACCGCCGCCGTCCCATGAAGAACGTCGGTCGACGTGGACTCGGCCGGGTGTGGCGTTTACCATCCCCGACCATGGACCAACCCCTGATCCTCGTGACCAACGACGACGGAATCGGGGCTGATGGTCTCGCAGCTCTGGCAGAGAGCGCCCAGGACTTGGGCGATGTGTGGGTCATTGCCCCCGAAAAGCAGCAGTCAGCGACCTCCCACGCTCTGACGCTCCACAAGCCTCTGCGGGTCAGCGATCACGGACATCAGCGGCTTGCCATCAGTGGAACACCGACCGACGCGGTCTTCTTTGGTGTGTTGCACGCACTTCCCAGAAAGCCAGACCTGATCTTGTCGGGGATAAACCGGGGTCCCAACTTGGCGGCCGATGTCACGTACTCCGGCACCGTGTCGGCTGCGCTCGAAGCGGCGATCATCGGAGTCCCTGGCATCGCTTTCTCGCACGTGAGTCCATCCGCAGAAGCCCACGACTATCGGGACGGTTCCCACTTCGCAAAGACAGTAGCTTCCCGGGTCCTGGAGGACGGGCTACCCGATGGCTGTTACTTGAACGTCAACTTCCCCAAGGTCGCGCCGGGCGCCGTGCGTGGGGTGAAGGCGACCGTCCTGGGGGATCGCTACTACGACGACTGTCTCGTGGAGTGCACGGACCCCAGGGGCCGCCCCTACTACTGGATCGGAGGCAATGGCTACAAGTTCAACGATGTCCCGGGTTCTGACTGCAATGCTATCGACGAGGGCTTCATCTCGGTGACGCTCTTGCGGGCGGACCCCACGGCGGCCCAAGGGGTGGAGTTGATCCGTCAGTGGGGGCTGGACGGTCCGTGAGTCGGTTCGAACTGATTCGAAAGCGGATGGTCGAGCAGCAGCTCTCGGACATCGCTGATGCTCGCGTGCTCCAGGCCATGGCCGAGGTGCCGCGCCATAGCTTTGTCGATGAGGTTCTTCGTCCGCGTGCCTACGACGATGGTCCGCTGCCCATTGGCAAGAAGCAGACCATTAGCCAGCCCTGGATCGTCGCCAGGATGACCGAGCTGTTGTGCCTGGAGGGTGACGAGACGGTGCTCGAGGTCGGTACGGGGTCTGGCTATCAGGCAGCGGTGCTGTCGAGCTTGTGCCGGCGGGTGGTCACCTTGGAGCGCCACGGTGACCTGGCCCGGGACGCGGGACGTCGAATCGAGGCACTGGGAATGCGCAACATCACCGTGCTGGCCTCCGACGGCAGCCTCGGTCGTAGTGAGTACGGGCCCTACGATGCGATCCTCGTGACAGCAGCCGCTCCCGAGGTGCCCGAGCCGCTGCTCAATCAACTGGCCTCTGGGGGTCGGTTGGTGGTTCCTCTCGGCGATCTCCACAGCCAGGTGCTCCATCGCTTTACCCGGGACGGTGACAGCTACAGCTTGAGGGACGAGGCCTTCGAGGCCTGTCGCTTCGTGCCTCTCTTGGGCAGGCTGGGTTTTCAGGAGGAACGGTGACCGCACAAGCCATGTCTTGGGTCGTTCTGTTGAACCTGACGCCCACTCTCGAGCTGCGCGCGTCGATCCCCTACGCCATCCTGGTGCAGGACTGGCTGCTCGGCTTCCGATTTCGCAGCGACCTGAGCGTCGTTTCTGGGTTGCCCCCTGGCGGGTGTGCTGGTCACCCTGCTGGTCGCCTCCGGAAGCGTGTTCTTCCACTTCATGTACAAAGCGCCGGCCCACCCCTGAGGCTGGTCTAACTGCCAGATTCTGAGGTCTCTATGTCCATCGACACAATTCAGAAGCTCATCCGTGATGTTCCCGACTTCCCAAAGCCTGGGATCTTGTTCAAGGACATCACTCCGGTCCTTCAGGATGCCGATGGCTTGCGAGCGATGGTGGAGATCTTCGTGGGTCGATGGCGTGACATGGGCATTGAGAAGGTGGTGGGGATCGAGAGTCGAGGCTTTCTCATCGGTGCACCGGTCGCGGTGGAGCTGGGCCTGGGCCTGGGGCTTGTTCGAAAAGCTGGAAAGCTTCCCTTCGAGCGCATCCAGAGGTCGTACGATCTCGAGTACGGCAGCGCGACACTCGAGGCACAGGTGGACTTGGTCCGGAAAGGTGAGCGGGTTGTCGTGGTAGATGATCTGCTCGCAACGGGCGGGACCGCCCGAGCTACGGTCGAGCTCGTTCGTGAGCTGGGTGGCGAGGTGGTCGAGTGTGGTTTCCTCATCGAGCTCGGCTTTCTCCCTGGTCGCCAGGTGCTCGACGACATGGGCGTCCCAGTGTTCGCGCCGATCGCCTTCTAGTGCTGCTTTAGTCGGGTGCCAGTGGGGCTCAGTTATGGGGTTCCAGCGTTCGTCTGCGTTCAGGCCGTGACCTCTTCAGTTGCGTCTGTATAATCCGCCACCCTCTGGCCCCCAGACCCTGAGTCTTGGCGGGTTCTCGACCCCTAGGGAGCACTGTTATGCGTGATGTTGTCATCGTCTCGGCCGCCCGCACACCCATTGGTTCGTTCCAAGGTGCGCTTGCGTCACTCTCCGGGCCCAAGCTGGGCGCTCTTGCCATCCAAGGTGCGCTGGAGCGGGCAGGGGTCGACGCTGAGGCGGTCGACGAGTGCATCATGGGATGTGTGCTCCCCGCAGGGGTTGGCCAGGCGCCTGCGCGACAGGCAGCGTTGTTTGCTGGGCTGCCCCAGAGCGTCCCCTGTACGACGATCAACAAGGTCTGTGGCTCGGGTCTCAAGGCGGTGATGATGGCCGCTCAAGCGATCAAGTGCGGTGACGCCGAGGTGGTGGTCGCGGGGGGCATGGAGAGCATGAGCAACGCTCCCTACCTCTTGCCCAAGGCTCGCACGGGCTATCGGATGGGACACGGAGAGCTCCTGGACAGCATGGTCAAGGATGGCCTCTGGGACGTGTACAACGACTACCACATGGGGATGGCCGGGGAACTCTGCGCCAGTGAGTGTGGCATTCCCCGGGACCGGCAGGATGCGTTCGCCACTGCCTCGTACCAGAAGGCACTGGCCGCCCAGGAGGCCGGACTGTTCGATGCCGAGATCGTTCCGGTGGAGGTACCCCAGCGCCGTGGTGATCCCATGGTGGTAGACACCGACGAAGAGCCCGGGAAGGGCCGGCCGGACAAGATCCCTCAGCTGCGATCGGTGTTCAAGAAGGACGCGACCATCACAGCCGCCAATGCATCGTCCATCAACGACGGTGGCGCGGCGCTAGTTGTTATGTCCGCGGAGAAAGCCGCAGAGCTTGGGATTGAGCCCCTGGCCCGCATCGTAGGCGATGGGTCCCATGCCCAAGACCCGAGCTGGTTCACCACTGCGCCCGCCTTCGCCATCGAGAAGACGCTGTCGAAGCTGGATCTCTCAGTGGCCGATATCGATCTGTGGGAGGTCAACGAGGCGTTCTCGGTGGTCTCGCTGGCCGTTGAGGACAAGGTCGGCTACGACCCCGAGTCGGTCAATATCTGGGGCGGCGCAGTGTCCCTGGGCCACCCCATCGGAGCCTCGGGCGCTCGCATCCTAGTCACCTTGCTGCACCAGCTAGCGCACCGGGAGGCCAAGCGCGGCTGCGCGTCCTTGTGTATCGGTGGTGGGGAGGCTGTGGCGATGGTTGTCGAACGGCTTTAGATACAAAGGCTTATCTAGAAAAACTTAAAGTGATTTAGAGGTATTTTTCATGGCAATTGATGGCATTGGAACCCTCGGCGTTGTCGGGGCCGGACAGATGGGTGGTGGCATCGCACAAGTGGCCGCTCAAGGGGGCTACCGCGTGCTGCTCGCAGATGCCTCGGAGGAGCTGGCCCAGGCCGGCATCCAGCGCATCGGTAAGTTCTTGAGCCGTGCGGCGTCGAAAGGTCGAATCACCGAAGACGACGTGAGCGAAGCGATGGGGCGGATCACGCCCACATCGGACCTGACCAGCTTCTCTGAGGTGGACTTCGTCGTCGAGGCAGTGAGCGAGAACTTCGGCCTCAAGGCATCCATCTTCGAGACGATCGATGGTGTGGCCAAGCCAGGGGCGATTCTCGCCTCGAACACGTCGTCCATCTCCATCACCAAGCTGGCCGCTGTGACGAGTCGACCCGAAGAGTTCATTGGAATGCACTTCATGAACCCTGTGCCCATCATGAAGTTGGTCGAGGTCATCTCCGGGTTGCGATCGTCCGACGAGACGCTCCGGACGACAGTGGCTCTGGCGGAGTCGCTGGGCAAGACCTGTGTCGAGGCGAAGGACTTTCCGGGATTTGCGGTGAATCGGATCCTGATGCCGATGATCAACGAAGCCTTCTATACCTTGTACGAGGGCATCGCCACCGCTGAAGGAATTGATGCGGCCATGAAGCTGGGAACCAACCAGCCCATGGGTCCGCTGACTCTGGCCGACTTCATTGGGCTGGACACCTGTCTGGCCATCATGGAGGTCCTGCACGACGGCTTGGGGGACACGAAGTACCGGCCATGCCCGCTGCTACGCCAGTACGTGGAAGCGGGCCTCCTGGGTCGGAAGAATGGCCGCGGTGTTTACGATTACAGCGAGAAAGGGTGAGCTCATGACCAATCCTGTCGTCGGCGTAGAGAGAACGGCCCGGGGGGTCGCAGTGATCACCATCAGTCGTCCCGAGGCGCTCAATGCCCTCAACGGACAAGTGATCCAGGAGCTGGGCCAGGCGCTCCATCGGCTCGCTGCAGAGGGTGTGCGTCAGGTTGTGTTGACCGGTGCCGGAGAGAAAGCATTTGTCGCTGGGGCCGACATCGCAGCAATGGCTTCGTTCAACCGCGCCGAAGCGACGGCGTTTGCGCGTCGTGGCCAGCGCGTGCTCAATCAACTCTCGCTCTATCCAGGCGTGACCATCGCTGCCGTGAATGGCTTCGCCCTGGGAGGGGGGATGGAGTTGGCGATGGCCTGTGACCTGATCTTGGCCAGTGAGAATGCGAAGTTTGGTCAGCCCGAGGTCAACCTGGGGGTCATTCCCGGCTTTGGTGGAACCCAGCGCCTGTCGCGGCTGATTGGTCCCCAGCGGGCCCGCGAGTTGATCTTTACCGGTCGGACTTTCGACGCTCAGGAGGCCGTGTCCTTGGGGCTGGCACTCCGAGCGACGCCTCGCGGTGGCGTGGTCGACGCGGCCCTGGAGATCGCACACACCATCGCCAGCAAGGGGCCGCGGGCCATCGAGCTCGCCAAGCTGTCCTGTGCCAATGGCGAACGGTTTGACCTGGCCATTGGCCTCCAGGAAGAGGCGGAATTTTTTGGGCAGTGCTTCGAGACCAGCGATCAGTCTGAGGGCATGAGCGCGTTTCTGGAGAAGCGCAGCCCCATGTTTGCTGGCAAATAGCTGAACCTTCAGGAGCTGCGTACGTCGTGACCACACCCTATCGAGTCATCGTCGCGAAGCCTGGGCTGGACGGGCATGACCGAGGCGCCAAGGTGGTCGCTCGGGCGCTACGTGATGCCGGCTTCGAGGTGATCTATACGGGGCTTCACCAGACCCCCGCTGCAGTGGCCCACACGGCCCTGCAGGAGAACGCGGATGCGGTCGGGCTGTCTCTCTTGAGCGGAGCCCACAATGGTCTGTTCCCGGCGGTTCGCAAGGCGCTGGATGAGCAGGGCCTGTCGAAGGTCGTCTTGTTCGGCGGGGGCATCATCCCTGAAGCGGACATTCCAGGGCTCTTAGAGCGGGGCGCTTCCGCCATTTTTGGACCAGGCACAGCCACCTCAGAAATTGTGGCTTGGCTCCGAGAAGCCTTGGACGACCGACGCTGAGCGTCGTCAGCTAGTCGCTGTAGTCGATGCCGTGGGTGTCGAGCAGGGCGTCGAGCCCACCTCGTTGGTCCAAGGTCGCCAGCTCCCGAAATCCACCCACGTGTACATCGCCCACGAAGATCTGAGGCACAGTTCTCTGGCCCGTGCGCTTCATCAAAGCCTGGCGCGCTTCGGGATCGTCGTCGAGACCAACCTCTGTGAACTCGACGCCCTTGGCCAGGAGGAGCGCTTTGGCGCGGCTACAGAAGCCGCAGAGTCGCGTGGAGTAGAGGGTCACGCCGTCCATGTGATGATCTCCTGAAGGGCGCAGACATGGTGGGGCGGGTCGCGCTCGGCCGGGAGCCTACCAGGACACTAGTGGTCCGGCGCGGCTCGGGTCCATTCAGCATCGCTCCGTCAGTAGAGCAGCCACAGGGCGTCCCAGGCTTCGTGGTGGTCCATGGCCTCGACGAGCACGTCCAGGGCCTCTCCACAGATCGCATAGCTCTCGGACTCCCAGACCAACCCACCCCAGATACCATCGCCCTCTGGGTAGAGCCCAAAGGAGTCCACGAGATAGTCGGTTCCCGCTTCGTAGAGTGACACAGACACCAGGGCCACATCGTCAGAGCCGTCCAGGTCCTCGACCCCGGCCTGGAATTCGAAGAAGTGGTCGTCTACGGTCCAATCGTAGTCACAGGCCCACCAGGTGGGGTCCACCAGGATCTCGGGACTGTAGTTGTAGACCACGTCCTGGGCTCCATCGTCCTCGTCCACGTAGACAATGCAGCCGGACAGGAGGGCGAGATATGCAAGAAGGACAATCACAAGGTGCGAACTCTTCATGAACCATGTCTCCTACATGCCTTGGGTCCGGCATCGCTCTGTTGGCCACTTTGACGCACTAGGCAGTCACTGTATTCAAATCATATGGGACATTGCGGGATTCCCTCGTGACTAAGCCTTCCTTCTCCGGCTTTTTTTCCAGTCCACGAGGTCTAGGATTTCCACCACATCGTCTTCGCAGAGCCCTTCGGCGCGGAGGCTGCTCGCCAGATCGGATGTGTCAGGCTGACTGGTCTTGGGGCTCTGGCCAGCTGTGGAAGGGGCTGTGCCGCTCCCTGGGACGAGACCGAGGCGCCGCTGTCGACCGTCCCGGTCCACGAGCCCGATCTCTAGGTTCTCGAGGTCTAGGGTCCAGCTCTGCACAACCGACTGCCCCTTAGCCCACGAGATAAATGTGGCTGCTTCGTTCTCGAACCATCGCGGGTCCGGGCGCTGCGTGGTGATTGGGCCCCCTTCGGTGGCGATGCGCTCCTTCAGGCGTCGTGGTGCATAGGGGTCTTGTTGCACGGTGGGGACGATGCAGTGGGAAAGAAGGACCTGGAAGACGATGCGCTCGATGACGCCCAGCGCCGCTCGCTCGAACTCCTGGGCCACCTCTGTTGGGTTGGTGCACAGCCCCAGTAGGTAACGCCGCATGCGCGGGAGCTCGGGTGCAGGGGGCGCCAGGAGCATGTCGACGGCCGAGCGGTCGCTGGATCGATACTTCATGGCGACCAAGCTTCGCCCGTCCAGATCGAGCGCCTGGGCGAGGGCGAGGAGCCTCTCGTCCGATGGCATCCGCTCGCCCCGCTCCACCATGCCAATGAAGTTGCCGTTGGCTAGACCCAGGGCGGCCCCCACCTGGGCGAGGGTCAAGTGCAGCTCCTTGCGGCGGGCTTTGATGGTTTGTCCAACCGGATGTGGTGTCGCACCTGAGTCGCTCATCGGGGCCCCTGATTGAAGAGAGAATCATACGCAGTACGACGACCGTTGGTGGGGGTGTGTCCACAAAATCATACCCAACCGTATGGCCGGTTTGTCTTCCCGTGGAGGGTGCCCCCTGGTTGCTCGGTGATGTGGGCGATCTGGGCTCTCGACCCATGGGATTCGGAACTGGGTTTGGGGAAACCCTTGCTCGTTGCGAGCCAAGGCCCCACAATGCACCCGTTCCCACCTACAGGCCCCAGGAGAGAGCATGTCCAGATTGAAGCTGTCCGCAGTCCCGCAGGGGATTGCAGTTGTCGCCCTGACCGCCCTTGTTTGCCTCGCGGCGTGCAACGAACAGGAGTTGCGGGTGCTCTCCCCAGAGTTCGTGATCAACTGGCCCGAAGAAGATGGCTTCGTTGAGGACGACTTGGACGCGTCACAGTTGCTGTTTGGGACGGTGACCAGCGGCACGTCGTCAGCCATCAGCGTCCGCATTGCGAACCCCGGCAGTGCGGATCTCGATCTGTGTGGCATCTATCTCGCGTCAGTGGTGTTCGATGAGAACGGCGACTTGGCCAGCGAGATCCGGCTCGACGCTGAGGTGGCGAACAATCCCGAGATTCAGCTGGGCTTCCCCGGGGACAGCGAGGAAGGTGAAGGTGGGGAGAGACTCTTGAACAGTGGTGCGGCTCTGGACTTCGAGGTTCGGTATGCGCCAACTCAAGCGGTCGAACTGCCGAGCGAACTACACCTCGTGGTCAAGCACGAGCTGAACTGGGACTGCATCGACGACGTGGGTGAGGGCCTGTTCATCCCCGTCTCTGGTCTCGGGGACGGCAATCCCATTCCTGACATCTATTCGCTGCCCGAGAGCGTCGAGTTTGCGGACATCGATGTGGGCCAGATCTCCGCAATTCACGAGGTCGTGATCGGCAACGCCGGTCCGGGGCCCCTGGAAGTGGGTGATGTGACGGTGAGTGATCCGAGCAACTTCCTGCTGGATGCTGGGCTCGTCCCCGGTATCGCGTTGGCTCCTGGTGAGACCGAGACGCTGGCCATCCAATTTTCGCCACAGGCTCAGGGCAACATCAGCGGTGAGATCTCGGTGGCCAGCAACGACCCCGATGACAACCCCCTGCTGATCCCACTGTACGGTATCTCCAACGCCATCGGTCAGGGCAAGAATCCCACAGCGATCTGCGGCCCCGACATCATCTCGGCCCCCTTTGCGACCGAGCAGTTGGATGGCAGCGGGTCGGTGCCCGAGCCCCTGACCTACCAGTGGGCGTTGACGACCCCTCCTGGCTCGACCGCTGTGCTCGACAGCTACACCATCGCAACGCCGTCCATCACCCTGGACCTTGCGGGCACCTACACAGGTGAGCTGACGGTCACCAACCCGGCCGGTGATACAGACAGTTGCACGCAGAACATCGAAGCGATTCCCAACGAGAACTTCCGCATCGAGATGTACTGGGCCAACTCGGGTGATGACATGGATCTCCACCTCCTGGAGGCCAACGACGGGTCGGGCAACTCGGGCTTGCCACGGGATTCCGACAGTGACTGCTATTACGCCAGCTGCGTGACTAACAGCTGGGGTGGAACACCTCCAGATTGGGGTGTCGCTGGGGTGGCTGACGATGATCCCGCCCTGGACCTCGATGACATCTCCGGGGTCGGCCCCGAGAACATCAACATCACCAGTCCGGCCCTCTCGCCGTACGATGGTGACTACGTGATCTTTGTCCATGACTATCCGGGCAGCGTCTTCGAGGCGGCCAATGACGTCACCGTCAACGTCTACCTCAACGGCGTACTGACCCAGAGCTTCAACTTCCAGCACGTGGGTGAGGATGATGACTACTACGTGGCCAAGATCAATTGGCCCACAGGTATCATCACGCCGTGCAATGGAGTGGCCACCTCGCCGAGTGCTGGCTGCCCGTAGCGGGTTCAGGCTGGTGGGCAGGCCAACGGCCTGCCTTTACTCAGAGTCGTCCTTCGAGTCGTCGCCCGACTCTTCGTCTCCATCACCCTCAAAAGGGTCGACTGGAGGGAGAAACGACGACGGAATGCCCAGGGGCGTGGACCTAGGCTCTGGATCACTCTCCAGCTCAGCATCGATCTCCTCGTCGAGAGTCGGCATGTCCAGGGTGTCCTCGGGCGGTCGCTTGCTGGATGACTGGGACTCCTGGTCTGTGCCGTTGGGGTCCGTGTCGTCTTGAGAGGTGGCTACGGGCAGATCGTCCTCACTGCTCAGTGAGATGACGTAGTCAGACTCAGCCGCATCGCCCAAGGGGTAGCGGCCTGTCAAGCTGCTCAGCGTGGGCACGTCAGTGTCGGCTGCGGTCGAGGCCTCGTCCGCCTCTTCATACAGTTCTCCAAAGGGGCCCATGCGAATGCTGCTGTCGTGCTCCAGGATCCGCGGGATCTCGAGGGGCCAGCTGTCTGCGTCATCGCTGCCGTTGAACATGGAGAAGTCGTCGACGATGGGAGCCTTGCGTTCGTCCGTTGCCTCCTCGAAGTCTGCGGCATCCAGCGTGTCCTCTCCATGCGACCCCTCGGGCTCTTGATCTGCTGTCGGCTCTTCATTGCTAGCTTCAGCGACCGGCGCCTTGGAGAGCGCTGGTATGCCTGAGTCAATGAGGATGGGCTCTGCCGGGTGCTGTACGCCGTCGTACTGGTGGCAACTGGACCAGTGTCCGCTCCGCAGCTGCACCAACTGGGGCTCCTCCACACGACACCGCTCGATAGCCAGGGGGCAGCGGGTGTGAAAGTGACACCCTGTCGGCGGACTGATCGGGCTCGGCACATCCCCCTGCAGCAGGACTCGCTTGCGGGTTCGGTTGGGCTGTGTGTGTGGGATCGCAGACAAGAGCGCCTGCGTGTACGGATGGAGCGGAGCGTCGAACAGGTCCTCGGCCGGGGACAACTCGACGATGCGGCCCAGGTACATCACAGCGATTCGGTCGGCGATGTGTCGCACCACGCTGAGGTCGTGTGCGATGAAAAGGTACGAGAGCTCGTACTCCTCTTGTAGGTCACTCAGCAGATTCAGGACTTGGGCCTGAACGGACACGTCCAGGGCTGAGACTGCCTCATCGCAGACAATGAACTTCGGTTGCAGCGCGACCGCTCGGGCGATGCCAATGCGCTGGCGCTGTCCCCCCGAGAACTCGTGGGGATAGCGGTTGATGTAGGAAGCCTGGAGCCCCACTCGCTCCAAGAGGTCCTTGGCCCGATCGAACCGCTCGTCGCCCCGGGCAATGCCGTGTAGATCCAGGGCGTCGCCAATGATGTTGCCCACCGTCATCCGGGGGTTGAGGGAGGAATAGGGGTCCTGGAAGATGATCTGCATCTCTCGCCGCAGGGACCGCAGCTCTTTTCGCCCCAGGTCGAAGATCTCTCGTCCCTGGAAGAGAGCCGAGCCAGAGGTGGGCTCGATGAGGCGCAGCAGAGTCCGGCCTACGGTTGTCTTGCCACAGCCCGACTCTCCCACGACCCCCAAGGTCTCTCGCGGGTAGACCGAGAACGTGACGCCATCCACCGCCTTGACGGCTCCCACTTGCCGACCAAGAAAGCCTTTGTGGATGGGAAAGTGCTTCTTGAGGTCTCGGACCTGGAGCACTGTCTCTCTGGGTGCCGGGGTGGTGGATAGGGAGGCGCTCATGCGGACTCCCCGGATGCTGAGGGCGGCGCCACCTGATCGAGATGATGACAGGCCACATGATGTCCGCTGGTCAGCTCGACCAAGGCGGGTTCTTGTTTGCAGGTCTCGCTCGCGTACTTGCAGCGGGTGCGGAACCGGCAGCCTTCGGGGAACTCAAAGGCAGAGGGGACCATGCCCGGGATGGCTTCAAGGCGCCCTCCTGAGCGATGGGCCATGTCGGGCAAGCTGTTGAACAGGGCGATGGTGTAGGGATGCTTTGGTGTCTCGAAGAGCCGGTGGACATCGGTGTATTCGACGATGCGACCGGCATACATGACGACCACTCGATCGCAGGTCTCGGCCACGACACCCAGATCATGGGTGATCAGCAAGATGGCCATGCCGAGGTCGGACTGGAGGGTCTTCATCAACTCCAGGATCTGGGCTTGGATGGTGACGTCGAGGGCTGTGGTGGGCTCATCAGCAACCAATAGAGCGGGGTTGGATGCCAGGGCCATGGCGATCATCACCCGCTGCAGCATGCCGCCAGACATCTGGTGTGGGTATTCGTCGATGCGCTCTTCGGCAGCTGGGATACCCACCTTTTGGAGCATGTCGATGGCCAGGCTGCGGGCTTCGTCCCATGCCATCTCCTGGTGGACCTGGATTGCCTCGATGATCTGATTTCCGACCGTGTAGACGGGATTGAGGGACGTCATCGGCTCCTGAAAGATCATCGAGATCTGGTTGCCTCGGATACGCCGCATCTCGGCCTCGCTCAAGGAGCAGAGGTCCCGGCCTTCAAAGCGCACCGACCCCTCTACGATCTTGCCGGGGGGCCTCGGGATGAGGGCCATGATGCTCATGGCGGTGACCGACTTGCCGCAGCCCGACTCACCGACGATGCCCAGCGTCTCTCCGCGGTCGATGTGGAAAGAGACGCCATCTACGGCCTTGGCCACCCCGATGTCCGTGAAGAACCAGGTCTTTAGCCCCTGGATCTCCAGGAGCGGGCCATTGGGGTCGGTGGGACTTGTCACGAGTCTATTGTCGCAGCTTCGGGTCGAGGGCGTCCCGTAGGCCCTCTCCCATGAGATTTAGGGCGGAAACGGTGAAGAAAATAGCGAAGCCTGGAGACAGGATCAGATGCCACTTGCCGCTGGAATAGCCCTCTCGGAGAGTCTGCCCCCACGACGGAGCCGAGATGTCCCCCAGCCCCAAGAAAGAGAGGGTGCTCTCCAGCAGGATTGCGCTGGCTACCCCGAAAGCTGCGGCGACCAGCACAGGCCCCAAGGCGTTGGGCAGGATGTGTCGGAAGATGATGGATCGACGGCGGAAGCCCAGTGCTAGAGAGGCTGTCACGAAGTCCTGGTTTCGCAAACGCAGAAACTCCCCCCGTGTCAGCCGCGCCACCCCCGTCCAGCGCACCAGTCCGATCAGCACCATGATGTGAAAGATTGTGGCTCGATCCACAAAGGCGATCAGCGTGATGACGACGAAGATCACTGGGAGTGCCATGAAGATCTCAATCAATCGTTGGATCCCGATGTCTATCCAGCCCCCGAAGAAGCCGGCGGTCGCGCCGAGCAAGATGCCAATGGTCACATAGATGCCAACGGCCACCACGCCGATGGTGAGGGAAACGCGAATGCCATACAGCATGCGGACTGCTACGTCTCGCCCACTGTTGTCGATGCCCAAGATGTGGCTTCGGCTCGGCCCCTCCAGGTTGCGGAAGCCCGTATCCCGAAACGCGTAGGCGATGGGTGGGAACACGGCCTCTACCTGCTCGCCATTGGCCTCCATTCGCTCCTGGAGCTTGCGGTAATTGACGTAGGGGTTCTGGGTGGGAAAGAGCAGCACCAGCAAGAAACAGCCGAGGAAACCCAGCACGACCAGACGGGCTTCCGAGCGCATTCGGCTTCGCCGGGTTCGCTTGGGTAAGTTCATGGCCCGGATGGAGCGCACGCGCAGCCAGCCCAGGAGTCCAATGGGCAGCGCCAACACCAGGATCAAGTTGAAGAAGATGTCGACGGGGTTCTCGAAGAACAGGCGGTCAAAAAGAGAGCCGAACCAGGGATAAGTTCGTCCACTCGATGTCTCCCAGACAAAGGGCTGGCTTGAGGCAATCACCGGCGCGCAGATCGCCAACAGGATGAGCCCGCAGAGTGCCCACAGGCTGGCCACCGCCATCTTGTTGCGTTGGAACTGGGTCCAGACGATGTCGCCGTAAGTGAGGTCTTCGGAAGCTTGCTGCGCAAACGTCGAGACACCAGCCTCCGGTGGTTGCACCGTGCTGTCTGGGCCTGTGTCTGCGGGGGGCGTATTGGTCATAGCTGGCAGTTGATCAGTCGAAAGTGATTCGGGGGTCGACGAGCGCATAGCTCAGGTCTGACAGCAGCATGCCCACGAGCGTCAGAGAGGACGACAGGAGGAGCACAGCCATGATCGCGTTGTAGTCTCGGACGAAGATGCTCTCGAGTACGTAGAGGCCCATTCCCGGGATCCCGAAGATGAACTCCACCACCACACTTCCGCCAATGAGGGTGGGCAAGAGGGTGGCCAACAGCGTGAGAATGGGGATCATGCCGTTGCGGGCAGCGTGCTTGATGATGACGATGGACTCGGGAAGCCCCTTGGCTCTTGCAGTTCGGATGTAGTCGGACCGGATCACATCCAAGAGCCCGGTCCTTGCATAACGAGACAAGGCGGCTAGGCCCGCATAGCTCAGGCAGATGATGGGAAGCACGATGTGCCAGAGGACGTCCATCACGTACTCCACCGTCGTCATGTTCGAGACATCCAGGCTCTCGAAGCCCGAGGTGGGGAACACGGTGAATGGGTCCCCACGAGTGAAGAAGTTGAGCAGCACCACGCCCACAAAGAACGACGGCAGGCTGTAGAGCATGAAGAGCACAACCGTGACGATGCGATCGGCCACGCTGTTCTGCCGGACTGCTGACCAGATTCCCAGCGGTACGGAGACCAGGTAGATGAGAATCACAGCAGAGAAGCTCAGGCTGATGGAGTACTTGAGCTTGCTGAACACCTTTCCTAAGACCGGTCGTTTGTCCACATGAGACACGCCAAAGTCGAGGCGTAGAAGATTCGTCCAATACTTGAAGAATCGCGTGTCAGTTAATGTAATTGCTAACTTTTTAGCCCCCGTATAGTCCCAGCGCTCTTGGTTTTCAGCGAACCAGTTTTCCCACTTCGTCACGATGTCCCGTCGCACATCTTGGGAAGCATCAGCGGCAAACTTCCACTCCTTGATCCGATTGTTCTCGGCGGTGATCTGTTTGTCCGCCTCGCGCTCGGTAGGTGTGCTGCGGCTGGAGTACAGGTTCTTCAGGGGCCGACGGGAGTTGAGTGCCAGTCGTTGGGAAGCGTAGGCCTGGAGCTGGGCATCGCTGGTCGTGCGGAGAACGCCCATCAGGCCCGGTACGGCGTAGATGCCCCAATTCTCGATGTCTTCCTGGGCTTGGATCTGGCGACTGGGCTCTACGTCACCTTTGGCATTGATGATGTCGGTGAGTGTTTGCTCCACTTCCGCTTGGCCCAGGGTGTAGCGCGTATTGATCAGGATCGGCTTATCTAGGTTGAACTGCTCCTTGAAGATCCGATAGCTCTCTCGCTGTTGGTCGTTTTGCTGCGCGTCTTGGCCCGCCTCTCCCGCGCCCATCAAGCTGGCCCCTGGGGTGCCTGGCGCAAAGTTCAGAACGAGAAAGATCACCAAGCTGATGGCAAAGAACGTTGGGACCATCATCAGGACCCGCTTGATGATGTAGCGAATCAACGCTGGAATCCCCTCTGTCGAACCCGCTTAGCCTGCGGCGGGCTCGGTCAAATACCAGGCGCGTGGATTGGGATAGGGGCGAGTCATTTGGAACCACACGTTCTTTAGGTTGGATTGCCAGAAGTACTTGCGCTTCCGGGTGTAGAAGAAGGTGTACGGCTGCTCTTCGTAGAGCAACTGATGGAACTCGTTCGCGATGCGGATCCTCTCCCGATACTCAAACTCTTCCCGGAGCTCGGTGATGAGTCGATCGGCCTCCTCATTGCGGAAGCCAACCCGGTTGCTGCCCTTGGGCACATCGGCTTGGCTGGAGTGCCAGATCTGATGAAAGTCCACATCTGGGCCGGAGACCCAGGCCAATGTGATGGCATCGAACTCCCGGTCATCCACCCGCTTTAGGAGCACGGCCCAGTCGAGCGGCTGGACATTCATCTTGATCCCGATCTGGGCGAGGTCTTCCTTGTAGATGTTGCCCAGGGTTACGTACTCGTCAGAGCTGCCGTACACCACGAGTGTGAAGTCGAACTCCACCTGCCGGTCGTTCACTTTCTTGTCCCGCAGGCCATTGCCGTTGGTGTCTACCCAGCCGGCTTCGTCGAGCAGTCTGGCTGCCTCGTTTAGGTCGAAGGGGATGGGGGGAAGGCTCTTGTCATAAAAGGGCAGGAAGGTGGGCATGGGCCCCGTGCAGCGCTCGCCCAGGCCCATGAACACATCTTCCAGCAGTCCATCGGCGTTGAAGGCGTGCGACATGGCTTTGCGCACTCGCTTGTCACCGAACCACGGCTTGTCGGCATTCCAACCGATGTAGAAGTAGCTGTGCGTCCAGTACTCGCCGCTCTGGATTGTCCCATCAAGAAAGGGTGAGCCTTCGGTTCCTTCGATGACCTCAGAACGGATCTGCGCAGGCTGCAGGTAGGTGGCATGGAGCTCCTTCGTGCGAAGCTTGCGGGCCCAGCTGGTCTGGTCCTTCAGGATCTGAAAGAGGATCTTGTCGTGGGCGTTGCCCCCCAGCGGGAACCGGGGAGCCCGCTCCATCTCGATGGCGACTCCGGGCTCGTAGCGTACGAAGCGGTAGGGTCCATTGCCGATGCCGTTGGGGTTGTACCAGTGGTCCTGGAAACGAGCCCCGATGATCTCGTCCGCGTAGCGCTGCCCATCTTCGTCATGTGCGTAAAGGAACTCCGGTACGGGGTAGATGCCCGGAATGATCGTCGACCACGTGGAGTAGAGCTTCTTCTTGAACCGAATGCGGAATGTGAAGTCATCCAGGGCCTCGTAGTCCAGCAGGTCGGTGAGGTACGACCGTGCAGGAGCTGCGCCCGACACCTGATCGTTGGTGGTCATGTCCATGGCGAAGACCATGTCGTGCGCCGTTACCTGGTGCTGGCCCTTGAGCCAGTCGAAGCGCCCCGTCGTGAAGTCGACCGCAGGCTCGTGCCAGTAGACGTCTTGTCGAAGCTTGAAGGTGTAGCTCGTGTGGTCGTCCTCTACCTTCAGGTGGTAGGCCAGCTCGGGGCCGTACTTCGCCGGATCCTTGAGGTGCCGGCTGACAAGCAACATGGTGTTGTATTTCTGAATCTTGCTGATGTCTGCGGCATTGTGGGCCAGGTAGTTGAGGCCCTTGGGGTCCTGGCCCAGGCGCATCAGCAGGGTTCCACCTTGTTGGGCATCGGGTGGAAGCCAACTGGTGGGGTCCCGCTTGAGACTGTTGTCCGAATCTTGCAGCGCCGCGGTGATGTATGCGGGCTCGGGTACCCCCCAGATCCCGCCGCTGGGGGCTGCGGTCGTAGAGCCGGACTGGGCAGAAAGTGCTCCAGCCTCTGCTGCGTCTTCTAGCGCGTCCAGGCGGTGGTTGAACTCAAGCTGGCGCCGCTCCATGCGATCGGACTGCCAGATGTTGAACAAGGTAGCGAGTAGCAGCAGCACGACGACGAGAATGCCGAACATGCTGCCGAAAAAACCACGGGTCATATCCAGCTCCTCAGGCGCGAACCGGGAAGCTACGCAGGCCGGAACCGTCTGTCAATCGCAACACGTATATGCCCGCGCCGCCCGCGCGCGTATATGTGTGTTACGGAAGGTGTCCTTGGGGCGTCAGCGACCCTCGAGGTAGAGCTGGTCGCGGATCATGGCTGCCGACTGGTCCCAGGTGGTGCCGAGACTCATTGCCTTGAGCTGTCGACTCCGGCGTTCCTCTTCGTCGCGGACAGCGGCGCCCCCCTCGCGCAGCGCCGCACACAGCGACTCTGTAGTCATCTCATCGAAGAGAATGCCCACGTCGTCGGGGACGGTGTCTGCGAGGCTGCCGGTGCGCCGCACTACCGGCAGCGCTGCATACCGCATGGCGTACTGCTGGGCCATGCCGTTGGGCTCGTAGCGACTCGGCATGCAGTAGAGGTCAGCGCCCGCCAGCACCTGTCGCGCGGTCTCAGGCTCCCAGCCGATACGTACGTGTACGCGACCCGGATAGCGAGCGGCTATCGATGTAAAGCTAGACTCTAGATCTGGATCTCCATCTGCCTGAACTACAAAGAAAAACCCATCGCCAATGAGCCTGGGGATGGCGTCAGCCAGGAGGTCCATGCCACGCCGCCTGAGAAGGCGTCCAATGACCCCGACGATGACCGGTCGTGGCTCGGGGGCTTCCACCGTCTTGAGCTGCGCAAGCGACTCGAGGTCTTCGCGGCAAATGTCGCGCCCGGAGAGGTCGTTGATGTCGAAGGAGGCCGCCAGGTAGGGATCGGTGCTCGGATTCCACCCGCTCAGGTCCAGGCCCCCGACGACGCCCACGACACGCTCTCCCCGCGACCTGAAGACGTCGTGGAGTGGCCCGCCGATGGCAGGGTCGTTCCTGAGCTCGCGGGCGTAGGTTGGGGACAGGGTGTGTACCCAGTCGGCGCCTAGGAGGCCGGCCTTGAGCGTGGAGAGTTGGCCGTCGAGCTCGAAGGGGCCGCCGGGTGCGGCATCCTCTGTGGGCATTCCTGTGTACTGAAACTGGTCGGGCTGGAGTAGCCCAAGCCGGCCCACGTCGTGGAGGGTCAAGACAGAGCGCGCATGCTGGAGTGGAGTGGGTTGGAAGCGACGGCCCAGCAGCGCGCAGGCCAGCGCCCCCTCGGCATCATGACCATGAATGACCTGCCAACGCCCGCCCGCGGTCAGGGCGTAGTACAGCGCAGCGTGACACAAGACAGAGGCGCGCAGGAGCGAGTCATCGAACGGGACCCCAGTGTCTGGGTGGTTGTAGATCCCGCCCCGCTCAAAGAGCTCGCTGCGTACGGTGATGACCTCAAAGCCGGCAGGATGGCGAAGGCGACCCAGCTTGAACGGGATCCTCTGGTCACCCAGCCGGAGTGCCGCATTGGCGCCTTCGACCGTCTGGAGCTCATGGCGAGGCCAACTGCCCGTGCCGTGGAAGGGAACAACGACTGTGACCCGGTCGCCCTGTCGACTCTGTGCAGCGGGGAGCTCGGCGAGGACCTCCGATGTGCCCCCGGTCGACGCCCACGGGGCCAACTCCATGCCAATGTGAAGAATCCGAAGTGGGGTGGCCGGTAGCGAGGGACGAGCCTCTGAAGGGGAGCTCACAACGACTCCAAGGTGAAGCAGCGCACCTGCGAGAGTCGCTCCAGGCCAAGAAGGAGCAGGAGGAGTCGGTCCACACCGAGCGCATTGCCGGCGCACTGGGGGAGGCCTGCTCTCAGTGCATCCAGAAAGTGCTCGTCCATGGGGTATGGCTCTTTTTGTGCGTCCAGCCGCCTGCGATTCTCGTGGTCGATCCGAGCCTGTTGTTCGGCAGCGTCGGTGAGCTCGTGGTAGCCATTGCACAGTTCGATGCCGCAGGCGTAGAGCTCGAAGCGAGCGGCGGCGGGGAGCTTGTCGGGGTCGCGCCCCGGCCGGATCTGAGCCAGCCCGGCTCGGTCCGTGGGCCAGTCCGTCACAAAGACCGGAACGCCCTGGCCCAGTTGAGGTTGGACAACGCAGCCAAGCAACAAGTCGACCAGATCCTCCCGGGTGGCTTGGCCGGGTGGCTTGGTGCCGCTGGCTCTCAGCATTCGACCCAAGCTGCGGGGATCGGCTGTCTCGGGATCCAGTCCAGTGTGCTGCAGAAATGCAGACCGGAAGGTGATCCGATCAAACGGGGGGCCGCCGTGTTCCGCAACAGCCTCCATGCTTGAGGTGCGAAGTCGTCCGCCTCCAAATTCCGCTGCCAGGTCACGGACGAGCTCCTCGGTCTCGTTCATGAGCTCCCAGTCGTTCAGGCCCGTGCTGTACCACTCCAGCATGGTGAACTCGGGCTCGTGGAGATCACCGACCTCTCCATCCCTCCAGGCCTTGCCCAGCTGGAATATGGACCCCGACCCGGCAGCCAGGAGCCGCTTCATGTGGTACTCGGGGCTGGTGCGCAGCCACTGACGGACGGCTGTTCCATGAACGCCGCCGGGCCGAAGTGTCGCTTCGATTGCATCGAGGTGCGCATCCACCCCCGGACTCGCCACCAGCGCGGGAGTCTCCACCTCGAGGCTTCCCCGGGCGCTGAAGAATTCACGGATCCGAGCCAGGGCAGCTGCACGCGTGCGCAGCACAACCAGGTCTTCCTCTGTGGGTAGGGGAGGGGAGTGGGACACGGTGTAGCCGCTGAGAACTAGAGGGGGTGTGCGGCGGGTGTCCAGGTTACTTCTTCACCCGCTCCATGTAGTCGCCCGTGCGGGTGTCGATGCGGATCCACTCACCTTCGTTGATGAACAAGGGCACGTTGACCGAGGCGCCCGTGGAGAGGGTCGCGGGCTTGGTGGCTCCTTGGGCGGTGTCTCCTTTGACGCCAGGCTCACACGCGGTGATCTCCATCTCCACGAAGTTGGGGGCCTCTACCGAGATGGCCTTGCCACGCCAACTGAGCATCCGACACTCGAGGTTCTCGGTCATCCACTTGATGGCGTTGCCGAGGGCATCCGTGGGCAACTGGAGCTGCTCGTAAGAAGTGGAGTCCATGAAGTGGTAGAACTCGCCGTCGCTGTAGAGGAACTGGCAGTTGCGTTCCTCCACGTCGGCCTTCTCCATCTTCTCGTTGGACTTGACCGTGCGCTCCAATGTATTGCCAGTCAGGAAACTCCGGACCTTGATGCGCGTGAAGGCCTGCCCTTTGCCCGGCTTGACGAAATCCGATGAGACGATGATTCCCGGCTCGCCATTGATCTCGACTTTGACACCTTTGCGGAGCTCAGTGTGACTCAACATTCCCATGGCTTAACTCCCTCTCTTCGTCGTGGGGCTACCGGCGACGACTGCCTGGCACCTGCACCTTCGGTCGCGGACCATACACAGAAGCCAGCGCTAAGGAAACGGCTGTTGTCTCGCCGCGGCGATGCCGACTGGCGCGATGCCTTCAGACAGGTGGAGCGTGATCCGGCCCGCTTGGGGCAATCGCTGGGCCATGGGAGCGAGCAGCTCAGCAGCATCGCGGATGCGGCCGAGGCCTTTCCCTTTCGCGTGACCGAGCACTATCTCAGTCTGGCTGATCCCACCGATCCGGATGATCCGATTCTGAAGCAGATACTCCCGAATCCGCTCGAACTGGCGGCGCCGCCCAAGGGCTACCGGGACGATGCCGTGGGCGATCTGAGCCCGACCAACCACCCAGCGCCCGGACTGGTCCACAAGTACCCGGGCAGGGCCTTGTTGGTGACGACCGGGACCTGCGCGGTCAACTGCCGTTTTTGTTTTCGGCGCAACTATCCCTACGACGAACTACGCGACAGTGGGGCGCCCCTTGAGGCCGCCTTGCAGGTAGTAGCTGATGATCCATCCATAGCCGAGGTCATCCTCTCGGGCGGCGATCCCTTGAGCCTGACGGATGCCGCGCTGGGAAGCCTCGTGACCAAGATCGCAGGCATTCCCCACGTTCGCCGCCTGCGGGTGCACACCCGCATGCCCGTGGTGTTGCCTCAGCGAGTCACGGAGAGTCTACTGCTGGCTCTGGGCAGCTCCCGTCTGTCGGTTTGGATCGTCACCCACTTCAACCATCCCCGCGAGCTGGCCCCGGCCGCTATCGATGCTTGTCGAGCGTTTTCGGAAGCGGGCATGCCGGTGCTGAATCAGTCGGTGCTGTTGAAGGGCGTGAACGACGATGTGGAGGTCCTAACAGCCCTGTGTGAAGGGCTGGTGGACGGTGGCATCAAGCCCTATTACCTGCATCGCCTCGATCGGGTCCGCGGTGTAGCCCACTTCGACGTCCCCGAGGATGTGGGCCTAGCCCTCCATGCCGCGCTCAGGGAACGAGTCAGCGGCATTGCCTTGCCTGCCTTTGTAGAGGATGACGGTCAGGGACCATCCAAGCGCCCAGCGGGCCTGAGAGGTCGTGCTTCGGGGTTGACGTTTCTTCTCCTGGCCTTGGGCCTTGTCCTTGGTCTCGGCACTTCGTGCAAGACCGAGAGCGTCTCCGACGCCGCTGGTGATCAGCCTCACTCGGAGAAGGGTGACGTAGCCGAACCGCAGCCAAAGCTGTCGTCCAAAGAGGCAGAATCTTCCTCATCCGCAGAGAGGAAGCCTTCCTCCGGAGCCACCTTGCCCCCGTTGGAGTCTGCGGATCAGGTGCTCGTCGCTGATCTTGATGGAGACGGGGCCCAAGAGCTTCTCGTCGCATCGGGCAACGAGGTCCGCTGGGGTACGTGGCCCACCAGTGCTCCCGCACCGTCCCTGCATGGCCGCATGACTGCAGAGGGGCGCCTCCAGGCATGGCATGCCTCGGACCTGGATGGTGACGGGCGGGACGAGGTCGTGGCTGCGTTCGGCATCGGCCGGGGTTTTCCGAAGGCGCCGCTCGAGGTGATTCTCCTGGACCAGCAGGGCTCCTCCACCATCGTCTTGCCCCTCTGGAAGGATCGGGGGCCGCGAAATCAGGCCACGGCAGTGTTTCCCTGGCCCAGGCCAGACGGGACCTTCGATGTGTATCTGTCGGCCTTCGAGTCGCGCTTCGTCGTTCGCGGTGGGGTGCTGTCGCGTTCGGGTGCGGAGCCCCGCTGGTTGGAGTCCCACCGGCTTCGCATGGGAATGGCTCGGGCCGCCGGAGACTTCGATGGTGATGGTGTCCCCGAGGTGGCCGTCGGTCGACTCTACGGGGAGGACGCATCCATGGATGGCGATCTTCGTGTCCTTCAAGAAGACGGCAGCTTCGAGATGGTACCTACGGTCCGTGGTGTGCGTGCCGTGGGGGCCCAGGACATCGATGGAGACGGCAAGGACGAGTTGTTGTTCGGAGATGGTTGGCACAAGAACTACGGGAAGCTGGCTCGCTATCGGCCCAGCGTGGGTCGCCGGGCGGGCGATGGCGTCTGGCGGGTCCAGTTGGTGGAAGAACAGGCTACGCAGTACGCGGTAGAGAAGATTGACTTCGGGGCGGGTCGGCTCGTCGCCGGTGGCAATGGCGAGGTGACGACCTACCAACCCAGTGGCGACGGTTGGCAGAGGACGGCCGTCGTTGGGCCTTCCAGCGCCAATGGCACCTTCGCGCTGCTGCCCGATGGTGGCGTGATCGTGGGGGGAGCGGCTCCCCGGCGTTGGGTCTCGGGTGGGGGCCTCGGAGCCCAGACCCCAACACCTGGTCCATGAGAAGTCGCCTCGATCTCTCGGGCCGCCGCTCGTCCCCGTCCTGGCCCCAGCAAGTCCCCCCGAGGTGAGCAGCTCCGCTGGGTGCCCCACCGGCAAACACGACTAACCACAGAGGCTGTTCAGAGATAGACTGCTCTGGCACGAAGAGGGCTTCGTCGCTACAGCTGCCGGACCACAGTCGCCGTGGTGTCGAGTGCCTGGTGCCCAACGTTCGAGTTGAGGTCGACCGCGGCCTGTAGCTGGGGGACACCGCTCGCGCGCAGAGGGAGCTCAGTGTCATGAGTCGCAACCGAGACGAGAGTTCCCCGCGCCCAAGGCGATCACCCACACAGACTGTCTCGGACGCCACCGACGAGCACATGGCACAGATGAACTTGCCCGAGTTGCCTCCGCGGATCCCCGATCGCCTGGAGAAGGCTCTGAGAAGGCGGGTGGATGCCTTGCTCTACGAACTTCAGCAGGCCGGGAACGATCGCTACATCCCCCCCCTTGAGATTCGCTTGGTTCGGGACGCGCATCGGGCTGTTCTCACAGCCTGTGAGCTGGGCCTGTCCGACGGGGAGGTGTACTACGCGAGGTTCCGCGAGCTGGTCCGCACCCTCGGGTACCAGCGCGTTGCTGTGGGCTTCGATCGTCCCAACGAGTGGGACTAGCTTGATGCCGCCCGATGGAAGGGGCGGAACGGGCACCTGATGCCAGGCGTGTCAGGTGACATCCCGTCGCACGAAGAGCCAGAGCGCCAGACCGAAGAACAAGATGCTGTAGGCCAAGGTGATGCAGAGACTGCCCAGGCCTTGGCTGACGATCGTGGCCGGCCCATGGAGCGGGAAGAACGAGCGGCTTCCCCATAGGGTCCAACCAGCCCAGAAGCCAGCCAACTCAGCAGACTCCAAGGAGGTCTTGCCCCAGGCGGACAGCGCAAGGAAGACGAAGAAGTCACCCACCAGCAATAAGAGTGTTCCGAACAGGGTCAGCACCGGTGAGCGTGTCAGGGCGGCAACGAGAGCGGCGAGGCCCAGCGCTGGCGCCATCAACAGTGTTCCGGCCAGCCAACCCGAGATCAGCCGAGCAGCCCGAGCCCCCATGCTGGGCTCGGAGGCCATCCAGCCCACCAGGGGCATCGTCTGAAGCTGCTCCAGTTCAGCGCTGAATCCGCTCAGGATGGCTCCCAGCGTGAGGGCTGTGCACAGGGCGATTCCAATCGACATGGCCGCTGCTGCCAGCAGCACAATGGACTTCGCCAGGAACACTCGACCCCTGGACACCGGGCGGACGAAGAGCATGGCGAGCGTACCCAGCGAGAAGTCTTCGGCCCAGACCATGGCGGCGAGGAGCAACAGAGCGAAGCCGTTGACGGGGAACACGGCCATGTGGAGTGCGGCTTCGCCAGCGACGAGCAGATCGAAGGGGTCTTGGGGTCCGGCGCCAGGCCCGAGAGCCGGAGACGGCAGTGCCCCACTGGCCAGAGCTTTCTGCTGCAACGCATCGAGCCCCTTCAAGACCAGAGCTGCCAGGACGCCGTGGGCCGCGGCGAACAGCAAGACGGCGTAGGCGAGTCCGCGACCCTTCGCTTTGCGCCACTCGGCGAGGCACAGCCCGAGCAGAGGAGGGTTCATCGGATTTGCCCTGCTTCCCCGGGTTCCGTGAGTCGCAAGAAGCAGGACTCCAGGTTCTCCCCGGGTTGCACGAGGTCTTCAGTGGTGCCTTCCGCCACCTTGACTCCGTCTTGGATGATGCCGATGCGTGTGCAGAGCAGGTCCAGCTCGTGGAGTAGATGGGAGGACACAAAGACGGTCACCTTGAGGTCCTCTCGAAGTCTCTGGATTAGGTCCCGCACCTCCTTCATGCCCTTGGGGTCCAGTCCATTGCTGGGCTCGTCTAGGAGCAGGAGCCGCGGGGAACCGAGCAGCGCCTGGGCAATGCCGAGACGTTGCTTCATGCCCAGCGAATAGGTGCGCACTGGGTCGTTGGCCCGGTCCCTCATGCGCACCAACTCCAGCAGTTCGATGATCCGAGCGTCGGTGCACCCACCCGAGTACGCCGCCAGGACGCGCAGATTGTCGATTCCCGAGAGATAGGGGTAGAAGCGCGGTCCTTCGACGATCCCACCCACCAGAGAACGGGACCGCACGGGATCGGACTCTCCGAAGATGCGCACCTCGCCCCCGTCCCGGCGGATCAATCCCAGGATCAGCCGCATGGTCGTGGTCTTGCCTGCGCCGTTTGGGCCCAGAAAGCCGTATATGTCGCCTTCGGCCACCTCGAGATCGAGGCGGTCTACCACTCGATGGCTGCCGTAGGCACGGCTCAGCCCCGAGACCTCCAGCGCCAGGGGCGCGGCCAAGGTCAGTCTCTCAGGTACGGATAGCCGTCCGGCTTGACCGTGAGAACGTTGCAGGTGGATTGTTCGACGACCCGTTCGGTTGTGGAACCGACGAAGAACTCCTTGATGGTGGTCCGGCCGTGGGTGCCCATGACCACCAGGTCAATGCGGGCGTCCTCGGCGGCGGCGAGGATCTCGCGGGATGGCTCGCCGGCACCCACCCGCACAGCCAGTCGGTCCCGGTTGATGGGGGGCAGACCTGTTGCTTCGCTGACTTCCTGAGCGACCTCTTCATAGATGGACAGCAGCTTCTGCTCGTTGTCCTCTAGGTTGTCCATCTCCGCCTTCATGCGTGAGTGGCTCTTCCAAGCCCCTGAGTCGGGCCGTGAGTCATCTACAAACAGCAAGAAGAGCTCGGCGTCGTACCGAACTGCCAGAGAGATCGCGAGGCCGAGGGCCTTTCGCGCACACTTCGACAGGTCGCTGGGGACGAGAATCCGTTCGAAGGCGTACATCTTGGATGGCTCCATGTTGTGCCCATAGGGCACGTTGTGGCCGCTGAGCGGCGGGTTTTAGAAAGCCAGTGGCTAGAAGCGTTGGGCTATCCGCGAAGCCATAACACCGTCTCTCGGGCGGGACAACACCGCGTTTCTACTCAGGCGTCCTGTGGCCCATTTACTTTGTCTCAACCGGTGGTTTGTTGCGTGCCCGTCAGCTCGACAATCTTTCGGATCAAGAGCCGATTGAGAGCTGCGCTGGACTCCGGTGCCCAGTCCAAGTCGGGCACTTGGTCAAGGCGCCAAGCTGTGTCGCTTGGGTTGTCGTTGAGCTCAGTGGCTCGGGCTGCGCCTCGGGTGGCCTGATTCAGCAGGCTGAGGGCGCAGCCAATGCCCTGATCGCCCAGCGCGTGGTCCCTCCGAGCTTGTATGCGCACGTATCGGCAGGGCAGCTGGTCGATCCAGGCGATCGGCTCTCGCACCGCCCAGAACGTGTCTGGATCGTGAGCGAGTGCCGCTCGGGCTGTCGATGGAATTGGACTGCCCCGCAGGAGGACATCTCGGGTTGCTGGCCCCTCCCAGTCCAACAAGAAGGAGGTCTTGAGGCGCCGTCCCTCGCGGGCGAGCACCGGCGCTGCAAGCGAGAGTCCCATGGACATGCTGAGGACCCCCACCCGGTCCGGGAGAACATTGTGTCGGCTGTGCACGAAGTCCAGCACCGCCCGCAGAGCATCCTGACCCTCGACGCCACAGAAATCATCGTGACCCCAGGAGCGCCCGCGACCCACGGGGTCAAAATGGACCGTTCGAATGCCAGCGGCGGCAAGCTCGTCCGCCGAGATTAGCGAGAGACCCCGACAGAACACCGAGCCCGCGTGGTCTCGACCCGGGACTAGGACAACGGCTGCCCGTGGGGTCTCGTCGTCGGGCTCGTGCACATGCAAGTGGATGCGATAGCCCGAGGCATTGGTGAGCCATAGGGCCTCCAGGCGAGTGGAGGGGCCACGCAGGCGTGACAACCATCCACGGAGTCGCCGCGCTGGGAGAGAGCGAGCGATGTCCACGGCCCGCGTGATTCGGCGCTCTTCGGGCAGGAGAGGGAGCATGGGTTTTGGTTGCTGCGGGGAGCTAGCTGCGCCCACCCTGGAGGAGGGCCGCGGGCAAGCGCTCGTAGATCCCGTCGAAGCCTCCGTTGGACAGGATCAGAACGACGTCATCGGGACGGGCCTCGTCCGCCAATTGGGTGATGATGTCATCGACCCCGACGGTCAAGCGGGCATCGACGCCTCCGTCTTGTACATCGTGGACTAGCTGGGACGGATCGAAGCGTTCCTCGTCGGGGATCGAGTCTGCGCGATGCACTGGGGCTACGAGCAGGAGATCGGTGCTCGTGAATGCCTTCCCGTAGTCTTCCTGGAACACATTCCGACGGGTGGTGTTTGTCCGTGGCTCGAACACCGTCCAGAGTCGCCGGCTCGCGCCAAAACGAAGTCGAGTCGCTTCGATGGTCGCCTTGACTGCTGTGGGGTGGTGGGCGAAGTCATCAATCAGCGTGACCCCGTGGGGCTCGGCGAAGACCGTCTGGCGTCGCTTGACCCCCCGATAGCTGGCCAAGGCCTCGGCAATGGCGGTCGGGCTGTGGCCCAGATTCGAGAGCAGGGCGACGGTGGCGCACAGGTTGGCCAGGTTGTGCTCCCCGACCAAGCAGGCCTGGAATCGCCCCACCTCCTCGCCGTGTCGGCGAACGAGGAACTCCATGCCGTCCCGATTGGCCTCGACCACCTCTCCTTGCCAAGTGGCCTCCGCATGACCTCGGGTGGTGTAGCCCTCGACCGCACACCGGGCCTCGGAGCACACGGCTCGGACGTGCTCGCCGTCTACGCAGGCCACGAGCACGCCGTCCGATGGGAGCAGGTCGACGAAGGACCGAAAGGCGGTCTTGACGTGGTCTAGGTCTCGATAGATGTCCGCATGGTCGAACTCCACCGACGTCATGATCGCGCTCTGGGGTCGGTAGTGGACGAACTTGGGCACCTTGTCGAAGTAGGCGGTGTCGTACTCGTCCCCCTCGATGACAAAAGGCGCTCCTTCGTTTCCCACTCGGTAGTTTCGGCCGAAGTTCTCTAGGACCCCTCCCACGAGAAAGCCGGGCTCAGTTCCCAGGGCATGGAGGCAGTGGGCGAGGATCGAGCACGTCGTCGTCTTGCCGTGGGTTCCCGTGACAACGACCGGGTGCCGGTGTGCAAGGAAGAGAGTCGAGAGGGTCTCGGGGAAGGAGGCGTAGTGGAGGTCCAAGGCTCGCAACGCCTCTGCCTCGGGGTTGTCCCGTCGAATGACGTTGCCTACGACGACGAGGTCTGGCTTGGCTGCGAGGTTCTCGGCCCGGTATCCCTCCATCAACGGGATGCCGGCCGCCTCCAGCTGATCGGACATGGGGGGGTAGACCCCCGAGTCCGAGCCCGTCACCTCATAGCCAGCCGCCTTGAGCAGCCCCGCAAAGGCTCCCATGCCGGTGCCACAGATTCCCATCAGGTGGATGGTGCGAACAGACTCGGGAATTCCACGGGGCATGGCGGATCTCGGCTCCAGGGGAGGGGGAGGGGATGGTACCTGTTTGCGGCTCGTTGATCCTGCCCTTAGCGCGCGTAGCGCCACAGGGCCCAGAGGATCCGGCCTCCCGCACGAACCGCTCCGCGCACCGAGCCACTTATCTTGCTCTCGCCGTGGGGTCTGCATCGATACGGCACCGGGACCTCCACAATCCGCAGACCCGCTCTTGCAGCCTTGCAGGCCATCTCCACGTTCCAGCCCCAAGTCTCGTCCTCCATGGACAAGGTGAGGAGGGGGCCCCAGGCGATGGCTCGGAGTGGACCCATGTCGGTCAGGCTGAGGCCAAAGCGTCGGTTGATTGCTGCGGTCTGGAGGCGGTTCCCCCAGTATTGAATGGCGCTCAGCGATCCAGGCTCCGCCGTGCCCTGGGTTCGGGTGGTCAAGACTAGATCTGCTGCTTCGTTGGTCAGGAGCGCTACGAGGGCGGGAATACCCGCCGGGTCGTCGGCATGGTCGGCATCGAGGATGACCAGCGCGTCGGGAGCTGAGCTTTGCTCTCGAAGCCACGAGATCCCTCGCATGCAAGCCGAACCGTAGCCGCGGCTTGGTTCCCTCAGGACCACGGCCCCAGCAGCCAACGCGACTTCGGACGTCGCGTCTGTCGAGCCGTTGTCCACGACGATGACGCGTGCGCTGAGGCTCTCCGGTATTGCAGCCAGGACACCGGGAAGGCAGGCCTCCTCGTTGAGGGCCGGGATGAGGATCGCTACGTCCATGGCGGCAGAGGATAGAAGGGGGGCTGTTGTTCGCAAGCCCTTGCCCGGTATCGCTGGATACACTACGAATATTCGACGCTCCTTTTGCGGAATCCCGGTACCCTTTCGCCACTCAGCGCGCCGCTGATGACATCCACTCCCCGAGATCTCATGCTCCGAAGACCCTCAGCAGTCCTGCTTCTCTTCCTCACTACCTTGGGAGCGGCATTGATCCCGGGGCTCGCTCCAGCGCTCGATGCCGACAATCCGTTCGCTGTGGTTGCGAAGGCTCCCTCGAGTCCCGTCGCGCCGGGCTCCGTTGTGGACTTGGTTGTCGAATATCAGGTGCTCAAGGACCACTTCATCTATCGGGACATGTCTTCGGTAGAGGTCGTGAATGCGGCGGGCTTATCAGCTCAAGAGGCCCAGTTTCCGCCGGGGAAGGTGAAGTTCGACAAGGTCAGTGAGATGGAACGGGAGGTGTTCCTCGAGAACTTCCAGGTGACCGTGCCGGTTGCGGTCCCCGCGGACGCTGCTCCGGGAGCTCGTCAGGTGGGCGTGGAGGCGAAGTGGCAGGGCTGCAACATCCCCAAGAACTACTGTCTCTTTCCAGCCCGTGAGCAGCTGGTCTTTGCCCTGACGGTCGCTGGGGGCGCCACGGTGCCGAGCGTCGAAGGGGCCACCTCTGCGCCTGTGGGTTCGGGTGTTGCTGGAGCGACTGGTGGCGAAGGTGGGGGCGAAACTGCCTCGGGCTCGGAGGCGGCTCCTAGCGGAGCAGAGTCGGCCGGGTCCGCTCCCATAAGTCAGCGTCCCTTGGGCTCTGCCGATGCTGCCAGTAGCGCGTGCTCCGGGGTCGCCGGGAGCAAGGGGGCTGGGGCTGGTGGGTTGATTGACCGCATCCTCGGGTCACTCAGTGAGGCGGTCGCCATGGGTGGTAAGGATGGCGAAGGACAGGAGGCGCTGAGTGGACTCTCTTTGCTTCGTTCTGGATCGTTCCTGACTGTCCTCTTTATTGTGTTCCTGGGAGGGATAGCCTCTTCATTTACGCCGTGCGTCTATCCGATGATTCCCATCACCGTCAGCGTGATTGGCGCATCCGCCGACCAGGGTCGGCTCAAGTGTTTCTACCTGACGGTGGTGTACGTGGCGGGGATCTGCGCCACCTATACCGTCCTCGGCTTGTTCGCTGCCAAGACTGGTGGGATGTTTGGGGAGGCCCTTCAGGACTGGCGGGTGCTGGCTGGCGTTGCTCTGGTCATGGTCGCCCTCGCGGCCGCCATGTTTGGCGCCTATGAATTCGCGTTGCCCACCGGAGTGACGACGCGCGCCTCCCAGGCGGGAGGCGAGGGGAGCCTCGGTGCGTTCGTGGTGGGCATCGTGGCCGGGATTGTCGCGGCGCCATGCACGGGGCCCATCGTTGCGTTTCTGTTGCTCTGGATTGCCGAGTCCTTTCCCCATAGCCTCCTGCCAGGCTTCCTCGTGATGCTGGCCTACTCCCTGGGTCTGGGCATGTTGTTTCTCGTCATCGGCACATTCGCTGGCACGCTGGCGTCCATGCCCCGCTCGGGCCCCTGGATGGTCACGGTCAAGAAAGTGTTCGGAGCCGTCTTGGTTGCCGTCGCCGTCTATTACATCGACCAAGCTGTGACTGTTGCCTATGGCAAGGGCGAAGTGCCGGGCTTGGCTAGCTCCGTAGTCACTGGTCTGTGGGTGTTCACCATTGTGCTGGGTGCGGGTGTTGCGGCGGGCTCGAGTGTCTCGTTGGCGGGAGGCGACGCCAACGTGCGACTGTTTGCTTCCGGTAAGCCCATCCGTTTGTTGCTCGGTGTGTGCTTGTTGGCGGGTGGGCTCTGGACGCTGCGGGGCGGGGAGGCTGAGGCCGGCATGGTCTGGTCTGGGAGCCACGAGGACGGTCTGGTGCGAGCGCAGGCCGAAAGCAAGCCGGTCATTCTGGACTTCACAGCTGACTGGTGTGCAGCCTGCAAAGAACTCGAACACTTTACGTACACGGATCCTGCCGTGATGGACTGTGCCGCGGAGTTTGTCCCCGTGATGATCGATGGCACCCGCAGCACTCCCGAGTTCGAGGCCTTGAAGGACCGCTATGGCTTTCGTGGACTTCCGGCGGTCTACTTCATCTGTCCTGACGGGTCGGTGGTGGATGAACTTACGCTCACCGGTTTCGAGCCGGCGGATCGTTTTCTCACCAAGATGAACCAGGCTTTGAATACCTGCGGTTCGGGTTGAGCCTAGCGGGTGGGTTGGGCCTCTGCGTCCCGGCTCTGATAGATTGAGCGCTGCGTTAGGAGCTCCCGGAAGTCCGAGAGCGGGGGCGCGCGGTGGGAGCTTCCGATGACTGAAGAGGCCGTTGAGAACGGAGGATCGGGGCCATCCCGTCTTCCGGCAGTGCTGATCCTTGCCCTGGTGGGAGTGGTGCTCGTGCTGGGCATCCGCGGCTGTGGTGGACAGCTCTCGGACTACATCACCCGGTGTCCCGATCAGGCGACCAAGGTCACGCTCGACGATGGCGGCTTCCGATGTGAGTTGTCCGATGGGACGGCACACGGACCATTCAGACGAAGGTACGCCGATGGGCGCATCGCCGACAAGGGCGAGTTCAAGGACGGGTTGAAGCACGGGCGATTTGAGAGTTGGCATGCCGATGGCAGTCGCTCAACCTCCGGTTCGTTCCGCAACGACAAGCACTGGGGCACATGGACCGAGTGGTATCCCAACGGTGTCGAGAAGCTCGTTCGCCCATTCGAGGACGGAGTCCCCGTGGGAACCCACAGGCAGCGTGCAGAGAGCGGCGCAGTTCTGCACGAAGAAGAGTACGAGCAAGGCCTGCGAGTTCGTGAGACACGGTGGTCCGAGAGCGGCACTAAGGTGGAGTATGCGACCTGGGTGGATGGCGTCCAGACACTCAGGCAGCGCTGGGCGGACACCGGCACGATGATCTACGAGGAGGAAGGGGTCCATGGCCCCAAGGGCCGCATAAAGCGCTGGAGCGAGGCGGGAGTTCTCCTCAACCAAACCGAGTTTGTGCTTGGCTATCCCACCGAACGGAACGACTACTACGACACCGGTGCAGTCCGCGTGGCCCGCTCCTACGGCGAAGCCGGGCGGGTGATGGACTACGCCGAGTTCGATGGCTCTGGCGCGAAGATGCGCCAGCTGGTCTACGACGAGTCGGTGCCTGCAACGGTGGCTCCGTCGGACCATGCGGGCTCGGTGGGTCTTGAGGTTCAGGTGGGAGAGCGGCTGTTGATCGCCCGCGTCGTCCCCTCGGGGCCGGCCGCTGCCGCGGGCCTGCAGACAGGGGATGCGGTCACTTCCATCGATGGATGGTCTCCGTCGGGCGAGGTCTCGGAGTTGGAGGTGATGAACCGGCTCGATGGGATGGTCGGGACTGTCTGTGCGCTCGAGGTGGTTCCTGGGGCTGGTGATGCGCCGAGAGTGGTTGAACTGGACCGCATTGACCGAGATCTACTGGATCCACGCCGACTGCGAGCCGACCGGTGGTCGGTCGCAGGGAGTCGGGTAGAGGAACAGCACTTCAAGCGAGGCATTCTGGTGCGAGACCGGCAGTGGTACGACTCGGGGGAGAAGCGCCGGTCCAGTGACTACGACGATGGAGGTCGGCTGGTGTGGACGCGCGCTTGGGCTGAGAATGCGCAGCTGGCTGAAGAGATCGCGCCGGTGTCGGGGGATACGCACTTGCTGTGGCAGACCTGGAGGGATGATGGCGCTCTTGTAAGTCGCGGCATGTTGCTGTGGGGTCGAACGGACCAGAGCGGTCGGTTGTTGAAGGATGGGACGTTCTCCCACTGGCATGCGCCGGATGTTCTCAAGAGCGTGGTCGAGTGGAAAGAGGGCAAAAAGGAGGGGGCCTACGTCGCCAACTACCCCAGCGGAGATCTGAAGGAGAAGGGACAGTTCAAGGCGGACCAGCGCACAGGCAAGTGGGCGTTCCACAATATGCCGGTGCCCGTGGATCCGGCGATTCCTAGCAGCACACTGGCCAGCACCCAGATCTACGTCGAGGGCCGCAAGACGGGCGCCTATGTGAAATACGACGGCCAGTGTGACTGGTGGATTGAGAAGGGGAGTTACCGAGACGGCAAGCTACACGGCGAGTGGCAGAGCCGCCCGAGGGCGCGCTACTACACCTGCGATCCGTCGGGAATGGCAACCCGCGGCACCTGGACTTCCCGAAATCGGTCTGAGGTGTGCTCTGAAGGCACGTATCGTGAGGGGAAGAAGTACGGTGTCTGGAAGACCAAGCGGGATTGCTGGTGCGAGCCTGCGGAAGGTGCCTGCGAGGTCCGCGAGGTCAAGTACGGACCTGAAGAGAGCGTGATCTACGACAAGACGACAGACGCTCTCTGATCCCGCAGCTCAGTCGGGGCAGCCGTCGCGGTCTCGATAGCGGTTCCAGCGCTCGGGTCGATCCGGGCATGTGTCTTCATCGTCGCGGATACCGTCTCGATCGTTGTCTGGGTCGGGGCAGCCCCCGAGATCCTCGAAGCCATCGAAGTCTTCGGGTAGGTTGGGGCAGCCGTCCAGGACGTCGAGGATCCCGTCTCCATCGTTGTCTGGGTCCGGACAGCCATCGGCGTCCTCAAAGCCATCGATGTCCTCAGCCTCTAATGGACAGGTGTCATAGACGTCGGGGATCCGATCCTCGTCGTTGTCCAGCTCGGGGCAGCCATCCTGGTCTTCGTAGTCGTCGAGGTCTTCCTTCTGCCCGGGGCACTCGTCGAACTTGTCCGGCACTCCGTCATTGTCCAAGTCTTGCTTTAGTGCCTGAGCACGGGTCTTGCGTACCTTCGGACCGTAGCGGCTAGCCAGGCGGTCGTTCTCGACTCCAGAACCTTCGCCGGACAGCGCATGTGCCGGTAGCAACAGGGCCGTCAGGATGGCGACAGCGATTGCCCAGCGGGTCATGGAGACCACGGGGCTGCCCCCCTCTCTAGCTACCGTCCTGGTCTGGGGAGCGAGGAGACTGGGCACCGGGCAGAACCACCATCAAGGGGTGAATCGCTGGAAGCTGATGTCGGTTGTGCTGTGGTTGAAACAAGCCCAGTTTACGTTGCCTGAGTCGTCCGCAGCCATTTGGTTGTGGAAGCCCACGGCGCCATCGGCCGCGAAGATCGTAGAGGTCCATCCCTCAGGCCCCATGGTGGCTAACAGGGCGTCGTTTTCGACGCCGTCGTGATACATGATGACCGGCGAGCCCGACACCCAGGCGGTGGCTGGGTCGGGACCTACGAACTGGCGAGCCGCGACGGTGAGGCCGGTGGTGCTTCCTGCGGCAGGTGCCAGCTCGGCACCTGTCCACTGCCCAAACAGGACAGCAGAGGCGGTCTCGTCCTGGAAGGCCACGTGGACAGCGCCGCCTGCTTCGCTCAGGTTAGGCCAAGCTCCAGCGCGGCCAGTGCCCTCTCCATACCAGGTGTCGACGGTCCAATTGCCCGGGCCGCCCACTGCCACCTTGAGGTTCCCGTTGGCGTGGTCGAAGTAGGCGATGTAGGTAGTCCCGTCTGCCGTGACCAGGAGGTCGGCGTAGCGGCCCACATCAGCGAGTGTGGCGCCATCGTCAATGCCGTCCTGAGTCAACTCGCCCGCATCCACAGTCTCGTTGGACCAGGTCTGCTCGCTCTTCCATGCCACCTTGAGCGCTCGATCATCGTAGTTGTAGTAGGCAACGATGGGCTCACCATTGCGGAGGCCCAGCGAGGTGAACTGTCCTACTCCGCCGTAGTCCACAACGGTCGTGGTCCAGCTGTCCCCTTGCCGCACCGCATGGCGAAGTTGACCGTCATTGTCCCGGCTCCAGTGCGTTGCGTGAACCGATCCTTCAGGGCTCACCGCCACCGATGCGTAATAGCCACCATCAAAGGCGCCCACCAACATTCCGCCCTCCGCTGCTCCATGTCCATCCACTGCCCAGTGGGTGAACTCCACGGGATCGCCTGTGCCGTGGGCAATGTTGAGCGCCGTGGTGTCGCGGTCCTGGTACGCGAGCCAGGGGTCGCCCTCTCCGTCGAGGGCCATGTCCAAGTAGAAGCCTCGGTTCCAGGACGCGTCGACTACTGGGTCTGGCTCCAGCGGGTCGAGACCCGGATCTTCCTCGCAGCCACAGCCTGCCGCTCCTACGAACAGTGCTGTGTAGAAGAGGGGCCAGAAGGCGCGAACTAGAGGTGGATTGCGGTACATCGAGACCTCGTCAGGCTGGTCGCCAGGCCCTTCTGGCATCCAATCGGCCTGCCCAGACAGCTAGCACCTGACCTCAGGGGGGTCAAGGTACAAGACAGTCCCCTTGGTTGTGTCTGGGCCTTGCAAAAGAGGCGCACCTGCGCGAGGCTTTGCCGCCCCCAAAAGACGCAAACTGCTCCCGTAGCTCAGCAGGATAGAGCATTCGCCTCCTAAGCGAAGGGCCGCAGGTTCGAATCCTGCCGGGAGCGCCACTTCTCTCCAAGAGTCTGCAAGTGCCCAGACCGTCTCCGATGACCAAGCCTCTGCCGCTCCAGGCTGGCGATGTCGTTCGCGTCGTTGCCCCGGCGTCCCCATTCCAAGCCGAAGACCTCAATGCTGGTGTCCAAGTGCTGGAGTCGTGGGGCTACCGGGTGCGGATGCGCGATGACATTGCTGACCGAGAACTCTATCTGGCCGGGGCCCCGGAGCGGCGGGCTGCAGAACTCCATGAAGCCTGGGCTGATGAAGAGGCGCGGGCGGTGTTGCCGGTGCGGGGCGGCTACGGCCTGACGACCGTCCTCCCTCTGTTGGATCCCAACCTATTTCGGGACCACCCCAAGGTGATCGTGGGTTGCTCCGACTTGACCGCGCTCTTGCAGTGGGTGGTGTCTTCAGCTGAGACCACGTGCTTTCACGGGCCCATGGTTGGGTCTCTCGGACGGGGCAGTGATGAGGCTGGGACGACCCAGCTTCGAGCTCTGCTGGCGGGTGAACTGGGTCGCCAAGAACTCACCAGTCAGCTGCCTGATGCCTACCAATGGTGTGTTGCGCCGGGCACGGCGCGCGGCAGAGCTGTGGGTGGCTCCTTGTCCCTGCTCGCGGCGACCTGTGGCACGCCCTACCAGTTGGACACGACGGGAGCTGTTCTCTTTCTGGAGGATGTGGGAGAACGGCCTTACCGCGTCGACCGCATGCTGACCCAGTTGGAGCAGTGCGGTCTCTTCGATGGGGCCGAGGCGGTGGTGTTCGGAGACTTCGTGAACTGTGACGAGCCCGATGGTGCCATTGGATTCCGCGATGCTATCGACCGAGTGTTTCGGCGCATTCCTGTTCCTGTGTTGATGGGCCTGCCCTTTGGCCACGGCTCGCCCAACATGGCATTTCCACTGGGCATCAAAGTGGACGTGGATGCCGGAGAGGGGACTGTTCGTTTCCGGGAGAGCGGCCTTGGGACCTGAGGGTGCTGCTGAGGGCGTCGCTGAGGTTCTCCATCAGGCTGTCGCTGAGGGTGTGTTCCCGGGCGCTGTGGCGCGCGTCGAAGCGCTGAGTGGTCCCTCGACCCTCCTCGAATTCGCCACGGGGCGTGTTTCGACCCGGCCACCGGGAGCTCCCGTCGAGGTGGACACGTCGTACGACTTGGCCTCTCTGACCAAGCTGTACACGGCAACGGTTGCCCTTCGCCTCGTTGCGTCGGGCGAGCTCGATCTCGATATGGACGTGGGAAGAACTATAGAAGTGACAGGCCTTTATGGTGTAACACCTAGAGCTTTGCTAGAGCATAGGAGCGGGCTGCCTGCGTGGCGCCCATACTATGAGCAGGTCCGTGGTGACGGCTCCGCAGAGATCTTGAAGGCAGCCCTTGCAGAGGACCTGGAGCGGGACCCGAGCGAGCCAGCTGTGTACTCGGATGTGGGTTTTCTAGTGCTCATGGTTCTGCTGGAGCGGATCTCCGGCCGAGGACTTGAAGCGTTGGTTCAAGAGGAAGTGTTGATTCCTTTGGGTCTCGCAGGAACTGGCTTCCGCCCGGTGGGAGGTGGGCCTGAAGAGGCGGGGGCATTGCTCTCGTCAGGCTCCATCGCAGCCACCGAAGAGTGTCCCCGCCGGGGCTTGTTGGTGGGGGAGGTCCACGATGACAACGCGTGGGCCATGGGCGGGGTCGCTCCCCATGCAGGCCTCTACGGCACGGCGGCTGAGGTGGCTGCCTTTGCCCGTGGCTGGTGGGATGCCCCAGAGATAGGTTTTCTGCCGAGGGCCTTGCGCGACGAGGCTTGGTCGCGGCCGTCAACGGGTGGAACCCACTCCCTGGGGTGGGACACGGTCAGCTCTGAGAACTCGACGGCTGGCCAGCTCCTGTCCCGGCAGTCTCATGGTCACCTCGGCTTCACGGGCACGTCTCTTTGGATCGATCCCGAGAGGGCTGTTGCGGTGATCCTGCTGTCGAACCGGGTCCACCCAAATCGAGAGGGCGGCAGCGCTATGGGTACCTTTCGTAGGCAGTTTCATGATGCGGTGGTGCATTTCGTGGACGCTCTGTAATATCGGCGTCCTCTCTATGGTGCATGGCGCGCTGACCGCGCGCCGGGTCGTGTTGACGCATTGCACCAGCGGTGTTGGGTTCAGGAAGGAGGGGCAGCGTGGCTGCTGACAAGACTCCCGAAGGCGGCGGTGCCGATTGGTTCCACCGCGAACGCGGTGGAAAGGTTCCTCAGACGGATGCCAAGCCTGTGGGTGACGCTCTCTCAGGCATGTGGCGAAAGTGCGACGGATGCGCTGAGTTTGTCCGAGCTGACGCCCTGGAACAGGCTGCGATGGTGTGTAGCCACTGTGGGCATCATCACCGCATTGGTGGAATGGAGCGCCTGGCATTCCTGGTCGATCCAGGCACCTTCGCCGAGATAGACTCCGGCCTGACGTCCCGCGACCCCCTTGAGTTCGAAGACAGCAAGCCCTATGCGGGTCGTCTCAAGGCGGCGATCAGCAAGACGGGGCGGGACTCTGCCTTTATCTACGGCCGAGCCAACCTCTCGGGGCGGCCCATTGCCATTGGTACCTTCCTCTTTTCGTTCATGGGTGGGTCTATGGGCTCGGTGGTGGGCGAGAAGGTTACTCGCCTGTTCGAGCTGGGCCTGGCTGAAGGACGACCGGTGATCTGTGTGAATGCCTCCGGCGGTGCGCGCATGCAGGAGGGGGTCTTGTCCCTCATGCAGATGGCGCGCAGTACGGCGGCTCTGGGCAAGCTTCGTGACGCTGGCATTCCTTACATCTCGTTGCTCACGCACCCCACGACGGGGGGGGTAGCGGCCTCGTTTGCCATGCTCGGGGATCTCATCCTGGCCGAGCCCCGATCGCTCATTGGGTTTGCGGGACCGCGGGTGATCGAGCAGACGATTCGCCAGGTCTTGCCCGAGGGCTTCCAGCGGTCCGAGTTCCTACTCGACCATGGGATGGTGGATCAGGTCGTCGACCGCCGGGAATTGCGGGAGCGTATGGCCGCGATCCTAGACCTTCTCTGCGATTAGACTCTGTGGACGGAGTTCGCGTGCCAGGCCCACTTGAGGGCTGGCTCGACGACGTGCAGTTGCGTGGCGTCAAGCTTGGTCTAGACAACATTCGCACGGCGCTGGCTCGGGTCGGGAATCCGCAGAAGCGCTTTCCCAGCATCCTGGTGGGTGGCACCAACGGCAAGGGCTCGACGGTCGCGTTCGCCACGCAGCTCCTTGGTTCGGCTGGACTGAGGGTGGGCAGTACCGTCTCGCCCCACCTCATGCACTATCGGGAGCGGTTCCGGATCGACGGCGTCATCGCTGCGGAGAGCCGACTGGATCGACTCACGACAGAACTCCGTCCGTTGATCGATTGTTCAGACGGCGTTCCCGGGATCACCTACTTTGAGCTGGGGATCCTCTTGGCCCTCCGCTACTTCCAGGACGAAGGGGTGGACGCAGCGGTTGTTGAGGTGGGTCTCGGCGGGGAGTTCGACGCCAGTCGAGGCTGTGATCCCGCAGTAGCGGCGCTGGTGAGCGTGGGACGCGATCATCAGCACATCCTGGGCTCGGACCTTCCCACGATTGCTCGCACGAAAGCTCGCATAGCGCCGCCCGGTGGCGTCCTGGTGACCGCCGTCCATCAGTCCGACTGCCTCGAGGTGATCGCAGAAGAAGCCAAGGCTGTGGGGTGTCAGCTCTGGCGGCTCGGCCGGGAGTTCGAGGCTCAGCGGACCGACTCGGGCTTTAGCTACCAAGGCCCCCGCCTCAGCGTGCGGGATGTCCCGCTGGGGCCCGCCGGCGATCACCAGGCGGGTAACGCAGCGTGTGCATTGGCTGCTGTGGAGGCCCTCGCCACGGTTCGTGGTACGCCCTTGCCTACTGATCAGGGCGTCACAGAGGCCTTGGCCAGCACCCAGGTCGCGGGACGACTGGAGTTGGTTCCTGGCGAGCCTGGGCCCCAGTTTCTCCTCGATGGAGCCCACAACCCCGAGGCGGCCCATTGCTTAGCCCAGGAGCTCGGCCGGCGCCCTCGGCCTGAGCGACGTGTCCTGTTGTTGGCTGCCATGAGGGAGAAGGTGCGAGAACCGATGCTTGAGGCGCTGCTGCCGCACGTGGACCAGGTGTGGTGCACCTCTGGGCTGACGAGCGACCGCTTCGAGGCTCCCGGCGTGTTGGCCGAGGCGGTGCGAGCGCGCGCGGACTCGCCCCCTGTGGTGGTCACCGCCGACAACGCCAGAGAGGCCGTCCAGCGCCTCCGAGACGAGCTGGACGACAGCGCTGAGGTTGTGGTGGCTGGCAGCTTGTATCTGGTGGGCGATGTTCGCCGGGAGCTGGGGCTTCCGGCAGCCTGAGCCCTGCATCGCCTTCAGTAGATCTTCCAGGCGTTCTCTTCGCCGGGATCGAGGGGCACCGTCTGGACAAGCCGTTGCAGTTCGTCCTGGTTCAAGACCTCCACGTCCACCTCTGCCTCGTTGGGGCAGTCGGCATAGCGGGCTGCCACCTGGAGAGCCAGCGGGAAGTCGGAGGACGCCGGGTTGCCCACGTAGAGACACAAGGGTCCGGGCACGCCGCGCACTCTCAGGAACGGTCCGAGGTGCCAGTATCCCCTGAGGAGCTCGTTCTCCTCGTGGTTGCGGCCGACCACCAGCTTGTTGCCGCCAGGCAGTCGGAAGTGTCGTCCGACCTTGAGTACGAGCACGTCGTCAAAAGTGACCTCGTCCGCGGGCTTGTGGTCGATCGTGTCCCGCAATCGCTTGCCGTAGTTGCCGTCCGTCAGAAAACAACAGCCGCCTGCGGGTTGCGGGTAGTCCAGAATCCCGAGCTCCCGAGCCAGCTGGATTTGCGGCTTTCGCCCCCGGCCAGTGATGGACAGGAGTCGCTCGCGATCGACCCACCCACGTTCCTCGGGGATGGTGACGTCCAGAAGGCCCTGACAGAGAGGTCGAACAATCATGCGCTGCAGATCAGTGTCGCGCTCAATGATGCCCATCTGGCGCTTCATCTGAGTCATGGGCCTCTGCCCCAGCACCTCTCCTGTGGCAATGAAGTGTGCGTCGTACTCGGCGAGCAGCTCGCGGTTGGCGTGACCGAACATGTGGATTCTGCAGTCAATGCAGGGATTGACCGCGGAGCCCCACCCGTACTTGGGCTCCGTGAGCACCTTCAAGTAGCCCTCGCGGACATCCACGACCTCGACGGGGATCTCCAGCCCGGCCGCTCCCACAATGGCCTCGTTCTGATATCGAGAGCCGTCCTTCCGCCGGTGTCCCATCTTTCGCTTGTGATCCGTCAGGCAGAAGCCCGTGAACATGTTGATGGCGATCACCTCGATGCCTTGCATGCGCAGGAGGACACCGGCCAGCGTGCTGTCGAGCCCGCCGGAATACATCAACAGGCAGCGCACCTGCCGACCGTGTTCGTCCAGTCGGGGTGGGGAGTCCTCCTTGAGGCTGTCTAGGAGTGCCTGGTGAATTTGAACTGTGTTGCTCATGTTCGGAGGGCGGACCTAACACCTGCGCCGAGGGACCGTCAAGCATTGCCGATCGTCGACCTTGCGCGCGCTCCGCGTTGGAATGGGGGACAATCCGTCCGTGGAATCCCTCGATCACCTCCGGCGTCAGTGGGACGCCGATGTCCTTGCCGATCCAACGTTGGGTGGGGAAGGCTGTGATCGTCTTCTTGCATGGCAGATGGAGCACGGGGCTTGCTTCGACGATCGTCCTTTGTGTCGCGTCCTACGGCCAGCCTTTGTGACCCCGACCCAGTTGGTGCGTCTGGAGGGCATCTGCAGGCGGCTGATGGCAGCCATCCGTCAGGTCCGGATCCACATCACTGCGGGAGATGATTGGCTCGATCGTCTCGGCTTGATGCCCGCTGTGCGGAAGCTGGTGGCGATCGATCCGGGCTTCGAGAAGATCGGGATCACAACCCGACTCGATGCATTCGAAGATGGCAGCGCCTTTTCCTTTGTCGAGCTCAACGCCGAGGCACCAGCTGGCATCGCCTACCACGACCTACTGGCCCGGATGTTTCGCGACATGAATCCCATGGAGAGGCTCAGGCAACATGCCGAAGTGCGGCCCCTTCGTGTCGTGGGCTGGCTCCTCCAGGCCCTCTTGACCACCTACAACGAGTGGGGGCGGGGTGCTGGGAAGCCGCGTATAGCCATTGTGGACTGGCGAACGAGCCCCACAACTCCCGAGTTTCACCTTCTGGCACAAGCCTTCGGTCGTGCTGGATACCCTACGGTCGTGGCCGATCCCCGAGATCTCGAGCTTCGCCACGGGCGACTCTGGGCTGGCGATTTTCGTATCGACCTGGTCTACCGCCGGGTCTTGGTCGTGGACTGTGCCGCCCGCCCGGAAGACGTCGCCACTCTGGTCGAGGCCGCCCGGCAGCGCGCGGTCTGTATGGTCAATCCGTTTCGAACGGCCATTCTGCATCGGAAGCGCTTGTTCGCCGAGCTTACGGATCCCACTTCGCCGGTGGACCTGCGTCCCGAGGAACGAGCGACCATCGATCAATGCATTCCCTGGACCCGCTTGGTGCGAGACATTCGGACCACGGGCCCCGCTGCAGAGGGCGCGCCAACGATTGATCTGCTCGACTACATCCGCCAGGGTCGCGAACACCTGGTCCTGAAGCCCGACGATGCCTACGGAGGTCGTGGCGTCTTCCTCGGTTGGCAGATGGACGCTCAGGCTTGGGAGGCTGCCTTGGACGAGGCCCAGGCTGCCCATTACGTGGTGCAAGATCGTGTGCCGTTGCCCACCCGTGAGTTTCCGGTGATGGGACAGGATCGCCAGTCGGACATGTTCTTGATGGACCGCGATCCCTACGTATTTCGAGGTCGCATGGGGGGGTTCCTGACCCGTCTGGCGGTGGGGCCTCTCGCCAACGTCACGCGTGGCGGCGGCATGGTGCCTACCTTTGTCGTGGGATCCGGGACCTGAGTCGAGTCCGACTGGAACCTCGGTCGGGGTCCGCTTTCTGAGGCCTGGCTCTGTTACGATTTACCCAGAGTTGCGCCACGAGGAGAATGGACCATGGGAGCGGACAGCGTCGGGGATGGGGATGGCACGATGGAGGGCCTTGCACCGGATTCCTACACCCTGGGGGTCGAGGAAGAGTACGCGATTGTTCATCCTGACACCCGCGCGTTGAAGTCGCACATCAACACGATGATGCGCATGCACAAGGGCAAGCGTGCCATCGGTGAGAACCTGATGTTTCAGCCGGAGCTGCATCAGTCGGTGGTGGAGGTCGCGACCCCGGTATGTCGGGACATTCGAGACGCTCGGCGAGATATTCGAAGGCTTCGACGGATGGTCATCGAGCGTGCCGAGAAGACCGGTGCACGCATCGTCGCCGTAGGGACCCACCCCTTCTCAGACTGGAAAGACCAGCGCATTACCCGGCGCAAGCGATACCTGCAGATTGTCGATGACATGCAGGATGTGGCGCGTGGAAACCTGATCTTTGGGATGCACGTGCACGTGGGCGTCCCCAACAGTGACGTGGCCGTGGAGATCATGAACGAGGCGCGGTACTTCCTTCCGCACCTGCTCGCGCTGTCCACGTCCTCCCCCTTTTGGTTGGGGCGCGAGTCGGGCTTGAAGTCGACGAGGTCGGGGGTGTTTCGACGCTTTCCCAGGACGGGCATCCCATCCAAGTTCCGATCTGCTTCCGAGCTGTCCAATTACGTCAACATCCTCGTGGACACGGGCTGTATCGAGGACGCCGGGAAGATCTGGTGGGACATTCGTGCGCACCATCGCTATCCAACGGTGGAGTTTCGGATCTGCGACCTGACGACCAAGTTGGAAGAGACACTCTGTCTCGTAGCCATCATCCAGGCGCTTGTGTTTCAGCTGCGAGAACTGCGCATGGCCAACCTGGGCTGGCGTGACTACCCGAGGGCGCTCATCGAAGAGAACAAGTGGAGGGCGATGCGCCACGGAATTCACGGCAAGCTCATCGACTTCGGCAAGCGTCAAGAGGTTGAGTTCAAGCAACTCATGGAAGAACTGTTGATCTTCCTTAGCCCGGCGTTGGACGAGCTGGGCTGCCGCGAAGAAGCCGAGTACGCCATGACGATCTGCGAGGAAGGGACCTCTGCAGATCGGCAACTAGCCAACTATCAAGAGAGTGACGGGGACTTCAACTATGTGGTGGACCGACTGATCGAGGAGACTCGAGCTGGTGTCTTTGATCGGGAAGAAGAACCCACGGTGGCTCCCGAGTAGGCCCCGCGGGTCTGCCACAAGACGTCGAGGCCATCCAGATGCCTACGGTTGCAGTCGCCCAGGTGTGTGCCGGAGCCGATCGGGGAGCAAACCTCGATCAGGCCGCCTCGCTGGTGCGTGAGGCCGCTGACCTCGGTGCCCACACCGTCTGCCTGCCCGAGATGTGGCCCTTCGTGGGCCCCGATGAGGACAAGGTTGCCGGCGCAGAGACGCTCTCCGGCCCCAGTATGAGCGCCATGAGAGAGCTCGCCCGCACCCTCGGGCTGTGGCTGTTCCCCGGTTCGTTCGCCGAGAAGTCCGAGGTGGAAGACAGGGTGTTCAATTGTTCACCAGTTATCAATCCCGAGGGCGCTGTGGTGGCGGTGTATCGCAAGATCCACCTGTTCGACATCCACATGGACGACGGCCCCACGCTGCTGGAGACAGACACCGTGGTGCCCGGTGATCAGGCGGTCGTTGCGGATGCCTGTGGTCTCACATGGGGGCTGACGGTTTGTTACGACCTTCGGTTTCCGTCCCTCTACAAGGCGTTGCGAGACGCTGGGGCTCATGTGCTCCTCGTGCCGGCTGCCTTCACAGCCCACACCGGCAAGGCTCACTGGGAGGTGCTGCTACGCGCTCGCGCCATTGAGCAACAATGCTACGTCGTGGCAGCCGATCAATGGGGGCGACACAACCCGCGGCGAGAGAGCCATGGCCAGTCGATGATCGTAGACCCTTGGGGCGCTGTGATTGCTCGAGTCTCCGATG
>PBPL01000020.1 GCA_002724675.1 Deltaproteobacteria bacterium | reverse complement strand
GCTCCCGCCGAAGAGGCTGCCCCCGCCGAAGAGGCTGCCCCCGCCGAAGAGGCTGCCCCTGCCGAAGAGGCTGCCCCTGCCGAAGAAGACGATGAGGGCGCAGCCATCCAGGAGACCGGCGCCCCTGAGTCGAGTGACGCCGAAGAAGCTGCCGATGATGCCGCGTCTGACAGCGAAAGCGCCGAGGAAGACACCAAGGATTGACTGTCTCTGGGCCCTTAGTTGGCCCCAAGCAGAACAAAAACGGGGCGCCTAGGTGGCGCCCCGTTTTTGTTCTGCCGACTCAATAGAGTTGGTGCGAAGAGGGGGACTCGAACCCCCACGGCCGCAATGGCCACTAGCCCCTCAAGCTAGCGTGTCTACCAATTCCACCACCTTCGCATCGATGGTCTTGTTGTCCGCTGCTGTGGTGCTGCGGCAACCGAGGGTGCGGGAACCTATCACAGCGCCCCATGGCGAACAAGGTGCGCTTTGCTGGCCGTTTTGGCCATGGCGTAGAGCCCCGTGCCTCTAGGGATTGTCCTCCCCTGCGGGTGCTGGAGCTGCGTCCCCTGCGGGTACTGTGGGCTCGTCACCTGTGGGCGCACCAGCTTCTTCAGCGGCAGGGATACCGGCTCCGTCACCCGTGGGCGCAGCTGCCTCGTCAGCAGCCGGAGAGGTGGACTGCTCCGTGGTTGGCGCCGCTTCAGCTTCTTGAGCTGCCTCGGCGCGTGAAGATGCTTCGAGGGCTTCGGGCATGAGGTCGCCCGCTGGAGGTGCGTTGCTGAGCCAAGCCAGCGCTAGCGAGGTCCCCATGAACATGGCGGCGGCGATCGCAGTCAACTTACCGAGCAGTGTGACGCCTCCGGTGGCGCCGAATACTTCACTGCTCGACCCCCCCATGGCGGCACCGAAGTCCGCGCCTTTTCCAGGCTGCAGGAGTACGACCAATAGCAGGAAGAAACAAAGGGTGATGTGCATCGCTGTGATGACGACTTCCATGTCACCGTCCTCCGTAGCAGACGATTCCCTGGAAGGAGTCTGCGTTCAGACTGGCGCCACCCACGAGGGCACCGTCGATATCTGGCTGGGCCATAATCCCAGCCACGTTTGTGGGCTTTACGCTGCCACCGTACAGGATACGGAGAGCGCGGGCACTCCCAGAATCCCAGGTCTTGGCAGCCCAGGAGCGAATCGTTGCGTGGACCTCTTGCGCTTGTTCGGGGCTGGCAACTCGCCCCGTGCCGATGGCCCAGACCGGCTCGTAGGCTACGACGACCTGCTCCATTTCGGTAGCGCGGAGGTCCCCGAGTCCATCGTTTAACTGGGACACGACCACCTGTTGGGTCACGGCAGCATCCCGTTCGTCACTGGTCTCGCCGCAGCAGAAGATGACCTGGAGTCCAGCGCGCAGAGCGCCGGCGACCTTGGCGGCCAAGAGCTCGCCGCTCTCCTTCTCGTACGTGCGTCGTTCGGAGTGGCCTACAAGGACGGCCTTGCAGCCGGCTGCCTTGAGCATCTCTCCGGACACGTTGCCGGTGAAGGCCCCACCGGCTTCGGGATGAAGGTCCTGGCCGCCGACGGTGATGTCTGTGCCCTTTAGTGCCTCCACGGCGGTGTTGATGCTGAGGAACGGAGGGAACACCATGATGTCCACCGCCGGCGGGTCCTGGAGTGCCGAGCGCAACTCTCTTGCCAGCGAGGCGCCCTCAAGCGGCTTGCCGTTCATCTTCCAGTTTCCCGCTATCAGGGGGCGTCGGCCCGACATCATTTCTCCTCCAAGGCACTCAAGCCTGGTAGTTGCTTGCCCTCTAGAAATTCGAGACTGGCACCGCCACCTGTAGATACGTGAGACATTTCGGATTGCAATGCCAACCGTGCCACTGCCGCAGCCGAGTCTCCTCCACCGACTACAGAGAAAGCTTTCGACCGTGCCACTGCGCGTGCCACTCCCTCAGTCCCTGCGGCAAATGCCTCGGTCTCAAAGACTCCCATAGGGCCGTTCCAGAGGATGGTTGCGGCGTCGCGAAGCTGCAGCGCGAAGCGCTCCACAGTCGCAGGACCGATGTCGAGGCCCATCCAGCCCTCTGGAATGTCCGTGGAGACTCGGGCCGACTCGATGTCTGTGATGCCTGTGGAGATCACGTGGTCCTCGGGCAGAAGCACCTCTACCTGTTCCTCTTGCGCTCGAGTCAGGATCTTCTTGGCGGTCCAGAGCTTGTTCTCTTCGACTCGGCTGCTCCCGACGTCGACGCCTTGTGCGCTCAGGAAGGTGTAGGCCATGGCGCCCCCGATGATCACAGCGTCGACACGCTTCAGGAGTGCTTCTAGAACGCCGATCTTGTCCGAGACCTTTGCGCCACCCACGATGGCTACATACGGGCTCTCGGGCCCATGGAGCAGGGACCCCAGTTGCTGGAGCTCGTGTTTCACGAGAAGGCCCGCAGCTCTTCGACCCTCGAATAGGGTTGGCAGGACCGAAACAGAGGCGTCACGACGGTGCAGGGTGCCGAAGGCATCCGAGACATAGCAGTCGCCCAGCTCGGCCAACTGTTCTGCGAACCGTGCGTCTCCTTCCTTCTCCGCGGCGTGGAAGCGCAGGTTCTCCAGCAGGAGGATCTGCTCCGAGCCCAACTCCTGGGCTAGCTTGCGGGCGCCCCAACCAATGCAATCATCGGTGTGGAGGATGTCGCACTCCAAGAGTTCGGCGAGGCGAGCGCCACATGCTTCCAGGCTCAGGGAACGGCTGGGCTTGCCTCCCGGACGCCCCAGATGAGACATCAGGATGATCTTCGCGCCCTGCTCCCGAAGCATGCGAATGGTCGGCAGCGCTGCCCGGATGCGCGTGTCGTCCGCAACCGTCGAGCCATCCTCGGACAGCGGACAGTTGAAGTCCACACGGACGAGGACCTTCTTCCCCGAGACATCCAAGTCGCTGACGGATTGAATTGTCATGGCCGCTGGCCTCGTCGCAGTCGCCTAGCTAGGCGCTACCCTGCCACCAAGCGGGAAAGGTCTGCCATTCGGTTGGAGAAGCCCCACTCGTTGTCGTACCACGACAGCACCTTGACCAGGTTGCCTCCCAGCACATCGGTGGACAGGGCGTCGACGGTCGAGGAGGCGGGGTTCCCAATGTAGTCGCAACTGACCAGCGGCTCGTTGCACACGCTCAGGACTCCGCCCAATGGGCCGTTGGCTGCTGCCTCGAGGGCGCCGTTCACTTCATCGCGAGTGACGCCGTCGGTTCCCAGCTGCACAACGAGGTCGACCAGAGAGACGTTTGCCGTAGGAACACGCACCGCCATCCCGCTCAGCTTGCCCTCCAGCTCGGGGAGGACCAGAGACACGGCCTTGGCCGCTCCCGTGGTGGTGGGGACCATGTTCTGCGCAGCTGCCCTTGCCCGTCGTGGGTCGGAGTGGAAGCGGTCCAGGATGTTCTGGTCGTTGGTGTATGCGTGGATCGTCGTCATCAAGCCGGACTCAATGCCGCCGAACTGTTCGTGCAGAACCTTCGCCACTGGGGCCAGGCAGTTGGTCGTACACGAGGCGTTGCTGATGATGCGGTGTTCGGCCGGATTGTAGGTGTCGTGATTGACACCCATCACGATGGTTGCATCCGGGTTCTTGGCGGGGGCCGAGATAATCACCTTGGGCGCGCCGCCTGCCAGGATGCGCCCAGCGCCTTCCCGATCTCGAAAGATCCCCGTGCACTCGAGGACCACATCGCAGCCCATCTCGCCCCACGGGACCTCTTCTGGATTGCGAAGGGACGTGCATCGAATGGTCCGATCGCCGGCTGTGATGCTGTCATCCGTTCCCGAGACTTCATAGGGAACCTTGCCGTGTACGGAGTCGTACTTGAGCAGAGGTGCCAGCTGACGCGGGCTTGCCAGATCATTGATGAGAACGGGTTCTAGGTCATCGGTGCCGAGCAGTACGCGGAGTACGCACTTCCCGATGCGGCCGAAACCGTTGATGCCGACGCGAATGGCCATCTTGGCTCTCCAGGGAGTGTTCGGTGGAAACGTTGAGGTGGGGCGCGAAAATAAACGGCCACCTGCCAGCGGGCGCGAACCTTAGTCGCTACGCCCCTTGAGATCAACAGCGCAGGCAACAGGGCTTGGTGTTCCCGGGAGTCGGCCGAGACAGGCACCTGCGGTCAGGACGGAGTTGGTGGATCTCAGTAGCCCATCGGACGGGCCCATGCCGAGAGCCAATGGGGCTTTGAAGTACCTGCGGCAGGGGGCGGTCTGTCCACGTTGTCTGTCTCCTGCGGGGCCATTCAAGCATCGGTTGCCTGGGCTGTGTCCTGACATCGCTCGAGGAGCCAGGCCCCAATGTAGGGCCAAACATACGTGGGCGCTTTCTTGCCTAGGATGATGTCCAGGTGGCCCCAGTGAACCTCCTCCCGAATCGGACTGAATACCTTGTAGGTCTTGTCACTGCTTTGGCTCAGGTCATAGGCGGGCCGAGCGTCGGCAGGGGGCAGCATTCGGTCTCGGTCGGCAGCGATCACCAGAAGAGGGACGTCTAGCTGGGTAAAGCGCTCCTCATAATTTTCGCCACCCGGGCCGGTGAAGCTACCCTCGGAAGCCCAACGCATCATCGTCAAGAAGATGTTGACCCCAGTCCAGTCGAATCCCTTGAGTAGCCGCTCTTGAACTATGTGCGGCTCCGTGGACCCCGGCACCCAGCCTGCCAGCGGGAATGACCAGGACAAGTCGTCTGCTTGCTCCCATTGATCCGCGATGATGCGTCCAAGGAAGCGAGTACGGATGTTAGCCCCCAGCTTGCGAATCACTGGCTCGACCCTGCCCAGACTTGAGACGGCTCTGGCCATGCGAAGCGTCACGGGGTTGGCGCCGAACCGAAACATGCCCGAGATCGTCACGAGCCCGGCGATGCAGCCCTCCGTCGCTGGGGCGGCCGCATAGCAGACGGCTCCGCCAAGACTGTGGCCCATGAGAAAGATCTGCCCACAGCCCGAATAGTCGGCGACTGCACGGCAGACCGAGCCCGTGTCCTGCACGTATTCGTCGAAAGACCGTGCGGGCGCGGTCCCCAGAGCTCTGGAGCGCCCATGACCGGTCAATTCGAGGTTGTAGACGTCGAGGCCGGAGTCAGCCAGGTAGTTGACCAGGCTCCGTGTGGACAGGTGCCATGTGTACCGGTTTTGAGCAAAACCGTGCACGAGTAGAATCGCGCCTCGTCGAGGCACGTCATCGCGGAACTTGCGGATCAGGCTGAGCTTGCGGCCAGAGATTGCTTCCGCACAGAGGACCTCCTTGCCGAAGAGGCCAAAGCGTCCGCGGTCGATCGTCTGCTCGACTCGAGTCCGCTGCAGGAGCTCGAGTCGGGCCGGCTCGACCACGGTGACATCCAGACTCAGCGGGAGACGCGAGCGCGGCGACGCTTGTCCTTCGCCTTCAGCTTCGCCTTCAGCTTTGCGGTCTTGTTTGTCTTCTTGCGAGCCGAGGTCTTGCTCTTGGGCATGCTGCGTTTCATGGTGGTCTCCGGGTTGGAAGTGGTTGAGCTTGTGGTTGAAGGAGTCAGATGTGACTCAGTTGAACCTCGTCTCCTGACAAGGTCGCGCGCGCTCGGAAGCGAAAGGGTGCCTCTCGGCCGGCGCAATTGGTCTCGGTCATCTCGAACAGGAGGGCGGCGCTGGACTTGCTCTCCACACCGCTGCCTTCGAGCGACCAGCGGCCGCGCTCTGTGCACTCGAAAGGTTCGTCGCCCAGTCGGATCGTTGTTGCCGCCTCGAAGGCTCCATCGTCAGAGAATCGCAGTTCTTCGTAGACGACCGCGGCGCCTTCATCAGTGACGGTGAACTTGGACGCTGCGCGGGAGCATAGGTTCTTGATGAAAGTGGCGGTGGGACCGCCGGTGTTGTTGGTGGCCGGTGCGTTCTCCTGAGCCCCACTCTCCGTCGTCCCGCCCCCTTGCTTGGGGCAAGCGGAGAGGAGTGCCGCGCACACGATCAGCAAGGTCACTTGCTTGGCCTGGCCTTTCATCTGGAACGACTTGCTGAACACAACGAGGACTCCGATTCTGCAGATGGGGCGCCACTATGGCCCTCTGGGCTGCCGTGTCAAGGCGGAGCGGCCTCCTGAACGAACTGCTGAAGGCCTTTGCGGTGTTTGTTTGGTCTACAGGACGTGCGCTACACAGGCCGCTGCCTCCTGCTGCGGGCTGTTTCCCGAGCCAATGGCTGTGAACAGTCCACCGTGTTCTGTGGACAAGCTGGGGACACCCCCCCTTAGGGCCCGCTCAGATCACTGAGAACCCTAGGCTTTTGTTGGATTGCACGAGATCGAGGCATTCACCAACGCGGCTCGGACGCCCCCTTGACCGAGACCGGGCCCCATGGCTACATTCCCGGCCTTGATTGACAAATCAATCGACTGGCGGCGCGCAGTTGCTGTCGTGGCAGAGGAGTGGGTGGGGCGTGGATGACAAAGTGAGGCGTGATCCGGCGGTCTTTGAAGAGAAACGCCGGAAGATTCTTCGGGCGGCCAGCAGGGTCTTCGCTAAGAAGGGCTATTCGGGGACGAGGGTCGGCGACATCGCGCGCGAAGCGGGGATCGCCTACGGGCTGGTCTATCACTACTTTCGCAACAAAGAGGATGTCCTCAACTCCCTCTTTCAGGAGAATTGGGCCATCGCGCTGAAGGTCATGGAAGACATCCACCAGCAAGGAGGAAGCCTGGCGGAAAAGCTTCGTGGCGTGGCCAGCTTTTTCCTTGAGGCCTGGCGTATGGAGCCTGATCTCATCGAGGTCTTGATGATTGAAGTGGTTCGAAGCCCCAAGTCGCTCGAGACAGCCAACCTCGCTGCCTTCCACCGGAGCTTCGATCTCATCGAGCGGATCTTCGCTGACCACGCGGAGCTGGGCGAGCTCCGCGAGGGAGTCGACCCCCGCATGACGGGTTTCCTGTTCTTGGGGAGTCTAGAGATGTTGCTCACGGGCTTTGTGGCGCGTGAGCTGTTGGCCGAGGACGCAGCGGCAGTGGCTTCGTGTAGCGGTGCTTTGGTGGACAACTTTCTGTTGGGTGTTGCTCAACCCAGCCTGGCTGGAGCTCGCTGAGCTTTTTTCTTGGAGGAAACCCGTGGAGTTTTCATTTGATACCACCCAGCAGGAGCTCCTGAACGCGGTGGAGCAGTTTGGACGCGACCAGTTGGTCCCAATGTGGAGCCAGGAGGCGGATGACGAGAACCGCTTCTTGACGGATGCCTGGCAGGCGATGGCCGAGTTCGGGCTTATGGCCCTGCCGTTCCCCGAGGAATACGGAGGGGCCGGGGTCAGCGCTCTGACTGTCTGTGCTGCCGGCGAAGGTCTCGGGCGTGCGGGGGTCGATGCCGGAACGGTGCTGTCCTACGGAGCCAGCACCATTCTTTGTGGCGTGCCGATCTGGAAGATGGGCACGGAGGAGCAACGTCAGCGCTACCTGCCCAAGATGTGCTCCGGCGAGTGGATCGGAGGGTTCTGCCTGACAGAGCCAGGCTCTGGCTCGGATGCGGCGTCTATGAAGACCAAGGCCGTGCGCGACGGTGACGAGTGGGTGCTGTCGGGCAGTAAGACCTGGATTACCAACGGGAACATTGGTCACCACTTCATTGTGACCGCCGTGACGGATCCCGAGGCGAAGCCGCGGGCTACCGGGATCTCGACCTTCATCGTCGATGCGGACGCGCCGGGATTTCGCGTGGGACGGAAGCTCGACAAGCTGGGCTGCAGGACATCACCAACTACCGAGATCTTCTTTGATGATTGCCGCATTCCAGCAGACGCCATCCTCGGGCCGGAGAATTATGGATTCGTCATGGTCGCGAAGTTGATCCTGGGCTGGGAGCGCACCTGTTTGCTCGCACCGGCCCTCGGCAGCCTCCATCGGGCAACAGAGACGGCGTGTAAGTATGCCCTCGAGCGGCACCAGTTCGGGCGGCCGATCGCTTCCTTTGGCGCGATGGAAGAGAAGATTGCTCAGATGCGACTTTCGTATGAGGTGGCCTGGGGACTTCTGTACCGCGTTGCCGATCTTCTGGACCGCGATGAGCCTTGTCTGGTGGAGGCTGCGGTGGCCAAGACCTACATCTCCGAGGCTGCGGTTCGGGTGGCCGAGGACGTCGTGCAGATCCACGGAGGCTACGGCTTTAGTAAGGAGTATCTGGTCGAGCGGGGCTATCGAGATGCCAAGCTCGGAACCATTGGTGGCGGAACATCCGAAATTCAGCGCGGGATCATCGCCCGCGCCATAGGGGGCTTTTGATGCGCTTTCAACTCACAGAGGAGCAGCGGTCATTTGTTGATACCTGCCGGAACTTCGTCAATGAAGAGGTCCTGCCCCAGGCCGCCGAGGTGGATGAGCGGGCAATGTTCCCTCGGGCCACGTACGGAAAGTTGGGCCAGCTCGGATACCTGGGCCTGGGCTTTGACGAGCGCTATGGCGGCACGCCGTCGGATGCCATCACCCGAGCATTGGTCCAGGAGGAGTTGGCTCGGGGGTGTGCATCGACGGCACTCAGCACCGGGGCCTCTACGGTCTTGTTCGGGCTGCCTGTTCAGGAGTTTGCGACGGAGAAGATCCGCGATGAAATCCTGCCGGCACTGATTCGAGGCGAGTTGATCGGAGGCTGGGCCCTCACAGAGTCGCACTGCGGCTCCGATGCCGCTGCCATGAAGACAACGGCCGAGCGATCTGACGCCGGTTGGGTGCTCAATGGCAGCAAGATGTTCATCACCAATGGGCCTGATGCGGACTGGGTCGTGGTGGTTGCCCGGACGGATCAGGAAGCTGGGCATGAAGGGCTCAGTAGCTTTCTCGTCAAGAAGGGCACTCCGGGATTCACGGCGGGTGGCCCGCTGGACAAGATGGGCTGTAAGGGCTCGCCTACATCGGCTCTGTTTTTCGAGAACTGTGTGGTTCCCTCGGAGTGGCTTCTGGGAGAACCGGGTGATGGTTTCGCGCAACTCCAGTGGACACTGGAGCGGGGGCGGATCGCCATGGCTAGCTTTGGGGTTGGGATCGCTCAGGCCTCTCTGGATGTCGCGCTGGCCTACGCTCAGGAGCGAGAGGCGTTCGGCAAGAAGATCATTCGGCACCAGCCCGTGCACTTCAAGATTGCCGACATGAAGATCGAGGTGGACGGAGCCCGGATACTGATGCTGCGTGCTGCTTGGTTGCACGAACGGGGAGAGGCCTCTCCCGCCCTTCTCTCTGCGGCCAAACTGCACGCTACGGAGACCGCGGTGCGCTGTTCGGATCGGGCTGTGCAGATCCATGGCGGCTACGGCTACATGCGCGAATACCCTGCAGAGCGGCTGTATCGCGATGCTCGGCTCGGGCCCATTGGCGAGGGCACCAGCGAGATTCAGCGCCGGATCATTGCCAGGGAGACCTTGCAGCAGTTCAGCGCCTGACGGCAGAGATTTGACAGTCAAGGGGGCCCACCTATAATCCGCGCCGTTTTGCGGGACTAGCTCAGTGGTAGAGCATCGCCTTGCCAAGGCGGGGGTCGCGGGTTCAAATCCCGTGTCCCGCTCCAAAAGATTTGACCAGCCCCGGGAGCTTGCTCTCGGGGCTGTCTTTCTTGGGCTCTCCTGCGGGCTGTTAGACTCGGCACATGCCGAGCTTCCGGTCGAGCATCCCTAGTCTGGCTCTCCTGGTTCTGCTCTCGCTGCTCATCGGCAGTGCGCATCGGCACACCGATGCTTGGTCGCCTAGGCATTCCGCGATCGATGAGGTCAGCTATCTGCCCGATGGACGCCTGCTTCGCACGCTGTCCCTGGGCTACGAGTCGGTTGTCGCCGATCTGCTCTGGGCTAGGGCCACCAGCTTGTTCGGACAGCGCTATGGCGACGCTGATCAGGATTGGTATCCCTGGCTCTATCACATGATGGACCTGGTCACCGATCTCGATCCCGAGTTCCGCGCTGCCTACAAGTATGGCGGCACCATGTTGCGTATTGACGGCGTCTTTGTGGATCAGAGCAGCCTCATCTTTCAGAAGGGCGCCAGGCAGCTGCCGACCTACTGGTACTTTCCGTTCGCCATTGGGATGAACTACTTCAACCAGGATCGCAGGATGCTGGCGGCCCGCTATATGGAACAGGCCGCTACCGTGGCGCGACAGCTTCAGAAAGACTTGTCGGACGCAGGAAGCCTGGATGAAGAGGGGTTGGTGGAGGGATACGATGGACCGGACTATCTGCACAACCTGGCGGTCTCGCTCTACTCGGACTCAGACCAACTGGAGATTGGCCTTCAGTTTCTGTTGGAGGAGCAGCGTCATCTTCCTACTGGGCGCGCGCGAGATGCGGTGCGAATCAAGATTATCGAGACCAGGTATCTGATGGCTCGCCGTGATGCTCTGGCTGTCATGGGTCGGTACAAGAAGCAGACGGGTCGACTGCCGACGATGCCAGGGGATGTGACCACTTTGGGCCTGTCACTGCCTGACGACCCCCTTGGCGGCCAGTGGATCTGGGACGAGCATCAGGGGGCGAAGGAAGGCTCCTTGGTGTCCGATGCCTACGAGAGGGTCTTTGGGGTGTTGGCTGCCGAGACGGGGATGGGCAACCCCGATCGTCGGGCAGATCGGCCCTGAGACCTTCGTGACCAGGTCGGACTTCGAGCGGTCCTCCTGGCTCTTGGGGGCCACTGTATCTCTGCTCGGGCTGTTTCTGGTGGTTCGTCTCGCGCCGTCCGTCGGCTGGCTTGATGGAGGGTCCTTGACGGCCTCTTCCTGGGTGATGGGGGTGGCGCACCCGCCGGGCGAGCCCGGTTATCTGGCGCTCGCGAAGCTCGCCCAATTGCTGCCGGTAGGTGACATCGCGTTCCGGACCAATCTCCTCTCGGCACTAGCACTGGCGTTCTGCGCGCTCCCAGTCTTTGTCTTGGCTGCCAGCCTGGCTCGAAGCGTGTCGCTGGACGAGCGCTTGGCATCGTTGGCGGGTGTTGTCGCGGCCTTCCTGGCCGTCCTGCCATTTGGAGCACAGGCTCAGGGCGTCCGAGCCGAGGTCTATGCCTTGACCACCTTGCTCCTGCTCTTGGCGCTCAGCTTCGCCCTGGCGGTGGGCGGGCGGCGAGGCAGTGCGGCCTGTGGCTTGCTGTGCGGGTTTGCTCTTGCGGTTCACCCACTCTTGGCGGTCGCCGCTATCCCAGCACTGCTGCTTGCCCGTCGCCTTGGGCGGGTCGGCCCGCTCCATCTGGGCTGGGGAGCGGGAGCCTCACTCGTTGCCGCCGGCCACTACCTGTGGCTACCGCTCCGCGCGCGAGCCGTTCCCTCCTGGTCCTGGGGTCTTCCCGACAATGCCCAGCGCTTCTTAGATGTCTTGTTGGCGCGGACCTTCGCCAGCAATTTCGGCACGGAAGGGGTTGGGCCGCTGGCCAATGCTGAGATCGTCGGTCTTGAGTGGCTTCGATCGGGGATCTTGGCGGTTGGCCTCGTGTCGCTTCTTGCTTGGGCTGTGCTGCGGGCGCGGAGACGTGTTTTTGCCTACGGAATCGTGGCGCTCGTCTGGATACTAGGCAACCTGGGGACGGTGATTCCGCAGAACAAGGTCTATGCAGAGAATCCGGACGTGTTGGGCTATTTGTTCGTTGGCGCCTGTGTGTTGGCGCCGCTGGCCGCTCTGGGTCCAGTCTGGATGCTGGGCGAGCCTCGCGCCCCCCGCGCTTCCTCAGCAACTGCGGGAAGGAGGCTGCGACCAGCCATCGCCGTGGTCTTGTTGTCCCTACTGCTAGCCTGGGTCTTTGCAGATGGGCTCGGAGCTGGGCAAAGAGGCAACCATCTTGCCCGCAGATTTGCTACGGAACAGGCGCTTGGTTTGCCCACGGGTTCGGTAATGATGACCTCGGGCAACGACACAGCTTTTCTCTGGACCTACCTCCAAGGCGTCGAGCGTCGACGGGCCGATCTGGTGCTGGCGCATCGGGTGCTCCTTGGCCACCCGCACGAGCAACTGCGCATCGCCGAGGCTCTCGCCGATGCCGGTGTGCCTTGGGTGCAGCCATTGCGGGACAGCCCGCTGTCTGTCCTGGCGCTGTCTCCGCCGGCCCGGGGCTTCTATCTTGAGCTCCGAGATCAAGAGCGTCTGGATCTGGCCGAGGGCAGGCTGCAGCCCCATGGCTTACTAGAGCGTTGGATGGGCCAGGAGGCCGCGGGGAATGCGGTGGTTCCCAGTGGGCGAGAGGACCTCTGGCTGGATCAGAGGCGAGACGATGCACTCGCTGAGTTTACGGACGACGTCCTTCGTTTTGATGCTCCGGCCAGGCAGGTTCGTGACTACTACCTGGAACTTCACCGTCCAGCTGAGACGAAGGTTCCGTGATCCACGGCGTTACGGCTGGCGTGGTGACTGTTGCCTTCACGGTCTACGTGATGATGGCGGCTCCCGGTCTCACCTGGCTCGATGGTGGAGAGCTGGCTCTCGCAGCTGCCACCATGGGCGTTGCGCACCCGCCGGGCGAGCCCCAATATCTCATCCTCGCGCGCCTCATCGCCCTGCTGCCCGTGGGCGATCTGTCGTTTCGGCTGACCCTACTTAGCGCCATGACAGTTGCCCTCTCCGCTGGGATCCTGTCCTGGCTTGTGACAGAGGCATCGGCGCGCATCGCCGGGCGCAGTGATGTGGTCTGTCTGTTTGCTGGGGCTGCCTCTGGACTTACGTTCGGCTTGGCGCCGGCCGCAGCTGTGCAGGCGGTTCGCCCCGAGCTCTATGGTCTCTCGATTCTGTTGGGCTTGCTCGCTGTGATGGCCCTCAAGGCCGGGGGCCCGCGGGGAGCGGTTTTGGCCTTGCTTCCGTTGAGCCTGTTGGGGGCGGTGCACCCGGTAATGCTGGTGGCTGCCGCGCCAGGTCTCGTCTTGCTCTTAGCTGCCCCGGAGGGCTGGCGCGCCTCTAGCTTGCGAAGGCTGTGCATCTCGGTGGGGGGAGCCGGACTGTTGGCTCTACCGGCCTTGGGGCTCTTTGCCTGGTTGCCGCTCCGGTCCCTGGCAGTGCCCGCATTCGATTTTGGTACACCGCAGACGTGGGAGCGTTTTTGGTGGTCGTTTACGGGTTCGACCTATGCCCGCTCGTTCGAATTGGCGGAGGGCCAGTTGTCGTCGAACGTCTCAGCGCATCTCAGCTTGTTTGCGTCTGATCTGGGGCTGGGGGTCTTGTTCTTTGCGGTTGCTGGCGCTTGGGCCTTGTCGTCCCGTTCCAGGTCTGGGGTCCTGGCGGGTTTGTTGCTCCTCGTGGTGGGTGTCCTCCCAACGGTCCTTCAGGGGGCCTTTCGGCCCGACAACCCCGATGTGCGGGGCTATCTGTTGGGCCCGTGCGCTGTCCTCTGCGGTGCTGCCGGCCTGGGCTTGGCCGCGCTTACTCGAACGGTCCAGGACACGGCGGCCCGGGCGGCGGGCGCAGTTGGCGCCGCCTGTTGTGTCGCTCTGGTCATTCCTCCGGCGCACGCCAGCTTGGAGGTGGCTGATCGGAGCCAGTTGAAGAGCCCGGCTCTGTTGGGCGCCGCGCTGCTCGATGCTGTGCCGCCTGGGGGATTGGTGTTGTTGGGGGGTGACTCCTGGTCGTTCCCGACGCTGTACCAGCGCTATTGGGAGGGGCGTCGCTCGGACGTCTCTGTGATCGCTCTCCACTTGACCGATGAAGCGGCTCTGCCGGCCCTCCGACACCGGGGTCTGCCAGTGCCTGCAGCTCTCGATGAAGAGGAGCGTGCTGCCTTGGCTTCGGCGGGGTCTCGGGCTGTTCCCGAACAATTGGCGCGCATCTTTGCTCGCCACGAAGCGGCCACATCGTTACTGGTCAATGATGCTTTCTTGCCGCCGGATCTATTGGCACGCCGTCAGCCCATGGGCCTGCTGTACCAGCTGGAGCCGGTTCCATCACCGTTTCTGTTGGAGCTGGGCGCCTGGGAGGAGGAGCGCCTTTGGACCCACACGGTGGCTCCTCTGCGGGACTCTGGCCTGTTGGCCTCCGATCCCTGGGCCCGCTCTGTTTTGACCCGCCGCTACGCATCGCGGGCCGGATTTCATCGGTGTCGGGGTGAGGTCGGTTTGGCTGCTGTGACCCTTGAGCAGGGAGCTAGCCTGGACGGCACGGGAACAGCGATGGTTCACCTCTTGAGCTATCGGCTTCGAGAAGGTCTCGATGGTGTTGGGCCCGTTGGCGCAGGCTGTCCACCCCCAGCCGGGCCCTGGGACGCTTCGTTCGCCGCTGGTGATGACCGGGCTGCGCTTGGAATGCTGGAGCGGCCCTCGTCTCTCGGCGGCGCTTCTGGCGGCGACGCCCATTGGGAAGCTCGGCTGGCCTTGGTGAGGGCTTCGGCCCGGTTCCTTTCTCAGGACCTCGAGGGCGCTGCTGCCGAGCTGAGCCATGTGCTTACGCTCTGGCCTACCCACCCCTCGGCTCTGCTGTTGCAGGAGCGACTGTCCACGCTCGGAGTTCCGTTGCCCATCCAGCCAGGCCTGGCGGGTCCGTCGACGACGAGAAGGACCGACCCGTGACCGATTCCCAGTGGAGCTTCAAGCGTCCCAAGCTCGAGCCGACTGAGCGTACCGAGCCGGGTCTAGATGACGTTCCCTGGGGCACGCAGCCAAGACCTAATGTGCAGGAGCAGCTGGCGAAGCGCCGCAAGAGCGGGCTGGCCGCCTGGCGGCGCGATGCTCTTCGAGAGGCCGCCCTGCTCGTATTGCTGGTGGTTCTGGTGGCTGTCCTCTACGTCGTTGCAGTTGCTGCCAAGGACCGAGAGTTTCGAGCCAGTGGCGAAGAGGACTCCGCGACATTCTGGATGGAGTCCGCTCAGCGCTTTCGCTATGTGCGGATGGTTGCTGATGGCAACTTCATTCCGACTCTGGACCAGCAGATGGAGGCGCCAGATGGCTACCCGCCTTGGTCGGACACGGTGCTGCAGGAGGTCTTCTACGGTGATCTCTACAGGCGATTGGCCGGTCCCGAAACGGATCTCGCGACGTTTGTTCGCTATGTGACGAGGTTGTTTTCGGCTTCAGCCGTTTTTCCGGTCATGCTTCTCGTCTTTGCTCTGACACGTAGGCGTGATGCTGCGCTCCTGGCCGGGCTCGCCTATGGGACATGCTTGGCGGTGACAGAACGGGGCACAGGCGCTGGGATCCTGCGGGAAGACCTGGCGGTGCCGATCCTCTACTGGCACCTGGCCATGCTGGCCTTCTGGTCGCGTCGCCCGAAGCTTCCGACCGCTCTGCTTGCAGGTGTTTTTCTCGCCCTGGCCCTGCTCCTGTGGAAGGTCGTTCACTTCTACGTGCTGCTGCTCGTGGTCTTTCTAGCGAGCGCGCATTGGCTGGACCGGGAGCGGACCGGGCCGGTTCTGGAGGGCGCCCTCGGGTTGCTTGTCCCCTCTCTGTGTGCAGCGCTTCTGCCGTTCAGCTTGAGCTACGACGGATTCCTTACGTCGACGCCAGTGTTGGCGGGGGCGGGGATGCTCTCTGGGCTGGTGGGAGCCCAGTTGTTTCGCAAGTCTCCGATGCCCTTCTGGGTCGGCCTGTCTCTCGCCGCGTTCGTTGCGTTGCGCCTCCTCCTGCCTCGGGAGGTGGGCTATGACCACGCCTGGGAGACGATCCTCGCGCGCCTTCGGTTCGCGCTGGAGAAGCCCGCTGATCCGAGCCTGTTGTCGTTCCACGCTCGCCATTACTGGACCGGGAACTACGAGAGCCCAACGGTTTCGTTACTTCTGCGCTGCTGGCCTGCGCTCGGGTTGGCTGCAGCACCTGGACTCTGGGTGGCTGTGCGTGGCTGGAGCAAGCGTCGGTTCGAACGACTCGAAGGGGACTTGGATGCGGCCGTGCCGGTCCGGCTCCTGGATGGTCTTGGTCCCGCCCAGCCGCTGGCTCCGCTGGCATCTCACTTCTTCCTGTGGCTGATGCTGAGCTTCACCGGTTCCTACCTGGTGTTCAGAAAGCTTCAATTGTTCGCAGCGATGGCCCTGTCTGTGGCTGTCGCCATGGGCTTTGCCTCCGTTCGTGGAAGCCGTGATCGGATGCGGCTGGCCTTGGTGGTGCTGGTCCTCGTCAGTGCCGCCCAGGGTTGGCGCGCTGTGCCCACAGCAGATGGCTGGTTCGCCGAAGACAGCGAGGACGTGTGGAACCCGGTAGAGGTGTTCTCCCCACAGTCGTTCAATGGGCTGGTGGACTATCTGGCAACTGCGACCAAGCCGGGTGAGACGATCCTCGCGTCCTTTGTGATCAGTCCTTTCTTCTTGGCCTACCTGGAACGCTCTACGGTTCTGCACTGTTTTTTCGAGGGGCGGTTGCTTGATCGGTTTCGAGACGTCGTCGAGGCCAGGTTCTCAGACGAGGAAGAACTCTGGAACTTGAGCCGTAGGACTGGTGCGGATTGGTATGTCCACGAGGCGCACCATCTCCTGCGTACGGACGGCCGCATGAGTCAGCGCTACGTGGCAGACCAAGTGGACTGGCCTCCCAAGAGCGTCGTGACCCAGATGCACTTCTCACCCGAGGAGTTGCAGCACTTCGAGCTTCGTTTCCAGAATCAGTGGTTCCGGGTCTTCCGGGTGTTGGCGCCCGGTGAGAAACCCCAACCGCTCGTTGCTGATGTGGGGCCCGTCGTGTGGAACCGGCGGCTGTTCACACATCTCTTTGGGGATCCCCGAACCAAGGCGCCCGCAGCTGGCGTAACGGGAGAACGGGAGCCCGCGGACTTGCTGTACGCGACGCTACAGGCTGAGCGCTGGGTGACGCGCGCCCAGAAGCTCGTTGATGGGTCGGAGCCTGGGGGCCGAGATTGGGCTGAGCGCTACCTCCAGGAGGCACGCAGGATTGCGCCCTATTTCTACGCAGCCGACGAGGGTCTCTCCGACCTGTACCTGCGCGCCCAGAAGGAGGGCCGCGCTGCGGTGCATCGAGAGCGGGCCCAATTGGTGCGGGGGGCGCTCGCTGGTCAGCACCCATTCCCGGCGGACATCGGCCCTGAAAGCCCCCTGAAGCCTTGAAGTAGCTTTGACAGGGGCCCCGCGAACTGCTACTTCCCCGGTCCCACGATTCTACCCCCGAGGGGCCCTCATGAAGCTGTTTATCGACACCGCCAACATCGACGAAATCAAGGAAGCCGCATCTTGGGGCATCCTCGATGGCTGCACCACGAACCCTTCACTGATTGCCAGGGAGGGGCGCGACTTTGCCGCGGCTGTGCACGAGATCTGCGAGATCGTTCAGGGTCCGGTGTCCGCCGAGGTCGTCGCTCAGGACGCCGATGGAATGCTTGAGGAGGCCGCCCTGCTTCGGCAGATTCATCCGCACGTCGTCATCAAGCTGCCCATGAGCCACGAAGGTCTGAAGGCCTGTCGCGCGCTCTCTGACGAGGGGACCCCGGTCAACATGACCCTCATCTTCAGCGTCAATCAGGCCGTACTGGCGGCAAAGGCTGGTGCTGCCTATGTGAGTCCGTTTATTGGGCGCATTGACGACACGGGTCAGGATGGCATCGCGGTCCTGTCGGACATCATCGATGTGTTCAACACCTACTACTTCGAGACTGAGGTGCTGGCAGCCTCGATTCGGCACACGGCCCACGCCCTCGACGCTGCTCGTCTCGGGTCGCATGTGTCGACCATGCCCTTCAAGGTGATGAAGGCGATGGCCTATCACCCGCTGACCGACAAGGGCAATGCAGCCTTTCTGGCCGACTGGGCCAAGGTGCCCGGTGACGGCTTGATCCCCACCGTGGAGCGCTTCCTGGCCACCCGCCAGAAGGAATCGGCCTGAGCTCCGACGGGCCCTCTCTGCTTCCCACTGACCGAGAACACTGTGGCTGACACGGCCGTCAAGCAACGCACTGCGGACAAGCGAGGTCAGATCCTCGCCGCTGCAGTGGATGTGTTCGCGAGTCGTGGTTTTCACCGCTCACGCGTGGCCGATGTGGCGCGGGCAGCAGATGTGGCAGATGGCACGATCTACCTCTACTTCAAGTCTAAGGACGACATCCTGATCTCTATCTTCGAAGAGAAGATGGCCTCGATGATCGAGGGTGCCGAGCAGGTGTTGTCTGGAGTCGCCGACCCTCTGGAGAAGCTGCGCCAGTTTGCGTTGTTCCACATGAGGAATGTGGAGGACCATCGCAATGAGGCCAAGGTGCTCCAGGTGGAGTTGAGGTTGAGCAATACGTTCATGAAGGAGTACAACCCCGTTCGGCTGCGCCAGTACATGGACATCATTGGGCAGTTGATCGAGGAAGGTCGCGAAGCAGGAATCATTCGCAGTGACGTGAACCCAGTCATTGTGCGCCGGGCATTTTTCGGTGCATTGGACGAGATCGCGATGCAGTGGATTCTCACACCGAAGGCCCGCTACGGGCTCAAGGAATCAGCAGAACAGGTCGCGGACGTGTTTGTGCGGGGGCTTCGCGCCCCGGCGACGGACTGAGCCGCGAGAACTAACAGGCTGGAAGGCAACACTCCGGGATCTCCCGGAGGCCATTGGAGGCAACGGTGAAGATAGGCGTCTTTTTGAAGCAGGTCCCCGACACGGAGACCAAGATCCGGCCGGCCGGCGACGGTAGCGGCATCGAGTCCGGCGATGTGAAGTGGATTGTCAGCCCCTATGACGAATTCGCGGTCGAGGCAGGCCTCCAGCTGAAGGAGAAGTCCGGTGGCGAGGTCGTGGTCGTATCTCTCGGTCCTGCACGGACCTTGGATGCAGCCCGAACGGCCCTGGCCATGGGTGCGGACAGGGCAGTGATTCTGGATGACGAAGGCTTCCAGGGCAGTGACCCGCTCGGTACATCTCGAGCGCTCGCGGCGGTGGCTCGCAAGGAGGGCTTCGACATCATCTTCTGCGGTCGCCAGGCCATCGACGAGGACAACAACCAGGTCCCTCAGATCGTCGCCGGGCTACTCGACTGGCCCCACGCCTCGTGGGTCAATAGCTTCGAGTCCGAGGGTGAGATGGCGACCGTCAAGCGTCCCATCGGTGGCGGCAAGCTCGAGGTGGTCAAGGTTCGACTGCCTGCGGTCTTCTCGTGCACGAAGGGACTGAACGAGCCCCGATATGCCAGCCTTCCGGGAATCATGAAGGCCAAGTCGAAGCCGGTGGCTCGCTACACCCCAGCCGATCTAGAGCTCGACGGCCAGGTAGGTGCTTCAGCCGCTGTGGTGCAGCTCACCAGCTACCAGATGCCGCAAGCGCGCCCCAGCGGACGCATGCTTGAGGGTGAGGTGGGTGATCAGGTCAAGGAACTCGTTCGACTGCTTCGTCAAGAAGCGAAGGTCCTCTAAGGGCTCCGGGATAGGGAGAAAAGAACAATGACGGACATTCTAGTTTTTTGTGAAGTGACGGACGGCAAGATCAAGGGCAGCGCACGCGAG
>PBPL01000019.1 GCA_002724675.1 Deltaproteobacteria bacterium | reverse complement strand
GGCTGGGCCCGCGGACCTCCAACTCGCCGACTTCTCCATGCGGCAGTAGCGTACCCTGCTCCGTATCACGGACCCGGACCTTTGCCGCTTTGGACACCAGCCTACCGCCGCGTCGATGCCGCACGTCGACCGTCTCGGTCGGGTCCTGGCGGGCATACAGCGCCTGCATTTCACTCATCCCCCACAGGCCGACCAGCTTCATACCCCGCTTGTCGGCCCGCGCGACGATGTCCTGATAGACAGGATTAAACGCTGCATACCCCCCGTATTGAAACGATGGGAACGCCAGCGGCGCATCGCTTGCATCCAGCATGCGGGCAAACATCTCATCTGAGCCGTTACAGTGCGTCACCTTGTGCTGGTGCATAAGATCCGTGGCCTCCGGGCCTGAAAAAACCGGCATCATGACCAGTGGCCGCCCTGCCGCCAGCCCCGCCATAGCCTGGGCATGACCGAATGTGCCGCAAAGCGGCACGACCTGGAGGATCACGGTGTCCGGTTTGCACCAGCCGAAAAATTCCATCACGTCGCTGGCGTGGCCGGTGATACTCGCGTGGCTGTGTAGCACAAACTTCGGTGCTGCTGTGGTACCTGAAGTCGTAAATACGACGACCCCGTTTTCCGGTTGGGCGTCATCGTCAGTAAATTTCTCGCAACTGGCAAGTTCCTGATAGTCGATGAACGACCGACCAGCAAGCGTTCCGGGCAAACTGGGCAGCGGTTCACCGTCGGCATAGATGATGATGCTCTCGAGCTGGGCGAGGGCCGTACTTTGGACCCTCTCGAGAATCTGGAGAAACGGTATTTTCTTGAACGACGGCCACAAGACCAGGGCTCGACAACCGGACCTCTCGACGATGTCCCCCACTTCAGATGCCTGAAAACGGGTGTTGACCGACACGGTAATCGCGCCGATCCGTGCACAAGCGATGTGCAGGGCAAGGTATTGGGCAATATTCGGTAGCCAGAAAGCGACTCGGTCACCGGCACCGAATCCAAGACGCTTCAGGCCGCCGGCAAGGCGCTGCGACTCTGCCGCTAAAGCACCGTAGGTCCAGGTCTTGCCCCGGTCGAACAGCGCGGGGTTCTGCGGTTCACGGGCGGCTGGCCGGTCGATCAGTCGGCCGACCGTATCCCTATCGGCACCAGTGGCTGAGCGGCGGGCCGGCATGTCAGGCTGGGTGTGGGTCGGGTCCTACTTCAGGCCAGCAGAGACCAACGCGTTTTTGAAACGTGACATGGCGTCTGGATAGGTTTCGTCGAAATAGGCCTTGCTTAGACCCGGATTCATCTCCAGCGCCCTTGCGAGCTCCGCTTTAGCCTCGGCCTGTTCTCCCTTGAGACTGTGGCAGGCGGCAAGTCCGAGAAAGGCCCAGAAACCCGCGTTGGGGTGGCCGGCGGCCTTCTGATACCACTCCATGGACTCGTCGTCGCGTTCCAGATTCAGCAAAACACCGCCCTTCATCTGCTCGAAAGCCCACAACAGCGGATCACTGGGGCTCAGCCGGATGGCATCGTTCAGAAGCTGCAATGACACCTCCCAATCGCCGTCGCCGGTCATCAGGTAGGACTGGGCCAGGCCATGGTAAGCCTGGGCATAACTCGGATTCAGATCAATGGCGCGTTTCAGTTCACGCTCGGCCTTTGCCGGCTGGAACGAGAAAGCACAAGCACGGCCGAGGGCATAGCGGCAGAAAGGATCCTGGTCGTCCAGAACTACTGCCCGCTCACCGTGGTGCAGCGCAGCTTCGATACGGGACTTGGGCTCGTCACTGAAGTTGGAGATCACCTGTACCAGGTAGGCCACCGAGATCCCGGCCTGGGCCGGAGCAAATTCGCCGTCCAGATCGATTGCTTGCTGGTAGAGGGAAATTGCTGAGGCGACGTTTTCTTCAGAGAACTGATACATCTGCCACTGCGCCTGCTGGAACAGGTCCCAGGCATCCATATTGTCGGCCGTCTTCCGCCGGGCGCGCTGGCGTTCGGAACGGGCGAGCTCCGGCTCTATCGATGCCGCGATAGTCTCGGTAATTTCATCCTGTAGAGCAAAAATGTCGTCCAGATCACGGTCATATCGCTCGGTCCACAGATGACCACCACTCTCCGCCTCGATCAGCTGGGCGGTGATTCTGACCCGGGAACCGGCTTTGCGGACACTGCCCTCGAGCACGTAGTCAACCTCAAGGTCCCGTGCCACTTCGCGAACATCGACCGCCTTGCCCTTGTAAACGAATGACGAGTTGCGGGCGATGACCGACAACCAGTGATAGCGGGAGATAACCGAGATGATGTCCTCGGAGATTCCGTCGGAGAAATACTCCTGTTCGGGATCACCACTCATATTCTCAAAGGGTAGTACGGCGATCGCCCGCCGCACGGTGGGCCTCACATCCACCGCGCCCACCGGCCTGCCATTGCCCTGCACCAGCTGCTCAGAAACCTCCCGGTCCAGCCGCACGGAAAACGCCGCCACAGGCTCGGCAATGTTCTTCAGCACCTGCTCCCCGAGTTCGCCATACTCGAGGGTCAGCTTGTTCTTGATGTGGTCGTAGGTGGTGCCCGAAATGCAGATGCCGCCGGGTTCGGCAATGGCCTCGAGCCGGGCTGCAACATTGACGCCGTCGCCGTAAAGGTTGTCCTCCTCGGCGATCACATCGCCAAGATTGATGCCGACCCGGAACATCATTCTCTTGTCCTCGGCGACACTGGAATTGCGGTCCCGTAAAGTGTTCTGGAAGGCTACCGCACAGCGAACGGCTTCGACCGGACTTGAGAACTCGGCAATTACGCTGTCACCGGCCGAACCGAACACCCGCCCCCGGTGCTCAAGCACGTGACTGGCAATGATGTCGCGGCAGGTCGTCAGGGTCTTGAGCGTGCGTTCCTCGTTCTCGCCCATCAGACGACTGAACCCGACGACGTCAGCGGCCAGAATGGCCGAAAGCTTCCGTTCTGCCACGTTCCTGTCCTCCGTGAACAACGTCAACCAGTGATTTTGAACCGAGCCGCCGAAGCCGTGGCTCCGGCCGGAACAGGTAAAGTCTTATGGGGCTTCGAGACGGAACCCGGGCCCCGTTTTCCGTCTATCATATCGCGATCCGGCCCACCGCAGTAGCCCGGGGTCAGGCTCCTCGATACGCCTTCTCAGCCCCGGCGGCCGTGACATACCCGGCTTCCAGATCTGCTTCGATCTCTTCGGGTGTACGTTCTTTAGGATCCCCGAACCCTCCGCCACCGGGAAGCTCTACCACCAGCGTATCGCCTGCGGGAACCCGGTGGGTCTGCTTGCCCTCAAGGCGTGTCCCGGAACCCAAATAAGCCGCGCCGCTCTGACCATCACTCCCGCCCGCGCGACCCCGCGCCGGATAGACCAGACGGTCCCAGGTCGCGGCCGAAACTGCAAAGCCTTCTGATCCAGTGTGACCGACTTCGATGATCTGTGACAGTCCGCCACGCTGGGTCCCTGGCCCGCCGGAGTCAGGCAGCAGTTCCTTGCGATGGAAGATCAGCGGTGACTCCGTCTCGGTAACCTCAACAGGAATGGTACCTACACCGGACGGGAAAGCCGTCGTACTGAGCCCGTCTCTACCCGGGCCAGCCCCGACACCGCCCAGCCCGACGTTCATCACATTGAATCGGGGCGCTCCAGAGGCCGCAAGGTCCGACATCGCCAGGACCCAGATCGAACCTGCACTTTCGGCCGGTACCTTCGCCGGCAGTGCCTGGGCAAGACAGCCGAAGACGATGTCCGGCAGCATCTGGCCGATCACGTGCCGTGCAGTCACCGGTGCAGGGTGTCGGGGATCGACACAGGAACCGGGTTCGGCTTGAACTTCAAAACAGGCCAGTGATCCGGCATTGTTCGGCACGTCCGGTGCCACGATGCATTTGAGGCCGAAGGCCGAATACGCATCGGTATAGCATTTGGGAGAATTGATTCCATAACGCGAAGCACCCGAAGAACCGTGGTAATCCAGCACAGCCCGCTCGCCGTCTACCGTCAGACGCGCTTTCAGCGTGATTGGTGTCTCGTAACCGTCCAGAGTCATCTGCGTGGCATAAATGCCGTCCGGCACCGCCCGGATAGCATCCTGCATCGCGCAGGTAGAGGACTCCAGGATGTGTGCCGACAGGCTGTCCAGATTCTCGAGGCCGAATTCCAGCATCATGCCGTCGAACCGCTTGATGCCCGCATCGTTGCAGGAGATGAGCGAGCGGATGTCTCCAATCACCTCGATGGGGTTGCGACTGTTGCCAGCGATGATCGCGAGGAGTTCGTCGTTGACAACATCCTGAGAACGAATTCGCATGTGGGGAATCAAAACACCCTCTTCATAAATGGAGTTCGCATCGGCGGTGAACCCGCGCCCACCCACATCGGTGACATGACAGGTGGAGGCAAAGAAAGCCACCACCTGGTCTCCGCGAAACGCCGGGGTCACCATTACATAGTCGAACAGGTGACCGGTTCCCATCCAGGGATCGTTGGTGACAAACACGTCACCGGGCTTCATGCTGCGCAGCGGGAAACGCTCCAGAAAATGGCTGACCGCCATGGCCATCGTGTTGACGTGTCCCGGTGTCCCGGTGACCGCCTGTGCCAGCATCTCTCCCTGAACGTTATAGACACCGGCAGACAGATCACCGGCCTCGCGCACCACGGAGCCGAATGCGGTGCGCAGCAGTGCCTGGGCCTGTTCCTCGACCACCGAAATCAGCCGGGCCCACATCACCTGACTGTCGATCGTCGAACGCGGGAGGCCTTGGGGGGTCACAGTGTCTCACCTCTGCCGTGCGCGGGCCTGCGCTCCAGTACCAGCGCCTGCCCGTCATCCAGTACAGCGGTCCAGTACGACGGAATAAAGGTGGCGGTTTCATCTTCTTCAACCAGCGCGGGGCCCTGCAGCCAGTCTCCTGCAGCCAGTTCATCGAGCCCGAACAGCACTGCCTCCACCATCGTACCGGCACCGGCATCGTAGATTGGCCGCAGCCGCTCGCTCTGGACCTGCCGCTGCCGGCGGGGCGGGTCGATGCGTTCGGCAGGCGCAGTCCGTGTCGCACAGGTGACCGACCAGGAGACGCATTCGACGGGCGAATCAGACATGATCAGGCCGTAGACCCGTTGATAAACGGCCTCGAACGAAGCGCGTAGATCGTTCAGGCTGGACGGGTCCAGTGCATGCGCCGGTAGGGGTATGGCGAGTTCATGACCCTGGCCCAAGTAACGCAGTTCGACCTGTCGATGTTCCAGCAGCTCCTCGTCGTCCGTAGCGGCAGCAACGACTCCGGAGACCTCGTCTGACATCTGCGCCAGCATGGCGTTGAGCGCTTCGAGGTCAACGCCATCGAGTACCAACCGCAGGCTGCGGACCACCTGAAAGGCAACCGGTGCCTGAAGAAAGCCGATCGCCGAACCCACCCCCGCACCGGGCGGAACAACTACACGATGCATCCCGAGTTTCTCCGCCAGTCGGGCGGCGTGCAGGGGGGCTGCACCGCCAAAAGCGACCATGGTGTAGTCGGATACCGTCTTGCCGCGTTCCACTGCGTGCACCCTGGCTGCGTTCGCCATGTTCTCCTCGACAATTTCACTGACCCCGGCCGCCGGCCAGTGATCCGATAAGTCCAGCGGTTCACCGATGACCTGTCGCAGTGAACCTTTCGCCGAATCTGCGTCCAGAGCGATCCGGCCGCCGGCGAACCGGTCGGGGTTGAGCTTGCCGAGCACGAGATCTGCGTCGGTCACGGTAGGTGCCGTACCGCCTAGGCCATAAGCCACAGGTCCTGGTGTTGAGCCGGCACTGTCGGGCCCGACACTGATCCTTTTCATGGCGTCCAGCCTGGCGATCGAACCGCCGCCCGCCCCGATCTCGACCATGTCGATGACCGGGATACGCACGGGCAGCCCGCTGCCCTTCATGTCCCGGTAGACCCTGGCCACCTCGAACGCGGGACTGCGATCCGGCTCACCGTCGTCGATCAGACAGATCTTGGCCGTGGTACCTCCCATGTCAAAGGCCAGCGCCTTGTTCATCCCGCGCCCAACTGCGAGCTCCGCTGTCATGATGGCGCCGCCTGCCGGACCCGATTCGATCAGCCGAACAGGATACCGGATGGCCTGGTCAATCGTCGTCAGACCGCCGCTGGACATCATCAGATACAGCGGGCATTCGAAACCTTCCCCTTTCAGCAACGCCTGCAGGCGGCTCAGATAACCCGACATCAAAGGCCGCACATAAGCATTGGCACAGGTGGTCGAGAAACGCTCGTACTCGCGCATCTCGGGACAGACATCGCTGGACAGACAGACCGTGGCATCGGGCAGCCTGTCGGAGATCACTGCACCGGCAGCCTGTTCATGCGCTGGATGGGCAAAGGCGTGCAGAAAGCCGACCGCGACCGCCTGCACACCGGCCTGTACCATCTCATCCACCGCACTGCGGACCGCCTGCTCATCAAGGGGTGTCACGGTTCGGCCGTCTGCGGCCACTCTCTCGGGTACCGTAAACCGCAAGCTGCGCGGTACCAGCGGTGCGGCACGAGTGGCGTTCAGATCGTAGTGCGCGAACCGCTTCTCGTAGCCCATTTCAAGGATGTCCCGAAATCCCTGACTGGTCAGCAGTGCAGTCTTTGCCCCTTTCCGTTCAATCAGCGCATTGGTTGCCAGCGTCGTTCCGTGAATCAGCAGTTGAACCTCGGCAGCCGATCGGCCTGCCTCATCCAGGACCTGACGCACCCCGTCGATCACGCCCCGCTCCGGCGCGTCGGCAGTGGTCAGAATTTTGAGGGTGGTCTGACGGGTACCACACCACAGCACCACGTCGGTAAACGTTCCGCCGATATCTACGGCGATTCGACAGGTAGGTTTCACCATCTACCGATCCCTGAGTCAAAACATCCACGTTGTAATTTCCAATTCTGCAAAGTATATTCCATTTTTGCAAGACACTTTGCATTCTGACACAAGAACGCTCTGAATCTGGAGGAACCTGCCCATGGATAGAGCCGCCTGCCAGCGCCTTGATCAGGAAGACCCGTTGTCAAGGTTCCGGGCGCGCTTTATGTCCCCGAAGAAAGACACGATTTTTCTGGATGCCAATTCGATGGGTGCCATGCCGGTCACCGTGCCCGAGCGGCTGACATCCTTTTGCACAGACCAGTGGGTCGAACTCCGGCGTCAAGGCTGGACGCATTCACCGTGGCTACAGCGGCCAGGACAGATCGGCGATGCCATTGCCCATCTGATGGGTGCCGGAGAAGGCAACGTGGTGGTGTCGGACAACACGACCGTCAATCTGTACAAGATCCTGACCTACGCTTGGCGCGCCAGGTCATCGGGTACCCTCATCCTGACCGAAGACGGCAATTTCCCAACAGACCTGTACGTAGCACAGGGACTGGGACACGCGCACCAGGACCAGCCGAAAGCCCACGTGTGCTCAAGCCGGAGCGAACTGGTAAGCCGCATCGGCGCGGATACGGCCGTGGTGTACCTGAGCCACGCGGATTACCGTACCGGTGAACGCTGGGACATGGCAGACATCAACCGGCGCGCCCATGCAGCTGGTGCACTGACCGTCTGGGACCTGTCGCACTCCACGGGCGCGATTCCCGTAGACCTGATTGGAGACGATGCCGACTTCGCGGTGGGCTGCGGCTATAAATATCTCAGTGGCGGGCCGGGCGGACCCGCCTACCTCTGGGTGCATCCACGGCACGCAGAAAAAGGCTGGCCCACCATCTGCGGCTGGATGGGACACCGGGACGTGTTCGCCTTTGCGACCAAGTACGAGCCCCTGGCAGGCGCCGGACGCCATGCCACCGGCACGCCGGCAGTGATTGCCGATGAGATCTTTTTCTGTGCGGCGGAGATCTGGCAGGAGGTCGACCAGAACCTGCTGTGGGCCAAACACCAAGCCCTGGGCGACCTGACCATCGAGTTGCTCGAACAGGAATGCGGTCCGTTAGGCGTTACGGTCAACACACCCCGCGACTACCGGCAGCGCGGTGGTCACATCGGATTCAGCCATCCCGGTGCCGGACCGGTTTCCGAGGCCCTACTGGAGGCCGGAGTAGTGGGTTCCTTTCGGCGCCCGAACTCACTGCGCTTCGGCCTGGGTCCGCTGTATCTGAGCTTCGAGGACATCTGGGAGGCCATCGCCCGGCTGCGGCAAATACTCGAGGACAACCGCTGGCAGGACGAGAGATTCCAGCAGGTATCGGTATGAGCCAGACTGCCCGGTCACCCAAACAGGGCAATACACACCCGGAAACGCAGGAGACGACGAGAGAGATGGAGAAATCGCTGGCGCTCGGAGAACGGATCAGCCAGCTGCGAAAGTCGCGTGGGCTGACCCTGTCCCAGCTGTCGCAAGCCTGTGCGCTGTCAGAATCGACCCTCTCACGGATCGAGAACGGGCACACCGATGTGAGCGCCCAGAACCTGTTTACGCTGTCCCTGTACCTCAATGTTGATATCACCTGCTTCTTCCGCGATCACACCGTACGCCCGCCCTCGGATTCGTCCTTGCCTCCAAAAGACCCGGGTGTTTACGCGCAGTCGGCGGCCGATTCCGCTGCAGCACCGCGTGCCATAGCTTTCCAGAGCAATGGCCTCATGCCCAGCGCGGATACCGCCTCGATACGGATCGGTAGAACGGCTGAAGAAACCTTTGACTTCATGATTG
>PBPL01000259.1 GCA_002724675.1 Deltaproteobacteria bacterium | reverse complement strand
TTGGTCTTTGGCTCGGAGACATCGCTTCGGGCTCATGCTCTCCGGTTGGGCGCTGAGCTCGCTGGCTGTCTACTCTCTGGTGCCCTACAAGACACCGTGGTGCGTCCTCAACGTAGAACTCCCCTTGTTCTTGTTGTCTGGTTGGCTGGCATATCAGGCATCCCTTGTCTGCCGTGACCCAGGCGTGCTCCTTTCTGTTCGGAGCCTGGCCTTGCTGTTGTGTGTTGCCGTCGTGCTCATGGCACTGCCGCAGGCGCGACAGAGTCGTTCTGTGAACGTGGATGGCTACGATGACCCTCGACATTCCTACGTCTTTGTGCAGACCAAAAGGGGTTACTACGAGTTCTTACAGGACCTGTTCGGTGTGGGTGATGCCTCACAATTTGTGGGTACGGGTGGGCCCGTGGTCATCAACGTGGACCCAAAAAATCCGACGCGGTGGTATTCGATCACGCGAGGCTGGCACTACGATGCGCTCCAGTACCGAAACGGTCGCCGGCCCAAGAGAAGCCAGATTGAGCGAGCGGACATCATTGTCGCTGTGAAGCGAGGACTCGCCGAGACCGCTCGTCGCGTCAGCCGTTCCAGCCAACGCTGGCACCGGGAGTCTTACCAGCTGCGGCCGGGTCGCCGGGTGACGGCATGGTATCGCCAGGAACTCTGGGACGCCTACATGGCTCGTGGTGGCCGGAAAAGCTCGCCTTGGCCCCGGCCTGCGGCCGAAGACATCTATCGTCCTCCAGTTCCTGCCCGCTTCCGTTGAGTACGGCTGTTAGAATAAATTTGCTGTTGACCATCGCCGGTCATTAGCGCTTTTGCGAGTTCGCGAGTTCGCTTGCCGGTGTGCTCGTGAGGGGTTCCACAAGGTCGTCGTGTCCACAGACATTGCTCTCAGTTTCCGTTCGGATACTCCGCTTCCGGAGCTTCACTTCGGTGTGTTTATCGGAGAGAGCCCGGTGATGCAGGACGTGTACCGCATGCTCGCCAAGGTGGCTCGCACCGAGACGAGTTGTGTGATTACAGGTGAGTCGGGCACGGGCAAGGAACTCGCTGCAGCTGTGATTCATGGTGAGAGTGGGCGAAAGAGCAAGTCTCTGGTTCCTGTCAATTGCGGAGCGATCCCCGAGAACTTGCTTGAGTCGGAATTCTTCGGGCACAAGAAGGGCGCCTTCACCGGAGCGGTCTCCGATCACGCAGGGCGTTTTCTTCTCGCGGATGGTGGGACACTGTTCCTGGACGAGATCGGAGAGATGGAGCTCTCGCTTCAGGTGAAGTTGCTCCGTGCTCTCCAGACGGGTGAGATCCAGCCGGTGGGGAGTAGCCGCACTCAGAAGGTGGATGTACGAGTCGTTGCTGCCACGAACCGGAATCTCGAGGAGGAGATGGCGAACGGGAACTTCCGAGAGGACCTGTACTACCGGTTGGCCATCATTCCCGTTGAGATGCCTTGTTTGCGGGACCGTCCCGAAGACATTCCCATCTTGATTCGACATGGTGTGGAGCGGATCAATGCTCGGGCTGATGAGCCGGTAATTGGCATCACGGCTGCAGCCCTGGCGGTTCTCACTTCCTATCAATGGCCTGGCAATGTTCGTGAGTTGATGGCGGTCCTGGAGCGGATGATTGTTCTTGCGGAGACTGACGTCTTGCAGCTCGAGGACATTCCCCCTCGCCTGCTCGACGGGTTCGAGCCGTTACAAGAGACTCAATTTCACGCTCTGGCTGAGCCGCTACTTCCCGATGATGGGCTCAAGTTGTCCGAGGCGGTGGATCGGTATGAGACGACCTTGATGTTGCAGGCGCTCGAGCGCACCGGGTGGAATAAGAATCAGGCGGCACAGTTGCTCAAGATGAACCGGACCACCTTGGTTGAGAAGCTCAAGAAAAAGAACCTGAGCCCGGAGACCGCTGATCTGTTCCTTCAAGATTCGGGGGAGTGAGTGCAGCGGAGACCCAACTCAGCGCCTCGATTCTTAGCTTCCTGCGTGGGGCTCGTGGCGTTGGCTTTGGGCTGGCCGGCGCTGGCGGCCGATGTCGACCCAGGATCCATTTGGTCGGAAGAAGAAGAGGCTGAATACGCCAAGGAAAACCCGCTAGGTCGACTTGTGCTGCACCTGACCTCGGGGGCGCGAGTGACCGCGGGGTCTCAGATCGAAGACGGCATCTTCCGGCTCACTCTCAGTGACCAGCGAGAACCCATCGGCCCTCAGGTATCCCGGCGAAAGCCAGCGTCGGTGAAATCGTTTTCGGTCGTGCCCCTCAGTTCATCATCCATTCGAATCGACTTCCGACTGTCTGCTGCTGTCAGGGGAGTGTCGCTGGTCAAGACATCAGCAGGTCGCCTTGAGGTTCGCTTCGAGGCCACGACGTTTTCAGCGGGCGAGGTGAATCTCTCGCGGGCGGTGTCGGAGGAGGAGTCAGAGGCGGAAAATGGGGAGCCAACTGCTCTTCAGTTGATCATCGAGTCTCCGACCATAGTGGCCCCGACATTTGTCCACTGGCCCCCACTGTATTTTGGCGTCGGTTTCCAGTCACCGATTCGAAAGGCGATTCCGCTGGAGTTGGTCCCCATGAGCTTTGGGCGAGTACCCGACGAGGTCCGTCAAGGCTGGAATGAGCTGGACAAGCTGAAAGAAGCGGTGCTGCTCATCGAGCGGGGCGACCTCCAAGAGGCGAGCAAGCTGCTATCGAAGGTGCCAGCCTCCAAGGACGGTCGACGGGCTCTCATTGCCTTGGCAAGGGCGCATCTTTGGCGTCAGCCAGGCCCGGGAGGAGAGCCCCGCAACGCTGGCTGGGCGGCCGATGCCTTCGGTCTCGCTGCAGGCTTGCGCCCCAGGGCCCCTTGGGTTGCGTGGGCTCGGGGCCAAGCTGCCTCCTACCATGTCCTGGACCGGCACTTCCGCGAGGCGGTGGTCCAGGCTGAGCGAGCCCTCGACTTGGCTCCCGATCATCCCGACCATCCCTACTGGGAGATCGCTCTCGGCCACGCATTCCTCCAGCTGGGCCGGACCGCGGAAGGCGTGGGCATGTTGGTGCAGGGCGAGCGTGGGATCCCGGAGGAGGATCGACTGACGCGTTTTCATGTGCGCAAGGCAGCAGCTTATGGCCTTTGGGTGAAAGGCGAAGCAACCCGAGCGAGCCGGATCGTCGATTTGTTGCTGGAGGAGTCCCCTGGTCTTGCTCGCTTGCCTCTGCACGATGAGACCTGGTCACGCATCTACCTGGATGCTGGTCGCTCGGCGGCAGCCCTTCCTTTTCTGGAACGACTGGAGTCTGAAGGTTCCAAGAAGGTCGATCGGATCCGCGCTCGTTGGTGGCTTCACGAGGCAGCACTTACTCACAGAGAGGTCGATCCTGCCCGTACCTGGCTGCGGGAGATCCTCGAGAAGACTCCCGATTCGACGCTCGTGCCCTTGGCTCGGTTGCGCTTGCAGTTGATGGACTTACTGGCGAAAGACAACAAGGAGGTCGTCGCGGATCTCAGGTGGCAGGTGGTGGCTATGGAGCTGCGCAATGTCGCATACCAGTGGCCTCATACGGTCATCGAGGACGAGGCGTTGTCTGCATCGGCCCAACTCTTCATTGGGCTCGAGTTGCTGGAGGACGGCCTCAACCTCTATCGCTGGATCGAGGACAGGACGCCCAGCAGCGGTGGGGCTCAGGCATACGAAGAGGTCGTGTGCCGTACGGCGCCCAAGCTCTTTGATTTGCTGAGGAGCCGAGGGCATGTCACTCGTGCCCTAGGCATCTACCGAGGCTTTCTGGACGATGTGCGAATGCACGCCTGTGTCGACCCTCGGACTCGCGCTGAGGCGGCGGCGACAGCTCTCGCTGCTGGGCTGCCTGATCTGGGTGCGACCTGGTTGGGGCGGGCCATTGCGGAAGGGGCGGGTGGACCGGAGGCGGCGGAGAATCTGATCCAGTTGGCGTCGATCTATCTGACAGAGGGCAAGGTAGACGAGGCAGAAAAGACCTTGGAGTACATCGAGTCGGCCGCCTTGCCGGCGCCCCAGGCGCGCAAAGACTCTGCCTGGGGAGACGTTCGGATAGCTCAGGGGAATTACAAAGCAGCTATAGCTCGGTTCGATCGAGCCATAGGCGGCGCGTCGGAGTCCATGCGAACGCGAGCTGCAGTTCCCAGCCTTCGCTATCGACGCGGCATTGCTTCTGAGAGGGCGGGAGACCTGCCTAAGGCCCTCGATGACCTACTGGCTGGCGTTCAAGACGGGGGAGCTGAAGACCAGGCCGAGGGGTGGTTCCACGTGGCCACAGTGGCGAGTCGACTCGGTCGGGGCACGGTGGATTGGACGACTGTGCTTCAGGCCTGTGACAAGGCGGAGACAGGAAGCGATCGCGCCTACCCAAGGGCCAAGAAGATCGATCGGTCGCGAGGTATCTCCTGGTATCGGGCTCATGCCCTGACTCGTCTTGGGCGAGAACAAGAAGCGGAACCCATCCTGACTTCGCTGGGTGGCGGCAGTGACACCTGGGGACTCCTCGCGCGCGAACTGCAGAACACGCCCTCCTTTGCCCAGGCGGTTCGCGAGTTGGCTACGGCGCCGTCAGAGCGCTGACAGGGTCGGTGTCACGGGGTCGTCGCTTTTGCTTGAATGGAGTAGCCGGCCCGGCCTTGGTGGGTGGTGGGCTCGGCCCAAGGGTATCCGATTTAGTCACCACGTAAGCTGCTGAAAGAAAAGGATTTTCTCTCCCTGAGCGAATTCCCGCCGGTGCCAAGAAGCCCTCTCTGGCACGCAACTTGAAAGCTTCCCCGTCTGGACCGTGGCTGGATCCCGGTCCTGAGAGCGAGGAAGCTATGACCTCAAAACTTTTCGATCCGGTCCTATCCCGGCTTCAGAACTCCCTGGATCTCAGGCTGAAGCAGCAGGGCCTCGTCTCCTCGAACATCGCGAACTCCAATACGCCCGGCTATCACGCCCAGCGTGTGGACTTTAAGGCTGCGTTCGATCGCGTTTTCAGTCAGGGCCTCGAGTCCGGTCCCATGATGCGAGCTGCACGCGGCGGCCACATGCTGCCTGAAGACTCGGAGACCGCCCCGGTTCGGACGATCAAGCCGCAGGCCTGGGCCGAGGATGGAAACTCGGTCAACGCCGAAGAGGAGATGGTGATCCTGGCCGAGAACAACTTGCTCTACAACGCGACCATCGAGGTCCTAAAGCGACGTCTCGGCATGCTCGAGTACGCCGCGTCTGACGGAGGCCGATAATGGATCTTCTCCACATGCTTCAGGTTTCCGCATCGGCTCTGACGGCTGAGCGGACTCGACTTCAGACGGTCTCCAGTAACATCGCCAATGCGAGAACTACGAAGACTGCAGAGGGTGGTCCCTACACCCGCAAGGTGCCGGTGTTCCGGTCCACTCCGGTCTCGCAAGATCCCTTCGCTAGTGTCCTAGACAAGAAGCTTCAGGCTCCCCGAGTGGTGGATGTGGTTGCCGATACGCGCGACCCCGAGATGGTCTACGACCCGGGTCACCCCGACGCTGATCCTGAGACGGGACTGGTTGCGATGCCCAACGTCAACATGGTGGAAGAGATGGTCGACATGATCTCGGCCTCTCGGTCCTATGAGGCCAATGTGACGGCCATCGGCGCCACCAAGAACATGGCCCTCAAGGCTCTGGAGATTGGACGATGAGCCGGATTAACGCCGTCAACTCCAACTACTCCGCCATCGTCGAGCGGGCAGCCTCCCTTCGGAAAGCGAAGGCAGCAAAGCTCCAGTCGAAGGCGAATACCCAGGGCGCTCGCTTCGAGGTGTCGCAGGCGCAAGGGGGCCAAAAGAAGCAGGTGGCCGAGCGAGTCGGCGATGCTCTGGACCAGGTCTCTGCCATGCAGAACAACGCGGACCAGATGGTCATCGATCTTGCCTCTGGCAACGACGTCAACTTGCACAACACGATGGTTGAATTGGAGAAGGCAGACATTGCTTTGAAGTACACGGTACAGCTTCGGAATAGGGCGTTGTCGGCCTACGAAGAGCTGATGCGAATGCAGATCTGATTGCTGACGAGAACCGGAGTCTGACGTGGATCAATTGATGGAAAACTTGCAGAGGCTGCGTGCCTTCTACGCGAGCCTTACCCCACAGCGGCGGATGTCGCTTACGGCCAGTGTGTTCGTCAGTCTGGCGATCACTGCGGCTCTCTGGGGCTGGGCGACCTACGACCCCTATGTGCCGCTGTTCGATCAGCCCCTCGACCCAAAGACGACGGCTGAGGTGCTTGAGCAACTGAAGGCCGAGCAGATTGACTACAAGCTGGAGCGTGGAACTGACCGACTGCTTGTCCCCGACAGCAGCCGGGATCAGTTGGCACTGACATTCCGTGGCAGTTCCTTGTTCGCGGGCAAAGGAACGGGCCTTGAGATCCTCGAGGACAACAAGTTTGGTTCGACACGTTTTGTGGAGCACGTGCGTTGGGTGCGAGGTCTTCAGGGTGAGATCGAGCGCCAGATCAACGGCTTTGGACAAGTGCTAGGCAGCAAGGTGCTCCTGAGCATTCCCGAAGAGACTCTCTTTGCCGAAGATCACGAGGACCCCAGTGCTTCGGTGTACGTGGAGCTCAAGAGTGGGATGACACTCTCTGCCGAGGAGGGCGGTCGAATGGCCTCCTTGGTTGCTGCTGCTGTCCCCCGTCTGCGTCCCACGCGAGTCGAGATCCTGGATTCAAACATGCGCGTCATTCACGCCGCGCAGACCGACGATGACGAGACGGGCATTGGCGGCAAGATGGCCGATCTCCAGCGGCACTATGAGCGTTACTATCAGGGCAAGATCGAGGGTCTGCTGGAGCGCATCCTCGGGCCGGGCAATGTTGTGGCTCGCGTCAGCGTCGACCTGGACAATGCTGAGCGTAGTGTGCAGAGGCGAGAGCTGGACGGCGATCGCGCGGTGACGATCTCGTCGAGAACGCGCGAGAGTTCGAGCTCGGGTGGTTCCGGCGAACAGGGCGTTCCGGGTACGACAGCCAACCTCCCCGAGCTTGCTGTGACCACCGGGGGCAGCGGTTCATCCGAGACCGCTGAGGCCGATGAGGTCACGAACATCGACGTTCCAGAGACGCGGTCGATTACGGCCAGCCTGCCTGGCGGGATTCTTGGGGTCACTGCTGCGGTGGTCATCGACGGTATCTGGGAGGCTGCTCCGGTCGAGGCGGGCACGGAGGGCGCCGAGCAAGGCGCCGAGGCCGTGGCCGAGAAGACGTATCGACCACGAGATGCCGAGGAACTGGCTCAGTACAAGGAGATTGTGGCCCAAGCCATCGGCGCGCCTCTGGAGAATGTGTCGGTGATTAATCGCCCGTTCGCGCAGGTCAATCTGACCTCGGCTGCACCGCAGGTGACGCCCTTCCAAGAGGCCTTCTCCTGGGTGCAGTTGGTGAAGTACTCCATCGCCCTGCTCGCGTTGGCGCTGACCTTCTTCATGGTGGTGCGCCCGACGATGCGTCGGGTCAACGAAGCGCCCTCGTTGGAGGAGCAGCAGCAGATCGCAGCTACCGCCGTCGCCAGCCTGCCCGGAGCGGCCGTGGCTACAGGCCCTGACGGAGAGATGGTTGCCGGTGGACAGTTGGAAGACGCGCCTAGCGAAGAGGCTCTGGCGCAATGGCTTGAGACGGTGTCTTCTGGTGCTCGGCACGTGACCCGTGAAGAGGTCAATCGCTTGGTCGCAACCGACCTCGCACACACTGTGGTTACGCTGCAGTCGTGGATTCAGGAGGAAGCGTAGATGTCTATGAACCTACTGGCCGCCAAGATGGCGGACACGTCCGAGTTGACGGGTCCCCAGAAGGCCGCAGTCCTCATTATGTATCTGGACGAGACCATCGTTCGCGACATCTTCACTCGCCTGTCGGAAGAGGACATTCGAGTCGTTGGTGACGCAATCTCGCGCCTCGAGCACATCGACTCCGACCTCGTGCAGGCGGTGATCGCGGAGTTCGCTGGTCGTCTCTCTCGATCCCTCTACCTCCAGTCTCAAGGTCATGACTACCTGGAGAGCGTCTTCCCTGCCGTCTTAGGTGAGGAGAAAGGACGCAAGATGCTTCGCTCCATCGAACCCGTTTCTCGGGTTGGCTTCCAGCGAACGTTTCAGGGAATGCAGCCGGGTGCCTTGGCGGCACGTCTGCTCAAGGAACACCCTCAGACCGTTGCTGTTGCCTGTGCAGTGCTGGGGCCTGCGGTTACAGCTGAGTTGATCCCTTGCTTCCCCAAGGATCTTCAGGTCGAGGTGGTCCTGCGGGTTGCTCGATTGAAGCAGATCCCACTCGAACTCCTGCAAGATATCGAAGAATTGCTGGGCCGGGACGGAGACGCGTTCGGTGATGTGCACCTAGCTGAGTCCGATGGTTCCCACCTTGTGGCAGAGACCATGAATGCCCTCAACAGTGAGCAGAGGGAAGAGCTTCTCGCTGCGCTGGCCCAGAAGGATGAGGCTGTCGCCGGCGACATTAGCCGTCAGATGTTCAAGTTCGACATGCTGTGCAGTGCTGACAGTCGAGGCATTCAGAACCTGCTCAAGGAGGTGGAGCGGAAGGACCTCGCCATGGCTCTCAAGGCGGGAGACGAGGCCACCAAGGAAGTGTTCTTCTCCAACATGTCCGAGCGAGCCGCTGGCTATTTGCGGGACGACATGGAGGCCATGGGTCCCGTGCGCGTCAGTGAGGTTGAAGCCGCTCAGCAGCAGATCATCGCTCTGTCACTCCGCCTAGAAGAGGAAGGCAAGTTGATCTTCCTCGGCAGCGGCGAAGACATCGTGGAGTAGGTGAAGACGATGAGTGAATTTCATCCGTTGTGGATTGATCGAACGGCCGAGTCGTCCGAGGGTTTCGAGAGCCTCTCGCCTTCGATGGTGGGCGACTCCGACTCGCGAGTGGAGGGCTTCGAGCCCCTCTCCTCCGACCCCAACGCATTCTCCATGGGGAATATCTCGTCCAGCCTGGTTATTGATGAGGCGTCCGCCGGACCGGACGACGCCCTGGGTGACGACGAAGCGTTGGGCCAAGTTCGAGCGGAGTACTTTGAGGCTGGGCGTCAAGAGGGCATTGCTCAGGGGCGCGCTGAGATCCAGGCAGAGGTCGACCGGATTCTCGCTCTGGGCGCAGGGTTCTCCAGTCTGAGAGAAGAGGTCTTCTCTCGGTCGGTGAAAGATGTTGCTGATGCCGCGATCCACATCGCTACCCAAGTGGTCCGGCGTGAGCTGGCCACGGACTCTGGGAGCGTGGAGCAGCTGGTGCTGTCGACCCTTGAGCACGTCCGTACCAGTGATGAGCTAGTCATTCGCCTCTCGCCCAACGATCACCAGGCGCTCGGCGAACTCGCCCCGAAGCTGTTCGATCGCCTCGGTCGTGATGCGTCGTTCCGCATCGAGGTGAGCCCAGATCTAGCTCCCGGTGGGGTCGTGGTTCAGACCGATTACGGGCGTATCGATGCGTCGGTCGAGGCTCAGGTGCGGGCATTTGCTGAGACTGCAGAGGCCTGGGCCCGAGAGGAAGTGGGGGTGTTCGATGACGAATCCTGAATTGACCCTCGCAGATGCTTTTGAGCGCCACGAGTTGCCAGAGCGTCCGGCCATGCGATTGCTTGAGCGCCTTCAGGACGTGGATCCGCTGACTTATGAGGGGCAGGTCACCCAGGTTGTGGGCACGTTGCTCGAGGCCGAGGTGCCTGGCACAGCGGTTGGAACGATCTGCAAAGTCTTTCCCCGTCGCGGCCGTGATCACGTGCTGGCCGAGGTGGTGGGCTTCCGGGGTTCGAAGAACTTGCTCATGCCCTTTGAAGATGTCGTTGGCGTCACTCTCGGCTCCCGGGTCCGTCCCATTCGCACTGAATTCTCCATTCCGATCTGCAACGAGATGTTGGGTCGGGTCATCGGTCCGTTGGGTGAGCCGATTGATGGCAAGGGCCCACTACCGTGTCGCCGAAGCACTTCGGTGCTGCGACCTGTCGCCAACCCACTCGCCCGGAATCGGATCCGTGAGCCCCTCGAGCTGGGAATTGCGGCGGTCGACTCCATGCTGACGCTCGGAAAGGGGCAGCGGGTCGGCATCATGGCCGGCTCTGGAGTCGGTAAGTCGACGCTGTTGGGCATGGTTGCGCGCAATGTGCGCGCGGATGTGAACGTCATCGCCCTCATTGGTGAGCGAGGTCGTGAGGTTCGAGAGTTCATTGAGGAGGCGCTGGGACCCGAAGGCATGGCCCGCTCCGTTGTCGTCGCCGTTACCGGTGACGCTTCTCCGGTGCTGCGGGTGAAGGGCGCTTTGGTCGCTACGACCATTGCGGAATTCTTCCGAGACCGCGGGCGCGATGTGATGTTCATGATGGACTCGGTGACTCGGCTGGCCATGGCGCAGCGAGAGATCGGGCTGTCGGTAGGAGAGCCGCCCACAGCTCGGGGTTACACGCCCTCTGTCTTTGCTCTCCTTCCGCGCATCTTGGAGCGCTGCGGTTCTCACACTGGCGGCGGCTCCATGACAGGCCTCTACACCGTGCTGGTGGAGGGGGATGATTTCAACGACCCGATTGCTGATGCCACTCGAGGCATTCTCGACGGTCACATTGTGCTGACCCGAGAACTCGCCGCACGAAATCACTTCCCGTCCATCGATGTCTTGCAGAGCACGTCTCGGGTCATGAAGGACATCGTTGACCCTCAGCAGTCAGCGGATGCTGGCGAAATTCGAGAGCTGCTGGCTGTCTTTCGAGATGCGGAAGAGTTGGTCAACATTGGCGCCTACAAGCCGGGCAGCAATCCCAAGATTGATCGGGCGTTGGAGCTCATTGATCCCATTAACGAGTTCCTCAAGCAGTCGGAGAGAGACGCTGCTCCGCCCGAAGAGACGCTCATGCAGCTTGCAGGGCTCGCCATGGCGAGCCGTGCGCCTGCTGAGGAGGTGTCGTGAAGAGCAAGCGCTTGAAGCGGTTGGTTCGTCTCCGCGAGCTCGTGGAGAAGAGTCACGTCACCGAGCTCGAGGAGCGGAGGCGCTCCTTGGACGAGGCCGAGCATCTGCTCGCGGTGACGTACGAGCGCATGACTGCTCTAGATGAAGACGAGACTGCGTCGTCGGCTGATGAGCTGATGAGAGTCGCCCGGTTCCAGACACACCTGGAGCAACAGGCTGCTCAGCAAAAGGATGAGATCAGCGATCGGGAGGCAGCGGTCATGGAAGGGCTGGAGATCGTGCGACGTGCCTGGCAGGACAGGCGGCTTCTCCAGCACATGCAGGACAACGCCGAGGCCCGAGAGACTCACGATGCGCAGAAGCGGCTGTGGAAAGAACAGGATGCTCTTGCGATCAACTCCTATGCACAGACCAGCGTTGCTGACGAGGAAAGCCCATGACACGTCGAAACAGACTATTGCCAACTCGGCCTGGCCTTGGAGTCCTCTTGCTCTTGTCAGTGTCGTTCCTTCTCGCCGCGGGGGGCGGTGGGGGAAAGAAGGGCTCCGATGCTGGCGCCAAAGAGGGCGGCGATGGGGACAAGAAGGCCGAGAAGAAGGGCGACAGCGGGGGCGATGGTGGCGATGGCGTTCAGCGACCGCTTCCTTGGGAGATCCCACGAGAAGGCGAGTTGGGCTGCGAGGACGAAGAGATCTTGCTGCTTCGGGACTTGCGACTACGCGCTCGAGAGCTCGACCGTCGTGAGACTGTCCTGGAAGAGCGGGAGGCTGCTCTCCGCCGCTTCGAAGAGCAAACCGCTGAGACTCTCGACGAGTTGCAGGGGGTTCGGACCGAGATCCTGAAGCTACTCGAGGAGCAACAAGAAGCTCTGGCACTTCGCGTTGCCAGCCTGGCGAAGGTTGTCGACGGCATGAAGGCTAAGGATGCAGCCAAGATGCTGGCTGGTATCGAAGAAGGCGTCGCACTGCAGTTGTTGCAGCGAATCAAGGCCAAGAATGCGGGAAAGATTCTCGGCTACATGCCGCCGGAGCGCGCGCAGAAATTAGCTGAGGGAATGACCGAGCTACCGCCCGACATCCAGAAGGCAGCGCGAGACGCTGTCAACGGCGATGGAAAGGCGGGCAAGTGACCACGCTTCCAAACAAGGGTGTGCAGCGTGCAGAAAAGGGTTTTGGCCCGATTCCTGCAACCTTAACCACCAAGCCTCCGGGGGGGGTTCGGTTCCGATCCGTCGGTCTCAGCATTTGCTGGGGCCGGCGGCTCGGCCGACCGACCTGGGTAGTTTCCACTTCGCGGGAAGCCTGGAGAGTCTGATGAGAGCGTCGTCGCTGCCGACTACGTACGAATTCACGGGGCTGCTCAAGCAGCTCTGAAAGGAGAGCATCATGCCAGCATCTGCCACACGGCAACGTCCACCAGTGCTTGTTCAGCGCCAGGACTCGTTGCGCAGCGACACTGCCAATGAAGAGGGTGGGGACGCCTTCCGGGCTGCGTTCGACGATGTGGGTGGCAAGCGCGGTGAGACGCGCAGGAGCGAGCAGGAGCAGATGGATGCTCGACGAAGCGAAGAGCGTCAGCGAGCGCGTGGCGATCGCCAGAAAGATGACACTCGTCGCGCTGGGGCTGACAAAGACAAGAATCGCTCCGAGGGATATGAGCCCGAGCAGGCGCGATCAGATCAGCCGGCTGATTCGTCCCGAAGTCATCATGAGCAAGATTCTAAGGCCTCCAGGGGGGGGTTCGGTTCCGATCCGTCGGTCTCGGCATTAGCCGGGGCCGACGGCTCGGCCGGGCCGAACCGTAGTGTGGGCCTAGCTGGTGCTGAAGCGGTTGCACACGGTGGCGCAAAGGTCGCGACCGGTGCTGCCCAGCCATCCAGCGTCGGTGGTCATTTGCTGGGTCAGGATCGCCGAGTGGCCGCCTCGACTCCGTGGGGTGCTGGGCTTCCCGACGGTCCAGGAGCCAACGGCGCGCTTCAGGCTTACCCGGCAAGTGCTGAGTGGAGTGAAGGCCAGAAACAGAGCACAAGCCAGGATGGGATGACCGTTGCGCTGCCCTCTCCCGATGGAGCGGATGAAGCTCAGCTGTCGGGGCGCGCCAGTATGACGTCTCAGGGTTTGGCTAGCTTCGATGTCCTGGATAGCACAACGTCCTCAGGCACCAGCGCGACAGCCGGCCTCGATCCCAGCATGCGTGCGGGTGATGCATCGCTCTCGCCAACGACTCCCTCGGTCACCCAGGCGGTGGGGCCTGCAAGTCCGGTCTTGACTGCCAACGCTCAGGTGGCGTCGAGCGCATTTCGGGGAATGGGCCCAGAGCTCACGGCCTCGGGTGATGCGGGCGGCACCAATGCCATGGCTGACCCGGAACCGATGCCGGGGTCTGTGCATCTCTCCGGTGTCCGTGGGGCTCGTGTCGTGGTTCCCCTGGAAGATGGTGAGACTTTGCGTGCGCGCGTGGACGTGACGGATGACCACGTGGACGTTCGCCTCGTCTCCAGTGCAGACAGCGCGGTGATGGCGGAGAGACGCGAGAGCGACCTCCGAGATGGACTGGCGCAGAAGGGGCTGCAGTTGGGTGAATTCGAAGTCAGCACCTCTGACGATGGCGAGTCCCGAGCAAGCGATCAGTCCGGCGAGGAGCAGGGTGGCCGTAGCGCCAGCACCACGGACCATCATCGCAAGGCACGAGCCAATGCGACGGACCGGGCTCATGCATCTGGGGATGGCGCTACACGCGCTCTTTCCGATGACGACAACGGAAACCTCTTGAATCTGCGTCTTTGAACAAGGAGTTCAGTCATGACACTCAATCCCATTAACTTTGCCCCTCCAGTGGGTGGTGCGGCTCCGGAAGCTGCCCCTTCGTCCCAGCTGGGTGAAGAAGAATTCCTCAGTCTGCTCATGACGCAGATTCAGCACCAGGACCCCACCAATCCGATGGACTCTAGTCAGTTCATGGATCAGGTCACGGCGATGAACACCGTCAAGCAACTCATGAGTGCCAACGACCGATTGGCACAGCTCAACGTGGGCATGGCGTCGCTGAACAACGAGAGCGCCGTGAACCTCGTGGGTAAGGAAGTGGTCGCTCAAGGCAACACGTTCCAGCATGTGGAAGGTCAGCCTGATGAGCTGATCTTTAATCTGGAGGACTCGGCCGCTCACGTGACAGTGAACGTCTCGGATGAGAACGGCAGGATCGTGGACTCGTTCGAGTTGAACGATCTGGCCGCTGGTACCCAGAGTGCCTCGTGGACGGGGCGTTCCCTGGACGGTGGGAGAGCAGCCTCCGGTAGCTACAGCTATTCGGTGACCGCGACGGATGCTGACGGGGAGCCTGTGGCTACGACCACTTTCGTCTCGGGCACGGTCGACGAGCTTCGCTTCTCCAACGGCATCCCGGTCTTGTTGGTCGGCGGCCAGGAGGTCAGCTTGGATGCGGTGCTTCGCGTCCTCGCTTCCAGCGGCGATGCGGCTGAGGATGGGGCGGAGGCCAGCAACTCGGAGTCGGGAGAGGTGGGATCCACCGATGACACTTCGACGACCGATTCAGCGACCGAGACTCTGACAGACGGAGCCTCGGTGCAGCCCATAGGAGTTAATTCGTAGTCGACCCGGTGGGTTCGACGATCACTGAACCAGGGGTTGCAGTCGCGGCCCTGGAAACCAGCGAACTCCTCCTGAGTTCGCATATGTAGGAGGAAGAGAATGGGTCTCTTCAATACCTTGAACACTGGCGTCACTGGCCTGAGTACCAACGGTCTTTCTTTGTCGGTGACCGGTGACAACCTTGCAAACCTCAACACCCACGGGTTCAAGGGATCTGCTGCCCAGTTCCAGGATCTGGTGCATCAGAGTCTCGGTGGAAACCGCGGGCAACTCGGCCAGGGTGCTTTTACTGGTCGTGTTTCTCAGAGCTTCCAGCAGGGTGGCCTCGAGGTCTCTAGTCGCAACTCGGACCTTGCCGTGGATGGCAACGGCTTCTTTGTCGTTGCAGACCAAGAAGGCACCGACTACTACAGTCGAGCCGGTCAGTTTGAGTTGGATGCGTCTGGAAATCTGGTCAACTTGGTGGGCATGAAGCTCCAAGGCTTCACCATTGATGCTTCGGGAACTCTGAGTACGACGGTGGGAGACATCACGGTCCCCACGGATACGATCCCCGGGCAAGCAACGTCGGCTGTGACTCTCTCGGCCAATTTGGATGCCGACGCGGCGACGACCGTGTTCACTGCCGCTCCGCCGGACTTCACGACCATTGCCAACGAAGCGACTTTTACGTCCTCGTCGGTGGTCTACGATAGTCTTGGCGCCGCCCATGACGTGACCGTCGCCTTCTACAAGACTGGCGTGAATGCCTGGGAGATGCGGGCGTTTGTGGATGCCGGAGAAGCCGGTGGTACGGCGGGAGTTCCTCAGGAGATTTTCGCTTCCTCGATGAACTTCCTGAGCTCGGGTGCGCTCGATCAAGCGACCTCGACCTCGACCGCTACGGCCGTGAATTTCGCGGGCGCTACGGGCCAGACGATCAACTTTGATGTGGGGATTGCAGCGGCAGACATTGGTTCCATGACCCAGTTCGCCGCCGCCTCGGACATCGCCAGCTCCAACCCGAACGGAAATGGTTCGGGCAGCTTGGTGGACTTCGACATCGCCACGGACGGGATCGTGAAGGGGATCTACTCCAACGGTGAGTCTCGTACTCTCGGTCAGGTGGCTCTAGCGTCGTTCCAGGGGCAGAGCTACCTGGAGCGGGTGGGTCACAACCTCTACCAGAGCACGACGGAATCCGGTCAGCCGGCTGTCGGCGCTGCCGGTAACGGTGGTCGTGGCGTGGTGCATTCGTACGCGCTCGAGATGTCCAATGTGGATATCGAGAATCAGTTCGTTCGGATGATCAAGAGTCAGAAGGGATACCAGGCGAGTGCTCGTGTGGTTTCGGGCGCAGATGACCTGCTTCAGGAACTCATGCAGATCGTCTGATGTCTGAGCGGAGCCTCGCAGTTACTGGTTCGCCAGTAGCTTTCCATCCAAGCGAGGGGCCGGGTCGCCAGGTCGGCGGCCCGGCCCTTTCCGTATCTATGAGTGGGACTCCAGGGGAGTGCCGGTGTAATCTTCACAGAGTCTCGCCAAGCAGAGTGGAACGGCCCCTTAGGCGACGCGATGGTAGGAGTGGGATAGGCGACTATGGATGTAGCGACACTTGTCGGCATTATCGCGGCATTTGGGCTGGTGGCTTTCTCCATCCTGTCGGGCGCGGGTTCTTCGACCTTCATCGAGCCCAAATCAATCCTCATCGTGTTCGGTGGCACCTTTGGCGCCACACTGATTGCTTTTCCTCTCGGGACAATCACCGGGGTTGTGGGGGTTATCCGCAAGGCCTTTTTCTTCCGTGGCCAGGACAACGCCGAGATCATTCAGACCCTCGAAGAGCTAGCGACGCGAGCTCGCAAAGAGGGGCTGCTCTCATTGCAGGCGCTGGCCGACTCGGTGGACGACCCCTTCTACAAGTCGGGGCTTCAGCTGGTGATCGATGGTCAGGAAGCCGACACGATCGAGGCGATCCTCACGACGGATCTCCAATACGTGCAGCAGCGTCATGCGGTGGGCGCCGACATCATGAACACGATGGGGACCTTTGCTCCCGCCTTCGGAATGATCGGAACCATCATTGGTCTGATCCAAATGTTGGCGAATATGGAGGACCCCAGCAGCATCGGTCCTGCCATGGCTGTGGCGCTGGTGACCACGTTCTATGGGGCGCTTCTCGCCAACGTGGTGTTCCTTCCCATGGTCACGAAGCTGCAGCGACGCTCCGCTGCCGAGGTCGAGCAGAAGACCTTGATCCTCGAAGGGCTGCTATCGATTCATGCGGGCGACAATCCGCGGATTCTCGTGCAGAAGCTGAGGGCCTTCCTCGCGCCACGCGAGAGGGCTCAGGATGCGGCGTGAGTCATGGCGTCCCCAGAGCAACGCGCGGAGAAGCAGGAATCAGAGGGTGCACCAGCATGGATGGTCACCTTTGCCGACCTGATGACGCTGCTGCTGACGTTCTTCGTCTTGCTCTTGTCCATGTCGACGCTCGACAATCAGCGCATCAAGCTCGCCCTCGGTTCACTTCGAGGGGCCTTGGGGGTGCTCGAAGGGGGTGGGCAGCCACGGGAAGGCCGCAAGGAAATTTCGAAGATGCCGCGAGTGGCTCAAGGTGAGATGAAGCTCATGACCACACTCGAGACATTTGTAGAGAAAGAGATGAACAAGGTCTCCAACGACTTTATTCAGATTGGGCACAAGGACACAGGTGTGTTCATTGCCCTCGATGACTCGCTGATGTTTCCCCCGGGGGAGGTAGACATTCTGCCTACAGCCTTCCCCTTCTTGAGCTCTCTCTCCCAGGTCTTGGCTGCGAGCAAGGCAAACATCGAATTCGTGGGCCACGCGGACAGCGCGGAGCCTGGCGGTGGCTATTCGAGCAACTGGGAGGTTGCTGCAGCGAGGGCTCTGGCCGTCTTGATGTACGTGCAAGAGAACGGTCCCATCGATGGAGCGAGGCTCAAGGCCAGCACGAAGGGCGAGTTTAGTCCCCGGGCAGACAATGCCTCAACGGCCGGACAGGCCATCAATCGGCGCGTGGAGATTGTGCTGACCGTGAGCACCGCCTCCGACAAGTATTTTTACGGTGACAGCACCAAAATTCGGGAGCTTGAGACTCCTGGAGGTGCAGAGGGAACGCAATGACCGAAGACCTGATGCAGGAAGACGACGTTGGCAGCCAGATCTCGTCCCTTCAGGGCCGGATCAAGCTCCTTATGCTTCTGCTCTTGCTGGCGCTGGGTGCGGCAGCGGGCGCGGGTGGCTACGCCTTTACCTCAGTGCAGGCGCTCACTTCGGAGGTCGGTGAGGTGAAAGAGGTAGTGGCGAAGCGTTCTGCCGGAACGGAGAAGGTCTTGCCGGGTGTTTCAGGGCATGGGCATTCCGTGGGCACCATTCACCCTCTTGGGAACTTTGTCGTGAATCTCCTCGATCCGGGCAACGTCAGGTACGTGAATTGTCGGATCGAGGTGGAGGTCGAGGATGCTGACATCGTCCAAGAGATCACCAGTCGAGATGCGCTCTTCAAGGATGCGATTATCTCGCTTCTGGGAAACCAGACCTATGAGGACCTCTTGGGCGTTGAGGGCAAGAGCCGACTCCGAGAGGAACTCCTAGTTCGATTCAACCGGATGTTGCCGCAGGGGCAGATCGCTCGCGTCTACATCACTGAGTTTGTTGTGCAGTAGCCATGTCTTCCGATCCGATCCTGAGCACCAACGAACTCGACGCGCTGAGAAACGCGGTCGATGCTGATGACCTCCCGGCTGGGGCTGGTGAGGGCGATGGCAATGTTCTGGAGGACGGAGAAGGTCTCCCGCGATACCAATTCGGTGAAGGACGGATTGTCGGCGCCAGGCGCGAAGAGCGTCTCTCGTATGTCTTTGATCGGGCCGCGCGTGCGCTGGAGACGCGCTTCTCTGACATCCTCGAGAAGAAGTGCACGGCGACGGTGACCTTCTTGAAGGTGACCCGCTACAACGAGTTCCGGGAGTCGTTCGAAGTGGACTCCCGCGAGTTGGCGATGCTCGGTTTCATGGTGCCTGGGCTTCCCGGCAATGGGCTCGTGGTGCTTGAACCTGAGGTGGTCGACAAGTTGGTCGAGGCTCTGATGGGTGGCGCTGGTCAGGGTGCCCCCGCGGGCAAGGGCGGTCGGCGGTCTGTCAGCGATCTGGACCTGCGGGTCGTTCAGCGCATGGTCACCGCGTTTTTGGTGGACTTGGGGCGCGTGTGGAACCCTGCAGAGCCGCTCCAGCCAAGCATCACGGGTGCTGACACCACAGGTGTCGTGGCAAGAGTCTATGCAGACTCGACGCCGATCGTGGCCGGTCTCATCGAGGTTGCCATGGGCAGCAAGGTGATCGGGATGATTGGAGTGGTGCTGCCACGCGGTGCGGTGGATGTCATGGCCGATCCAGCCTCCAGTAATGAGCCACGTGGTTTTAGTAGCGAATACGACGGGCCACTGGCGGCTGCAGTGCCCGACTTCAGGGTCCAGGTGGATGTGGCTCTTGGGCGAAGAAAAATGTCGGTCCGTGACCTGCTTGCTCTGAGTGAGGGGGACGTGTTGTTTCTCGAAGGTCGAAGACAAGCGGTTGGCGAAGTGCAGGGAGTGCCTAAGCTATTGGGTGTGCCCGGAGTTCGAAATGGCAACAAAGCCATTCGAATTGCTGATGTGATGGGAAGGACGAATTCCGATGGGTAATGGTGTGCACTATTCGGAGGTCGAGGTGGCCCCGGGGGTCGAAGAGGCCAACAATCTCGACATGGTCATGGACCTTCCGCTGGAGGTGACGGTACGCCTCGGTCAGACTCGCATTCTGATTCGGGAGTTGCTGCGTCTGGACAAGAACTCGGTCCTTGAGCTCGACCAGGGGGCCGATGAACCTCTGGATATCGTGGTCAATGAGCGGGTGTTGGCTCGAGGTGAGGTCGTCGACATTGAGGGGCGGCTGGGCATTCGTATTACGGATATCGTTTCGCGCAAGGAGCGCGTGGAGACCCTGAGCTAGGCGGCCGGTGCTCGGTCGCCAGTCGGGGGTTAGTACATGACTGGGCGACGCAGGAACCATTTCCGATCGAGTAGGCCTCTTTGGTTGGCGGTGGTGCTTGTCGTCTCGCCGCTTCTTTCGGCGGGCTCTTGCGAAGGAGACGCGTGGTACAGGCCTCGTGAAGCCAATGATTGGGATGGCGACGGTGGCTTGACGGGTGACGATGACATCGCAGACGACGATGACATCGCAGACGACGATGACATCGCAGACGACGATGACATCGCCGACGACGATGACATCGCAGATGACGATGACATCGCAGACGACGATGACCTTGCAGACGACGACGACACCGCGGATGACGACGACACCTCTGGTGACGACGACACCGTGGGTGACGACGACACCTCTGGTGACGACGACACCTCTGGTGACGACGACACCTCTGGTGACGACGACGA
>PBPL01000258.1 GCA_002724675.1 Deltaproteobacteria bacterium | reverse complement strand
GACGACCCCGGCGACGACGATGCGGGCGACGATGACGTGGGCGACGACGACACGGGTGACGACGACGACGTTGGCGGCGGTGGTGACGATGATGATGCGACACCCGAGCCCGAGACCTGTGAGTCGGAGTGTTACCTCGAGTGGAATCAGGTTGCTCGAAGCCCGGGCCGGTATGACTTGAAGCGCTATTCCCTGCCCGGCAGTTACTCGCGGGATCGGTGCATTCCCGACGACATGACTGTCAGTCAAGGAGATACGTCGGTCGAGTGCAAGTCGATCTACAACCTGGATGGTGGCGGGCTCAATGAAGGAGACATTTCCGCGAAGTGGAGCGGCTGCGACAAGCACGGCACCGTTCGGGTTCGGTGCGATTGGTCCGGCCCCGAGTGCTCAGGAGCGACCTGTGGGATCACCGGCTGGGACTACGGCGGGTTTAATATTTCGTCCAAGGCCGATGCTCGGAGTTACTACCTGGTCCTCTTCGAGCAACAGTACGGTTACAGCCACTCCTGGGCGTCGGTCCAGGCTGGCCACTGGGGCGGAAGCGGTTTTCAGGATCTCTCGGGCCGGGTGAAGTCCAAGACCGAGCCGGCTTCGATCGAGTGTGACTGGGACATCGGTACGGACATGAAGTGCGAGGCAACTCTGTCCACCAGCGGGATTTCCCGGGGCTGCACCTTTGGTTCAGCAAGCGTCTCTTGTGCCGGGAAGGAGGGCAAGAACCATGTCAGCCGCAAGTGGGACGAGACGATCACGGGCCTTGCCCACGAGGTTCTGCTGGACCACCCAAAGAGGGTCGAGAGCATTGGTGGCAAGCGGGTTCGTGGCTACAGCTACGCCATCGCCCGCAATGACGTGCGCTACGACGATCTCCCCGGCCTTCGCAATGGCTACGGTGCCTCTGCTGAGGTCAAGAACGACGTCTATCTGAACGTGGCTGTTCAACCTACTGGTGGAACCGGCATCAAGACAGTCAACGACGCCGATGATGCCGACAGCACCACTTGTTCGGCGAAGTCCGGGAAGCTCAGTCGCATTCGGATCGCCTGTGGGAAGGGCGCTGATCTGGTCCAGTAGCAGTCTTCTGTTGTCCGCGAACCGTTGGTTTTGCTGGGGTTTGGCTGTTGCGGGTTGGACGCTTGGCCTCGACGCCCAGCTTCTCAGCAGCAGCGTCTACGGTGCGGTTACATCAAGCTGCAGGTCGCACCTGCCAAACGTTGCATCGATCGAGATGGTTTGCAGCTTGGGATCGCCGGTGGGGGTGGTGCCGGGGTAGGTCAAGTAGTACTCGCCATCGGTCAGGATGAGGTCCCAAGCATCTGCTCCGGCCGAGTGGATGGCGAGTTCTCCCTCGAGATAGCCCTCTCCGAAGCCATCCGGGTAGCCGTAGCCGTAGCCGCTGGCGTTTCCATGGGCAAAGGTGGATTCTTCGGAACAGTCCAGCTGGGCCAACGAAGAGTAGGCCTGGGGGGCGAGCTCAACGTGGGTCGCGGAGAATCGGCCGTCGTACTGCTCGGGTAGTTGGCCCACCGACCATGACGCCAGGAAGAGTCCCTCGCTGGGTGGCTCCGACGGGTCCTCCAACCCCAATGTGGTCGACACGTATGGGATGTTGCCAATCAGCGGGTCCATGGCCTGGTAGTAGCCTCGAAATGCGAGGCAGAGGTTTAGGTTGTACTCGCCTTGGTCCAGGGTGCCCGCGTTGAACTCGGACAGCAGATCCGCCGCTGTAGCCGACAACTCCGAGGCAGCACCGGCTCGGTCCTGGGCGAAGGCGCAGAAGTTGGATCGATTGACCTCGACGAACTGATGGAATGCGGTGCCGTCACTGTAGGTGGAACGAAGCCATACCCGCTCCGTCCCGAGCGAGGGGCCCTCGTCACCACCTGAGTTGCTGTCTTCGTCCCCTGTCTCTTCGCCGCCGCCTGGCTCCTGTTCGTCGCCAACACCGCTGCTGCCGCCATTGTTGTTGGAGCGAACGCCAGTGCACGACAAGAGGGCCGCAGTAAGAACACAGACGAGCAAATAGTGAACGTGCTTCATGGTAGGTCTCCGCATTCTGCTGACGCTGCAGTCTACTTGCCAGCGCCGCTGATGGTGCTTGTGTCTGTTCGGTGAGAGCGTTGGTGGTCGACGTGCTCGTTGACACCTAGTGGTGCCCCGGCCACACTGCCGTCGCAGTAGCCTGCCCGTGATGCCCGGGTAGCCCAACCGGTAGAGGCAGGGGACTTAAAATCCCCCGAGTGTGGGTTCGAATCCCACCCCGGGTACCACTCCACAGGCCCCACCTTGAAGGGTGCCCAGCGCTCTCCCCGCCGCGAAGGAACCGCCCATGCCTTATTCCCGTCTCTGCTTCCTCTTGCTCTCATTGGTCTGTTTCGTGGTGGTTGGCTGCCCGCCCGGTTCGGGGGACGATGACGACTCCGCAGCAGGGGATGACGACGACGATGCCCCCGTGGGCGAGCCGCCGGTGGTCGCTGATGTGGAGCTGTGCGAGATGCCCAATAGTAATGACGACTGTGGGGAGGGAGCTGGTCCTGGCGTGTTCCAGCTCGCGTTCGATGTCACGATGACCGACGAGGATGGTGATCTCAATAATCCGGTCTACTTCCTCATTATCGATGCGCCCCCAGCAGTGAATGGTTTCCTGGAAGCCAATCTGGGCGAGGGGGGGATGGTTCGTATCCGCATGTGCAGCGAGTGGGTTCGCGGGGCCTCGTTCGACTACGAACTGTGGGTGCGCGATGCCGCTGGAAACGACAGCGAGCGGTTTGTGGACTCGTATACCGTCCCCGCTGAAGGTGCGGACGACTGTGCGCCGCTCTAGCGGTTACCATCTGTGACGGGGCTGGCTTTGGCCCTGGCTGTTCCATTGCTCAAATTCTAGGCTGAGATCCATGAACGATTCTAACTTTGCTGCCTTCTCGGGCACCGACTCGTACATTGCGAGCGAAGACCTCTTGCGGGATGTAAACGCTGCGGTTGCGCTGCAGCGCCCGCTGCTGGTCAAGGGGGAGCCGGGCACGGGCAAGACGCTCCTAGCCCATGCGGTTGCCGAGTCGCTCGGGATGGAGCTCATTACCTGGCAGGTCAAGTCCACGACCAAGGCGCAGGATGGACTCTACCACTATGACGTGGTGCAACGCCTCAACGACAGTCGCTTCGGTGGTGGTGATGTGGCGGACATCCGCAGCTACATCAAGCTGGGCGCTCTGGGTCGTTCTTTTCGCACTGAGAAGCGGGTTGTTCTCCTGATCGATGAGATCGACAAGGCCGACATCGAGTTCCCCAACGACTTGCTGCACGAGTTGGACGTGATGTCCTTTCACATCCCCGAACTGGACGAGACCGTGAAGGCCGACGAGCGCCCCGTCGTGATCATCAGCAGCAACGCCGAAAAGGAGCTGCCGGACGCCTTCTTGAGACGGTGTGTCTTCCACTACATCGCCTTTCCAGAGCGCTCACTGATGGAGCGCATCGTGAACGTGCACTACCCCGACGTAGAGCAGAGCCTTCTGGACGCCGCGATTGTTCGCTTCTATGAGGTCCGGGGCATTCCTGGCTTGAGAAAGAAGCCCAGCACCTCGGAGTTGATTGATTGGCTGTTCGTTCTGATGCGTGGCGGCCTGAGCGCTGAAGATGTCGCCCGATCCGTGCCGTTTCTCGGCACCTTGCTGAAGCAGGAGCAGGATCTGGAACTGGCCGATCGCCGGCTGGCCTCGGCCTGAGGGCCTTGCGTGTTCACTGACTTTCTGTTCGCTCTGCGCAGGAGGGGGCTGCCCGTCGGCACCCAGGAATGGTTGGCTCTACATCAGGCGCTTGGGTCGGGTCTGCTGGAGAACTCGGATGACCTCTATGGTCTGGGTCGCGCGATCCTGGTGCACAACGAGGCGCACTACGACGACTTCGACTTGGCCTTTCTCGAGGTGTTTCATGACGTGGCGGCCGCGGAACTGTCGGGGGCCATTGCCCAGTGGCTTGAGAACCCCATCGCCTTCGAAGGGATCTCGCCCGAAGCATTTCAGCAGCTAACGGGCTTGTCACTAGAGGAGCTGCGGAGACGCTTCGAGGAAATGCTGGAGAAGCAGAAAGAGCGGCACGATGGCGGATCTCGGTACATCGGCACCGGAGGAACGAGCCCGTTTGGTCACGGTGGAGCCCATCCGACCGGGGTCCGTGTTGGTGGGCCCGGCGGAGGTCGGATGGCAGTTCAAGTGGCTGGAGAACGCCGCTTCCGCAACTATCGTTCCGACGTGACCCTGGATGTGCGCCAGTTCAAGCTGGCTCTGCGGGCCCTGAGAAACTTGGGGCGGGAAGGCCCCGAGGAGCTGGACATCGACGAGACCATCGATCGGACCTGTGATGACGGTGGCGAGATCCACTTGGCGTTTCGCAAGGAGCGCCGCAATACGGTGCGTCTCGTGCTGCTCATGGACGCGGGGGGCTCGATGAACCCCTATGCGCGATTGGTGGACCGCTTGTTTACTGCTGCCAGTGAGATGTCCCACTGGAAGAGTCTGGATCATTACTTCTTTCACAACGTGCCCTATGGACGGGTGTACAGGAGCATCGAGCGGCTGGAATCCCTGCCGACGTCCGAGCTGTTTCGAACCCACCCCAGAGACTGCAAGGTGGTCTTCGTGGGTGATGCCTGTATGGCGCCCTGGGAGCTGATGGCGACCGGCGGTGCCCTGGCTTACGGCCAGCAGAATGCGGTTTCCGGCTTCGACCGGATCGTTCGCATTCGAGATCACTTTGATGATGTTGTGTGGTTGAACCCGGAGCCTCAACGCTACTGGGGTCACGAGACAATCTCGACCATTCGACGGGTCGTCCCCATGTTTCCGCTGACCTTGGATGGCCTCAAGGACATGGTTCGACACCTGCGCAAGGGAGCGGCACTGCGGCAGGTCGGATGAGTTTTGGGCCAAAAGTAGTGTGGCCCCACTCCCTCCGCTCGCTTCGACGTGGTACGGTCGCCTCGTCGCTATTCGGCCTGCTGGGGCGTCGACAAGCGGTAAGTCACCGGCTTTTGGTGCCGGCATTCGCAGGTTCGAATCCTGCCGCCCCAACCAGCAGGGCCCTCCTGTACGCCAAATGACGGCTTGACCTGACCCCTCTGGTTATGTAGAAGGCCGCGGGCCCGCAGCAGATAAGCTGCGTCCAGCGTCGGAAGAGACGATGCAATACGGTCCGATGAAGATCCTAGCCGGAGGGGCAAATCCGGCGTTTGCACGCGACCTCGCTCATGCCCTAGGGCAGGAGTTGGGGCAGGTGTCCATCAAGCGCTTCGCCGACGGCGAAGTGTTCGTGGAGGTGTGCGACAACATCCGCGGACGGGACGTGTTCATCGTCCAGTCCACCTGTCCGCCGGTCAACGAGCACCTCATGGAGCTGCTCGTCCTCATGGACGCTGTAAAGCGAGCCTCCGCCGACCGAGTGACTGTGGTGATCCCGTACTTCGGCTATGCCCGTCAGGACCGGAAGGTGAGCCCCCGCACACCCATCTCGGCCAAGCTTGTCGCCGATCTTTTGCAGGTGGCGGGTGCCGATCGGGTACTGACAGTCGATTTGCACGCGGGCCAGATTCAAGGGTTCTTCGACATTCCGGTGGACCACCTGTACGCGACCCCGGCACTGATCGTGGAACTTCGCACGATGTTGGAGGGGAAGAGCTTCGTCATTGTCTCTCCCGATGCAGGCGGCGTTGCCCGTGCACGAGCCTACGCCAAGATTCTCGAGGGCCCTCTTGCCGTCATCGACAAGCGGCGTGATCGGCCCAATGAGATTGCAGAGATGCGGATCGTTGGTGACGTGGAGAACAAGCTCGCGATTATTGTGGACGACATGGCGGACACAGCGGGCACTCTCTGCAGGGCTGCGCAAGGTCTCAAGGACGCAGGCGCGTCTGCGGTGGCCGCAGTGTGCGCTCATGGCATTTTGTCTCCGCCGGCGGTGAGCCGCATCGAGGAGTCCGTGCTGGAGCGGGTGATCGTCTCGGACACGATCCCACTGCGAGACGACGCCAGAGCCTGCGACAAAGTTCAGGTGGTCAGCATTGCGCCGCTCTTGGCGGAGGCGGTGCGGCGGATTCATACCGGCGACTCGGTCAGCAGTTTGTTCGAGTCTGAAGAGGATTGAGATCTACGACGAATAACCCAACCAAGACACAGAGCGGATGCTCCCTAATGGCAGTGCCGCGTGTGGGAATGAGTTGTGAGAAGGCGTGACCTTCATGGTTGCCAGGAGAAGAGATGGAACTTGAGACAATTCAAGCCGAAGCCCGAACCGATGTGGGCAAGGGTGTTGCGCGCAAGCTACGTGCTTCGGGGAAGATGCCGGCCGTGGCCTATGGCAAGGGTGGAGACGCTGTGTCTTTGGCCCTCGATCCCGCTGACCTTCATAACTTGCGCAAGGGGCGTCTGGGCTGGAACCAGCCTCTCAGCATTGAGGTGGATGGCGGCGATGCCATTCCATTGGCCATGCTGCGTGATGTCCAGCGGAACCCGCTGACCGGCAAGCTCTTGCATGCCGACTTCATCATGTTGACCGAGGGAGCCGAGATCGAGCTCCGAGTGCCCATCCGCACTGTGGGGAAGGCACACGGCGAGGAGCTGGGTGGCATGGTCTCCCTGCTTCAGCGGTCTATTGCGGTCACCTGCCTGCCCAAGGACATTCCTGATGGGATTGACGTGAACATCACCCGTCTGAACGTGGGCGACAAGATCATGCTCAGTGATCTGACGATGCCATCGGGTGTGGTTGTCGACACCTCGGTCGACACGCCCGTCATTGCTCTCGTCGGTCGCCCCGTCGAAGAGGAAGAAGAGATCTTCGAAGGCGAAGAGGGCGAAGAGGGCGAAGAGGGTGCCGAGGGCGCAGAGGATGCTGGCGGATCGGAGGATTCGAGCGACGAGTCCTCGGACTAGGGCTGGAGCGTGTACCTGGTTGTTGGCCTGGGAAATCCGGGGGCTCGTTACGAGCGCACCCGTCACAACGTCGGCTTCGATGTGGTGAGGTCTCTGGCGGAACGGCACGGGGTACAGCTGACTCAGAAGCGGTTTAGGGCCGTGCTGGGAACGGGAAACATCAGCGGAGAGTCTTCGTTGCTTGCCCTGCCCCAGACCTGGATGAACCTCAGTGGTGATTCCGTGGGCCCTATGGCCGGTTTCTACAAGGTGCCACGGGACTCAGTCCTGGTAGTGCACGACGATCTGGACCTTCCTTTTGGGACGGTCAAGGTCAAAGGGGGAGGGGGACACGGTGGCCACAATGGGCTCCGTGACCTTGTCCAGAAGTTGGGTGGCTCCGACTTCGTTCGGGTTCGGGTTGGCATTGGCCGACCGCAGGGTCCGATGGACACCAAATCGTGGGTGCTGTCCCGATGGTCGCAAGCCGAAGATGGTTTGCTTTCGGCCATCATGGACCGGGCCCAAGAGGCGATCGAGGCCGTCCTTCGGGATGGTGTGAAGAGTGCGATGAATGGCTGCAATGGGCTAGTGCCCATCGGCAGTAAAGATGATCCGGGCAATGCCGCAACAGGCGGTGACGCCCTTGAGAAGGAGAACGACTGAATGTTCGCCAGAGAGTACGAACTTGTCTTCGTGCTTCGCCCCGACCTCGAAGAGGACGAGGTGGACGCCATGCGTGCGCGCACCGAGAAGATTATTGCCGAGCGAAACGGTACGCCGCTTCGAGTCGACGACTGGGGTAAGCGACGACTTGCCTATGACATCCAAAAGTACGGCAAGGGGCAGTTCCTGCTGGTCAACTATCTCGGCACGCCCGAGATTGTGGATGAGCTGGAGCGGATTCTTCGCATTGAGGACTCCTGTCTTCGTTTCCTGACAGTCAAGCTGTCGGATCGAGTGGACGTGGATACCCGTGTTGCTGAAGAAGAGGTTCGAGCCGCTGCCGTTGCTGCACGGGAGGCTGAAGCCGCCGATGCAGTGAAGACGGATGGAGGCAAGGAGGCCGGGTCCGGTTCAGATTCTGGTGCAGAGGCCAGGGCCTGATACTGGAACGCCCCCGCCGCGGGGTGCCAGGTGGTTGGTTGCGGTCATCCACGGCAGCTTAGCGGCGTTTCTGTGCAGCGTTTACGCGCTGCCTACGGTCCTTGCCCCAGCGCCCATTCTCATTGCCTTTCGGCGGTGGGGTTGGGGGATGGGGGTAGCCGCCTCGGCGGCTGGGCTGTTGTTTTTGGTGCTCTTCACTTCGGTGGAGGGGACAGGAGTTGCCTGGACCCTGGGTAGCTCTGGAGAAGGAGAGATAGCGTGGTCCACCTGGACCCAGATCATGGTCTTTCTCTCGGTGGCAGTGCTGCCGGCGTGCACTCTTGCGCTTGCGACTTGGCGGACTCCAACGGGAGTGAGGGCGCTGGCGTGGGCGAGTGGGCTGTACTGCGGAGTGAGTGTGGCGATTGCGCTCGTCTCCGAGCAAGTGATGCCGGGGGCAGGTCTGTTCGTCGAGGTGAGACGGGCTCTCAGCGCGTTGCTGCTCGACGAGCCCTTTCTCTTGCTTTGGGTGGGGAGGATTCTTCCCGCCTTGTTGATGGTTTCGGTGTTGCTGATCCTCTGGCTCAACCTGGTGTATTCGCGATGGTTCACGGGCCGGCAGGGCCGGGGAGACGATCTCTGCCTCTGGCGATTGCCGGCCTGGGTCATGACCGGCTTCATGGTGTGTATCGCCTGCGTGTTAACTCAGGTGGGCTGGCTACAGCCCCTGTTTCCAAGGTCGGAGCCGCTGTTGGCTCTGGCCTGCAACGGATTGGTGATCGGCTGCGCCCTGTACTGGCTACAGGGGCTAGCGGTGACCAATTACTACTTCTTCCGTCTGCGACTGTCCCCCATGGCGAAGTGCTTGGGGATCGGGCTGCAGGCGTTGTTCATGGTGCGTCCAGCGACCACGGCCATATTCGCCGCGGCAGGTCTGGTCGATGCCTGGTTCGACCTGCGACGCCTTCGGGCGCACGATGAGATTGGAATAGAGCGATGAAGGTCATCCTCAGTGCAGAAATTGACAAGCTTGGTAACGCTGGCGACCTGGTGAAGGTCAAGGACGGCTATGCCCGAAACTTCTTGATCCCGCGAGGACTTGCCATTCGTGCTGACGAGCGCAACCTCAAGCAACTGCGGCACAACCAGAGGGCCATGGAGTCGCGCAGGGTGCGCCTGCTCGCTGAGGCCGAAGCTGCCCTCAAGGTGGTGTCCAGTGTCGGTCGTGTTGTGGTCACGAAAGCCTGTGGACCGGACGGCAAGCTCTTTGGCTCGCTGACGAGCCGGGAGCTCTCGGACTTGCTTGCCGAGCGCGACGTTCAGGTCGCCAAGCGTCAGGTGGTCTTGCCTGAGCCCTTGAAGGCACTGGGAGATTTCGAGATCCCCGTGAAGTTGGGTCAAGGGGTGATGGGCACCATTGAGGTGACCATCGAGCCCGACGAGGCCAGCGCGAAGCTCATGGCAGAGGCGAAGGCTTCTGGTCGCCTGACGGATGACGGTGAAGTGGATGCTCCCCGAGTGTCCGACCGGGCCTGGACAGGCGACGATTCCGAGGCTGGAGATAGCCTGCGGACGGACGCTGTGGCCGAGGGTGCTGATGAGGACTCCGAGGTCCTCGAAGCCCCCGAAGACGATGCGGCTGACGAGGCTGCAGGCGACGAGGCTGCGGGCGACGAGGATGCTGGGGACGACGACTCAACCGACGAGTAGTCATCGCATTCGCATCGGAGTCTCCTTGGCCGTTTGGTCGAGATTGTCCAAAAGTTCCGTTCCTACCCAGCTTCGAGCCGGGCATGATCTGAGCACTGCCGGGTGGGGCTCGCCGCGGCGGGAAGGAAGTATCGCAGGTGGCTGAAGTCCTCGAAGCCTCGGGCAAAGAGCCCGAGGATTCCTCTGCCGAGCGCGCCCTGCTAGGCGCGATCCTCCTGGATCCGGATTCCCTGTTCCGTGCCCAGGAAGACGGCCTTCAGCCCGATGACTTTGCGCGCGAGTCGCACCGCCTTTTGTTTCGGGCATTTCAGGACCTCCACACCTCCGGCAAGGCGGTGGATCTGGTCACTGTCTCGGGCCACCTTGAGTCGCAGTCGAAGCTGGATCGTGTGGGTGGTTATAGCTACCTGGCCAGCCTCTCGGGTTCGGTTCCCAGCGTCGTCAACTTCATCGACTATGTGCGCACCGTCCGAGAGAAGGCGGTGTTGCGTAGGCTTCTCGATACCGCTCGGGCCATTTCCCAGAATATCTACAGCGGTGAACACACCGCCGCCCAGAGTCTCGAGCTGGCCGAGAAGGCTATCTATGAGCTCGGCCAGAGCCATCAGGCCACTGCCTTCTACTCGCTTTCTGGAATCATCGAGTCGGTTACAGAGGACCTGAGAGAGCGGTTTGAGAATCCATCAGACGTCACCGGGGTGACCACTGGGTTCAAGGATCTCGATGTGATGTTGGCTGGTCTGCAGCGCTCGGACCTGGTCATCCTTGCTGCTCGCCCCTCGATGGGTAAGACGGCCTTGGCGCTCAACATGATGGCCAACGCGGCCCTGCAGGGCTCTGCTTCGGTCGCTTTCTTCTCGTTGGAGATGAGCAAGGAGCAGTTGGCAACGCGGCTTCTGTCTTCGGACGCTCGAGTCTCTGGTAAGCGAGTGCGCACAGGGCAACTGCGTCAGGACGACTGGCCCGAACTCTATGCGGCCTCGGAACGATTGGCTGAAGCCAAGATCCACATTGACGATACGCCCAGCATTCCGATCTCTGAAGTGCGAGCGAAGTGTCGGCGCTTGAAGGCCGAGCATGGGCTCGACATGGTCATGGTGGACTACTTGCAGTTGATGCGACCGGATCGCCAGGACGTCTCGAAGAATGCGTCTCGCGAGCAAGAGATCTCGGCAATTAGCCGGGGCCTCAAGCTGGTGGCCAAGGAACTCAACATTCCCGTGGTCGCCCTGTCTCAGCTTAATCGAGGTGTTGAGAGTCGCACGGACAAGAGACCCTTGCTCAGTGACCTGCGCGAGTCGGGAGCCATTGAGCAGGATGCCGACGTCATCATGTTCCTGTACCGTGATGAATTCTACAACGAAGCTTCGGAACAGAAGGGGATGGCGGAAGTCCTCGTGAAGAAGCAAAGAAGTGGTCCGATAGGAGATGTGATGTTGGCTTGGCGTAGCGAGTTCACGCGGTTTGAGAACCTCGCCCGCGAGAGTTGGCAGAGCCCGGCTAGCAGCTGACTCGGGCATTCGATGGTGAGCTACCGGGCTCGGCTGCTTGACACGAGTGAGGCGGGTGTAGAAAATTCCTTGAATTCCAACGATTTGAGAAGGGTTGCTCGGCCGGTCCCGTAGCGCGCGGTTCGGTGGGGTCAACCCCATGTGGAGGCCAGAAATGGGCAAGAAGGACGGGGCGCAGGACGAAGGCTTCTCCCTGGAAGGTCTGAAGGACACAATCGAGCAGTCGCACAAGTACGCAGACTGGATCGACGCTGCCCAGGCAAAGAGCACCGAGTTCTCGCCTGAGGTGGTTGCCAAGGTGGTCGCCGACTATTCCAATAAGCTCCGGGACATTCAGCCCGAGCTGTCCTCTCAGGCCAATGATGCTCAAAACCATCGCGATGCCCTGCAGGCGCAGGTGGTGGAGATGGAGGGGCGAGCGACATCGGTCGAAGCCCAGGTCGACGAACTGAAGCTTCGCCACGTCATTGGCGAGCTAGACGACGACGAGTTCGAAGCTCGAGAGACGGATGCTAGGGCGTCCATTGATCTCGACGATCTGGCTGCTCTCCGGGGCGAGGTGGAGTCCATCGATCAACTTCTTGAGAAGGCCCAGGCTCTCTCCGCGCGGGTGGCTGGTGAGGCGCCCTCGCTGGATGCTCCCGCCGAGCCGCCCAGCCCCATGGGTGAGATCAGCTTTGCCGAGGCCCCGGCCGACATGGGTGATCTGGGCGATGCCGGTGACGAGGTCGTGGAGGCCGAGATGGTTGCCGAGGCCTCCGATGATGACGAGGCCGTCGCCGCTGAGGGTATAGAGGCCGCAGCGGAGTTGGTGGCGGAGGCTTCGGATGTGGAGGAGGTCGCTGAGGCTCCCGCCGAGATCGTGGAAGCTGCCCCATCGGACGAAGTGGTCGATGCCGAACCAGCGGCCGCGCCCGAAGATGATGAGCGCTCGGACATGTTCGCCGCTGAGTTCGGCGAGGAGGCGGAGCAAGGGGACGAGCCACCTACTGAGGGTGTCGAGGAAGGGGCCTCTGCGGAGGTCGAGATCGCTGCTTCAGCTGCCGATGTGGAGAGTGCCGCGGTCCCCGAGGCTGTGGCTGAGGACGATGAGTGGGCGGTGGACGGTGCTGAGGATGCTGCCGACGGTGAGGTCGAGGACCTTGCGGAGGCCAGCCAGGACGCGTTGGCCACGGGCATGGTCGATGCCCAGCCTGATGTCGAAGATGATGCGCCGCCGGTACAGGCGGATGCTGAGGTCGAGGGAGAGCCTCCAGGTGAGGGCACGCGGCTGGTCGTGACCATGCCCGAAGGCGAGCCGGTGGTGTATCCGTTCAATGGTGAGGTGATGAGCCTCGGTCGTGGTCGGAACAACGATATCCAGATCAAGAATGACGGGAAGATCTCGCGGTATCACTGTCGGATCTTCCGACGTGGTGACGAGTACGTGGTTGAAGACAACAAGTCGAGCAACGGGACCTTGGTCAATGGCAAGTTGGTGACCAGGCAGCGGCTAGACGGTGGCGAACTCGTACAGTTGGGCGAGACACGCGTCTTGTTCTGCATGTAGTACTTCTTCGCGGGTTCGGTGCCCCTGACTCCACTCGCCATTGAGCACCAGCACGAATTGCTGGCTCTCGCCCGTCAGGCCCTGGTGGACCACCTGGCAGAGCGTACAGCGCCCAGGGTGCAGCTTTCGGAGAGTCACCCCCTGTGCCGCCCAGCCGGTGCGTTTGTGACTTTGCGAGCGGGTGACCGCCTTCGAGGTTGCGTCGGAAGCACGAGGGCGGACAGGCCTCTGCACCAGGTTGTAGCGTGGATGGCCGTGGCTGCTGGCACTCAAGATCCCCGCTTCGCTGCGCTGCACGAGGACGAACTGTCCGGACTGACGCTCTCCATCTCCGTCTTGGGCCCCCTGGAGCCTTGTAGCCTCGTTGACGTCGTTGTTGGCCGTGACGGACTCGTTGTCGAGGGGTCAGGCCGCCGTGGGTTGCTGCTGCCTGAGGTTGCTACGGACCAGGGCTGGAGCGTGGAGGAGTTTGTGGGCCGCACCTGCGAGAAGGCGGGCCTTCCGTCGAACGCCGTCGCAGAGGGAGCTCAACTCTTTCGTTTCCAGACGCAGTACTTCAGCGAAGACTGAGTCCGGTGGGGTTCTCCTTTATCCCGATCGCACGGCACCGCCGTCGACTTGTTCCGTGATGCGCATGGAGCCGAATGTACGGCTCTCTCCACCTCGGCGAATGGCAATCATTTCGGCCAAGACAGCTACGGCGATCTCTCCGGGTTCGCGAGCCCCAATGTCGAGGCCTATGGGTGCGTGGACCCGCGAGAATGTGGCCATGTCTAAGCCTCGGTTGCGGTATCGGTCCAGGAACCGAAGCACTTTGGCGCGGCTGCCGATCATGCCTAGGTAGCGCCAGTCGCGCTCTACGCATCGAGCGAGCAAGTCTTCGTCGAGCCGGTGGGAGTGGGTGACAATCACTGCGTAGCTCTCGGGCAGCCAGGGGAGGTCGTCCAGAACATCGAGCGGATTGGCGCAGGTCCAGGCTTCAGCCGTAGGATGGGCTCCCTCGCTGCAGAAGGACTCTCGTTCATCCACGACGTGGACACGAAAGCCTGCCTCGGTTGCGATCCGACAGAGCGAGGACCCCACGTGTCCGCCACCGAAGAGGATCAACCAGGGTCGTACGCCAAGGGGCTCCACGAAGATCTCCATTCGTCCCCCGCAGCACATGGCGAGATCACGAGTCAGGTGGGCCTTGAACACTCGCGCCGTGCCCGTCTTGAGCACCTCTAGCGCTTGTTCGATAGTCGCCTGTTCAACCGCACCGCCACCGATGGTCCCCCGGATGCTGCCATCGGGAAGGACTAGCATCTTGCTGCCCATCTTCTGTGGGGCGGAACCCGCGGCATGGACGACCGTACACAGTACGGCGGTTCCCTCGCCGTCTAGAACGCTCAGTACTTCACGGTAGATGTCCATGATCGGATGGTAGCAGCCGGTGGCTCATCGAGATGGGGTGGCCTGTTATGTCCTGGTTTGCCTGGCTCTCGGCTTCGGCCCGGACACTCTGTCTGGCGGTGTGTGGCCTAGCACAGGGCCCATCCCCTTGAAATTACCGGGGGAGTCCTCAGTGACGGGTCTTGGCCCAGTGCTTGCTCTGACCTGGGAATATGAATGCGACGTCGCCTTCCTGGACTACAAACGCAACAACCCCCCTGGGTGTCCCTGAAATTCCAGGAACGCAATGGGGTTCGTCAGAGGCCCTGTCAGCCCTCTCCCGACTACCCGCCTGCAGGAACGGACGGGACAGTCGGAAGTCTACTGCGGTGCTAGCCGCCAGCGACTGCGATGAGCGGCGCGATGACGAGGGCTACCACGCTCATCAGCTTGACCAGGATGTTCAGAGAGGGGCCGGCGGTATCCTTGAAGGGGTCGCCCACGGTGTCGCCGACTACGGCGGCGTCGTGTGCCTCTGTTCCCTTCTCAAGCAGGGTGCCGTCGGCGGTCGTGAAGCCACCATCCTCAAAGGACTTCTTGGCGTTGTCCCAGGCGCCACCAGCGTTGGACATGAAGATCGCCATGAGCACGCCGGCTACCAGCACTCCGGCGAGCAAGCCGCCCAGCGCGTTGGGTCCGAAGACGAAGCCGACCAACACTGGGGTAACAATCGCCATGCCACCGGGGAGGACCATGCGCTTGATGGCGGCCGAGGTGGAGATGTCGACGCATCGAGCAGTGTCGGGCTTTGCTTTTCCTTCGAGGAGTCCCTCGATCTCGCGGAACTGGCGTCGCACTTCCTGGATCATCTCCATCGCGGCCTCGCCGACTGCGTTCATGGCCATGGAGCTAAACAGGAAGGGCATCATTCCGCCCACGAAGAGTCCAGCCATTACCAGGGGCTCACTCACGTCAATGGACGTGATTCCAGCTTGTTGCATGAAGGCGGCGAACAGAGCCAGAGCCGTCATGGCAGCCGAGCCAATCGCGAACCCCTTGCCAATGGCGGCGGTGGTGTTTCCGACGGCATCCAGTTGGTCCGTACGCTTGCGTACTTCAGGTTCCTGGTGCGACATCTCTGCGATGCCGCCGGCGTTGTCGGCAATGGGCCCGTAGGCATCCACAGCGAGCTGAATGCCCGTGGTGGACAGCATGCCGAGCGCGGCGATGGCCACTCCGTAGAGACCAGCAACGTGGTCTGCGGCAACGACGCCGACTGCGATCATCAAGATGGGCATCGCAGTGGACTCCATGCCCACGCCGAGCCCAGCGATGATGTTGGTGGCGGTCCCCGTCTTGCTCTGCTCGGCAATGCTGTTAACGGGCTTCTTGCCCATGGAGCAGTAGTACGAGGTGATCAGGCCGATGGCGATACCCACGCCCAACCCAATGACCGTGGCGAATCCGACCTCAGTCCAAGTGACAGGGTCCGTCGAGCCGGCCAAGGTGACGCCTTCTGCGGGCCACAGTTGGTTGGCGATTCCGAACGTGGCGATCGCCATGACCCCTGCGGCGCCAAAGGCCCCCATGTCCAGAGCGTGTTGGGGGTTTCCGCCCTCCTTGGTCTTGACGAAGAATGTTCCCACGATGGAGCAGACAATGCCGGCAGCAGCCACCACCAGCGGCAGCAGCACCGGTCCCATGGTTTGACCCGAGCTGACGGCCGTGAAGCCGAGACTGAGCACCATGGCGCCGACAATGGCACCGACGAAGGACTCGAAGAGGTCCGCTCCCATGCCGGCTACGTCGCCGACGTTGTCCCCCACGTTGTCGGCGATGACGGCGGGGTTCCGTGGGTCGTCCTCGGGAAGTCCCGACTCCACCTTGCCGACCAGGTCGGCCCCGACGTCTGCCGCCTTGGTGTAGATACCGCCTCCAACGCGGGCAAACAGGGCGATGGACGAGGCGCCCATCGAGAAGCCAGTGAGCACGCTGAGGGCCGTTGGCAGGCCGGCGTGGCCCTCCCACATCCCAGTGAAGACGATGAACAGCACGCCCAGGCCAATGACTGCGAGGCCTACCACGCTCATTCCCATGACCGCGCCGCCTCGGAAGGCGACATCCAGGGCAGGGGGCAGGCCCTTGGTGGCAGCTTGCGTGGTGCGGACGTTTGCGTCCGTTGCCACCTTCATGCCCGCGTAGCCGGCAGCGCCGGAAGCGAGGGCTCCGATGATGAAGGCCACTGCGATGAGCGGGCTTTGACCCTCGACGCCCATGTTCGCAAAGGCGAGCAAGCCGGCGACGACAACCACGAAGACAGCGAGCACCTTGTACTCACGGGCAAGAAAGGCCATAGCGCCTTCTTGAATTCGGGCGGCGATGTCCTTCATTTCGTCGGTGCCTGCGTCTTGCTTCTTGACCCATCCAGCATTGATGAATGCATAAAGGAGAGCGAGGACGCCGGCAGCGGGGACGGCATAGATAAGAGAGTCGGACATGTTCTGGGGGCTCCCTGGACGTTGGACTTCGCCAATTCCTGTGTCGGAATCGAAGACAGCTACGGCTTGAGTGCACAGCCTGAAACACAGGCACGAAAACCAAGAAATGGTCCCGCGGCGCCTAGCTACCAGGGCCCCGACTCCCTGTCAATCGAGCGGGCCCTGTCTAGTGGCTCCAAGGGTCGCTTCCGAAGGGCCTTGTCCGTGGCCCTGATGGCCCTGGTGATTACACTATTTTGTGCCGTGCTGGCGCCCAGGGACTGCGTTGCAGCTTCTGTTTCACCTCTCCCCAGGGTGGGGCTGCACCTTCAACTTGCAGGTCTCCGTTCGGTGTCAGCAGAACCTGTGACAATCGTTCCGGCGGTTCGGTTGCCGGAACTCCGATGCACCGTCGTCTTGTACTGGTCGCTGGGTCTTCCGGGGCGAGAGTTGCGCCGGGGCCAGTCTGGCGGAGTGTATCCCTTGGACTGGGAGCCTCTGGAATCAGCAGACCCCTGGTCCAGTGAACCGGTTCCCCGAGGCCGAGGCCCGCAATCGAATGAGGTACGACCATGAGAGTTTTTCTTGTTCTCTTCTTTCTTGTCACGGTCACTTGCTGGGCTCAGGCCGCGTCGGGTCAGCCGTCGGCTCCGTTGGTCAACACTGTCTCTAGCCCGCTCCCGGAAGCTGAGCCACGGTTGCAGACCGACTCGGTCATTCAGTTGCTCGAAGCCGAGCCCAGTGTTCGCCAGGTGCAGCAGTGGGCGCTGAGCGAAGTGGGTCTCGCCCGTCGCTGGGAGCGGGACATGATTCGCGACGCTCGAGCTCGAGGAG
>PBPL01000257.1 GCA_002724675.1 Deltaproteobacteria bacterium | reverse complement strand
GGGCGGGACAATCTCTGCGGAACACGGCATCGGTAAGGTCAAGCTGCCCTACCTGCAGCACCGCTTCTCTTCTCTGGAGCTTCAGGTGATGCGGGCGGTCAAGGATTCGCTGGACCCCGCTGGGCTCCTGGCGCCGGGAAACTTGTTCCCGTCTTAGTATTTCGTCGGACCCACGGCCGGGGGCTCAGGCTCACCAGAAGCCCGCCCCACACCACACCGACGGCATGAACCCCGCGCACGGGGCTCTGCAGGAGTAGTGGCATGGCCAGCGCGAATGCAACGAGCCCGAGGGTGCCGAAGCCCGCCATGCGGTCTCGTCTTCGATGGTAGGTCAACTCGTGCCGCATGCGGATCCATGCGACGGTTCCCATCCCCAAGGTCGCGTAGAGCGCTGGGGATGAGCCCGCCATACTCTGATCTCCCTCGAGTCCGAACCAGAGCCACAGACCGGGAAGCAATACTCCGCCGAGCAGCCCAAGCCAGGCTGTCCAAGAGCCAGCGACGCGGGCGGTCATCGTCATACCGACGACGAGGCCGATGCCATTCCCGACGGTGGGTACCCAGCCTGGGTGGACTAGGAAGTAGCTCAGGAGGCGCCAGGGTTGTCTTGCTGCCTGGTCCGCGTGCAGTCCCGCCAGGGAAACGCCATCCCACTGGGCCAGAGACAGCATTGCATGAACGCAAGTCAGCAGAACCAGAAGCAGAGCGATGTCGAGTCGCCGCGGGCGAAAGAGTGGGAGTGCGAAGGTGGTGAAGGGCATCCCATTGGCATCCTACGCCATAGTGAAGCTGGACAGACAGTTGGGTCGGGCACATCCTTGCCTGCCTAGAGCGGGCACGATCCTTGCTGATGTGTCGGCTCGAACCCTCGGTACCTGGAGAGACCACCCTATGCACCCTGTGAACCTACGACGTTCCGCAACCTCTGCCTTCGCGCTGAGCGCACTGCTTGTTTTCTTGGGTGGCTGCGCCACGGAGGAGGGCAATACCGAACTCTCTCGCTTCTCTTCCTGCGACGAGTTGGAGGGGTGGATCCAGACCAGCGCACTGCAGCGAGTGGACTTCATCGACGATCCCTTCCGCCCCGGCTTCTGGGGTGGAGATGGCGAGGTCATGTTGGAGGCCGGTGCCCTACCGGAACGCATGAATGTTGCCGCGGACGAAGCTCAGGGAGCCAGCGTCTCGGGTGACTCGGGCAATCGGTCCTGGTCTACGACCAACGTGCAAGAGGAGGGTGTGGACGAGGCGGACTTCGTCAAGAATGACGGAGACCACATCTTCATCCTCGACCAGAGCGCCCTGACGATCTTGGATGCTTGGCCCGCCGAGGCGTTGAACCAGATCGCACGGTTGGAGATTGAGGGCGCGCCTAGTTCTTTGTACTTCGATGCGGTGGATACGGTCGTGGTCTTCTCCAATATCTGGACGGGGCGCCCCGCTCCTGAATCCGGGGCCCTAGGCTTTCCCTCCGATGTGGGCTGGGATCCTGTCATGAAGGTCACGGTCGTGGATGTGGCCGATCGCAGCTCTCCCGAGGTGCTCCGAGAGCTGTACTTCGATGGCCAGCTTCGCTCGTCACGGCGCATTGGCGATCGACTCCATGTTGTCTTGACCAACGACCTGGAGGACTTCCAGGGTGGCCTTAGCTCCGTGGACCCCTTTGGTCCCCTGGAGGCGGCCAGAGCAGCGGTTCGGAGCTCGACTGCCGATCAGTGGATGCCGGTGCTTCAGGACAACGTCCGGGTCGACGGTGGATGGGGCACGACGCAAGGGCCCTTGTGCGAATGCACCGATGTGTATCGCCCCAACAACCGAACGAACATGGTGTTCACCGGAGTCATGACGATTGACCTTTCGGATCACTCGGCACCGGTGCAGACCGCTGGAGCGCTGACGAGTGTCGATACTGTCTACGCTTCGAGTGACGCTCTCTATCTCGCGATGACCGAGTACAGCTACGGTCCCTTCCGAAGCATGGACAATTCCATCGACACCCGCCTCCACAAGTTCGAGCTGGACGACGGCGAAGGGCGAGTGACCTACACCGCGTCGGGGCTGGTGAAGGGAGCGCTCTTGAACTCCTTCAGTCTGGGGGAGCACGAAGGCACTCTGCGGGTTGCGACCAGCCGCGTGGAGGGCGACGAAGGCCTGGGTAGCTCGGTGTACATGCTGCAGCAGGATGGAGCTGCTCTCGAGGTCGTTGGGTCCATCACGGAGATTGCTCCCGGAGAGGAGATTTACTCCGTTCGTTACGACGGCGACCGAGGCTATGTGGTCACGTTCGAGCAGATCGATCCCCTCTTCACGCTCGACCTGTCTGATCCGGAGAACCCCTTCATCGTGGGTGAGCTCGAGGTGACAGGCTTCTCCAACTACCTGCATCTCGTCGGCGACGAGCACCTCTTGGCTGTGGGTGAGGAGTGGGCCCCAACGGGCTTCCAGTTCCTGGGTATGCAGATCTCGCTGTTCGACATCGGTGACTTCGCGTCTCCGCAACTGCAGGATCGCGAGATCCTCGACAGTGATGCCTGGACGGAGGCTCAGTACGACCACCATGCGTTCACCTACTACGAGGAAGCCGAGGTGCTCGCCCTGCCCGTCACTCGATGGTCCGACGCCGATGGGCAGCAGCAATCAGGGTTGAACCTCTATCGCATCGATCGCGACGAGGGCATCCTCGACGTTGGCGAGGTCAACCACACGCCTTACATGGATCAGGAAGCTGCCTGGTGGGGCTCCTGCTCACAGGTGCGCCGCAGCATTTTCATCGAAGACTATGTATTCGCCGTTAGTAACCACGGCGTCCAAGTAGTGCAGTTAGACAGCCCCGAGGTGGACATCTCAGGTGTTGTGTTGGGCGACCCCGGCTGCGCCAACAACTTCGCCTTCGGCGGCGGTCGGGAGATGGGCATCTAGCTCACCTCCTCGTTTCCTGAGCGGCTCTATGGCCGTTCTTATTGCGCGAGTCGGTCCGCGCCGCTCCCCTCCCAGGGAGCGGCGCGGACTCTCTTGGGGCCGCTGGGCTCCGCCAGAGTCAGGCCTGAAGGCGCTCGGTCATGGCGAAAGAGTCGAGCGCCTGGGCGAGCTCGTTGTCACCCAGTACGCCTCGTTCTGCAGCGACTTCGCGGACATTGCGCCCCGTCTTGTGGGCTTCCTTGCTGATGGAGGCGGCCTCGTCGTAGCCGATCGCCGGCGCGAGCGCCGTGCAGATGGCCAGGTTACGCTCGACGGTTTCGGTGGCCCTGTCCTCGTCTGCCACGAGGTCCGTGACGCAGCGGTCGACCAGGTTGCGGCATGAGTTGGCTAGCAGATCGGTGCTCTGGAGCACGTTGAAGGTCATCACTGGGATCATCACATTGAGCTCGAAGTTGCCGCCCTGCCCGCCGATGGTGACAGCAGCATCGTTTCCGATGACCTGCGCACAGACCATCAGGACGGACTCGCAGATCACGGGATTGACCTTGCCGGGCATGATCGAGGAGCCGGGCTGGGTTTCGGGGAGCCGAAGCTCGCCGAGGCCGGTGCGGGGGCCGCTGCCTAGGAAGCGGATGTCGTTGGCAATCTTCGTCAAGGAGCAGGCGATGACCTTGAGAGCTCCCGATACCTCGACCAGGGCATCACGGGCGGCCTGGGCCTCGAAGTGATTGTTGGCCTCCACAAAGGGGATGCCTGTGGCCTCGGCGATGTACTGGATGGCTTTGGGCGGAAACAGGGGCAGCGTGTTGATGCCAGTGCCTACGGCGGTGCCTCCGAGCGCCAGCTCGCGGATGCGAGGCAGGGTGGCCTCTACACGAACTCGCCCCAGTCTGACTTGAGCGGCGTAGCCGCTGAAGACCTGGCCGAGGCGAACCGGGGTCGCGTCCATCAGGTGGGTGCGGCCGGTCTTCACGATGCCGTCCCAGGCCTGTGCCTTCTCTGTGAGCGCCGCCTCGAGGTAATCGAGGGCGGGCAGAAGAGTCTTCTCAAGCTCGATGCCTACGGCGACATGGGACGTCGTGGGAATGACGTCGTTGGAGGACTGGCCTCGGTTGACGTGGTCATTGGGATGGACTGGGCTCTTGCTTCCTATGGTGCCGCCCAGGATCTCGATGGCTCGGTTGGATAGCACCTCGTTGGCGTTCATGTTGGTGCTGGTCCCCGACCCGGTCTGGAAGATGTCCACTGGAAAGTGAGCGTCTAGCTCGCCGGTGCGTAACTCGTCTGCTGCCTGCACGATTGCCCCCGCGATCTGAGGATCGAGGTCGTCCAAGTCTTGGTTGGCTCGGGCACAAGAACTCTTCACGATGCCCAGAGCCGACAGAAAGGATCGGGGAAAGGGGATGCCCGAGATGGGGAAGTTCTCGACGGCTCGCTGGGTCTGAGCGCCGTAGTAGGCCGAAGCTGGAACTTCAACTTCGCCCAAGGAGTCTTTTTCGATGCGGACAGAATCGTTCATGGCATTTCCTGGCTAAAAACGGGAGAGGGGGCGGGAGTCTACTTGAACCGGGCCGTGTGAAAAGGAGGGAGCCGATTTCGTGCTGTGCCAGTTACAGTCCCCCGGTGGACTGGGGCAAGAGCGTAGCGATCAGGCCAGTCATGGCCACATCCCCCTCCATGCTTGGCGCCATGGCGTCGCGAGTGATTGCCGCATACAGGGGGCCCTGCTCGTTCGCTTCTAGCGCGGTGGCGATGGGGGTCAACTGCTCGAATGCGCCCTCGACAGATGCATCAAAAACGACCTCATGCAGTGTTCCGTCTGGATCGCTTGGATCGCAGTTGGTCCCCAGCGGTATGCGCCGGAGCTCTAGGCGAGAGGGTAAGGGGGAATGCCCCCTCAGCATCCAAGTGGCAGATTCAGGATCACGGCTGGCAACGATCTCCGTGTTCTCTTCGTGCAGCAGGACGCGGCCGGCTGCAAGTGCGTTGCGGATCGCGGGCCAAGTCAATGGCGTGCCCGGCTCCAGGGCTACTGAGGTTCTGGGCTGACCGAGGGGCGGATCCAACTCTGTTCCTGGGATGGCGATACTGATCTTGTGATTGTCGGAGCCGGCTACGGGAACGACAGATGCACCGGAGGCCACGAGACACTCCCACGCCGCCAGAGCTCTCTCGTCGCCTTGGTCCCATCGAAGTCCGCCGTTCCAGACCTCGAGTCCTTGGAACCCTGTGGTCGTCGACCAGTCATAGGTGATCCAGGGGACACCGGGGAAGGGGTGATTCACGATGGCCCAGCCCCCAACGGCCACACACTGTTCGACCGCCGACGCTCCTGTGACGTCGCCGTCTGGCCGGTCGATGAAGGCGCCATCGAACGTGAAGCCGTCCCTGGGAGGTAGGCAGCCCACGTGCCCCCTGGCTTCGCCCATGCCTGGCGAGCGCGCGACGGGAGAGAGCTCATTTCCGTCCACCATGACGAACGTAGCGTCCGAGAGGCGGGTCACTTCGTCCTGCCAGGGGAACTCGGGGCCGAGGTTCGGGCAGTCCTCGACGTCCTCACAGTGCATCGAGCCCGTGGAGTTCGAGTGGTCGGTCAAGACCAGCCAATCGAGTCCACGCTCTCTAGCAGTGGCTGCGATGTCTTCGGGCCAGGAGAGCCCATCCGTGTCGTTGGATGCTCCACTGGAGTGAACGTGGAGATCCCCAGCAAACCACACCCAATCGGGAGTGTCCGAAGTCGAGCGGCACGCTGCGCTGAAGGCGAGGATGAGCGTCAGCGAGAGGATGTGTGTCGACTGTTTCACGGGGCCAGCCTTAGCCTAACAGCCCCCTCTTTACTCTCTCGGTACACTGCGTGTTCCGATGGCTAGCGCTTCCTCCCCGCATACTGAAAACCCTGCTCCTGGACTCGGCTCGAGGGACGTCTCGGGTGAACGTCTCGAGCGTGAGGTTCCGGCGGAGGTACGTCACGCTCGTGGGCAGTACTTCACCCCCGATCGGCTGGTCGACTTCGTGTTGGAGTTGGCAGGAGGCGGGAAGTCTTCGGACCCGATCGTCCTGGACCCAGCTTGCGGTAGTGGACGGTTCCTCTTGGCCGCTCGGGAGCGGTGGGAGTTGCCAACGCTCGCTTTGCGGGGCTTCGAGACGGATCCGCGAGCCTTGGGCCTCGCGCGCGAGCACTTGCCGGGTGCGCACCTCTTTGCTTCCGACTTTCGAGAGGCTCGTCCCGCGGGAGATGTCGATCTGCTGGTGGGCAATCCCCCCTACGTCCGTGACAGAGGAGCGAAGCGAGATCTCTATGTGGACTTCCTAGAGGTGGCCGGAGGTCATCTTCGAGAGGGGGGGCGCTTGGCTCTTGTGCTCTCCAACGCCTGGCTGGACGTGGGCTATGGCCGCTTAGTTCGTCAGCTTCTTCGGGACCAGTTCGCCGTGGAGTGGATCGTCGAGTCGTCTGTGGAGCGATGGTTTGAGGGGGCGAAGGTCAACACGATGGTCCTCGTGGCTCGGCGTTGCGCTTCGTCAGCCGAGCGTGACTCGCAGCCGGTTCGTTTTGGTCTACTCAAGGCTCCCCTGCCCTCCTCTCCCCAGGTGGTTCGAGAGATCTCACAGCGCGAGCTCAGTGTGGAGCAGCCCTGGGGGCCGTTGCTTCGAGCCCCCAACTTGTTCCTGGATGTACATGGGATGGCGGGGGCGAGGGGGTTGGTTCAGTTGGGGGACCTGGTGCGTCTGAGGCGCGGCTTTACCACCAACGACAACAGCTTCTTCTACCCACCCAGTGGAGCGGAGATCGAGCAGGAGTACCTGTGGCCTCTGCTGAAGAGCCCCAAGCGTGTGGGAGGAGTTCATGGGCGGGCCGATGACTTGAAGGAGCGTGTCTTTCTGTGTCCTCGGTCCAGAGAAGGCCTGCAGCGGCTCGGGCACACCGGGGCCCTGGCCTGGCTAGACCGGCACCGAGCCGGCCAGCCTCAGTCCTCTTGGACTCTGCCCTCTCGAGAGCCGGCGCGTCTGTTTCTGGTGAAGGGCTATGCGGACCGCTTCCGCCAGCCACTATTCGATCGTCCGGTCCATGGTGACCAGCAGCTGTACAGCGTGTACCCCAACGACAGCGGTCTAGACGAGACCTTGCTGGCGGCGTTGTTCAATAGCAGTTGGTTTCACCTGAGCCTGGAGATGGCGGGTCGGGTCAACTTTGGGGATGGAGTGCTCTGGTTGTCGGTTGCCGATGCTCGCGAGCAGATCTTGGTGCCGGATGTCCGGGCTCTGGCTCCACAGGTTGCTGCTCGCCTGCGTCAGGCCTTCCTGGAGCTTCCCAAGAGCCGGGTCCCGACCGCTGGCCGGGTCTCTTTGGACCCGGACTGGGGCCCAGCAGTACGGCGCTTGGACGAGGTGGTCGGTAGCCTGTTGGGTCTGAGCAAGCGGGAGGGAGCGGCGCTTCAGCGGGAGTGGGCCGCTCGATGCGACCAGCGCCTGGCGATGTCCTCTAAGTGACTCAGGGGTCGCCACTGGCCGTTGGTCGGTGGCCTGTGCACACAGCTGACCATTGGGGTGGCAACTCAAGCTTCAGCTCCCCAACTGGCGCGCTTAATAGCACGGAGGGCTGGGACGAAGCAGAGGCTCTGACTGTGGAGGCTCTTGTTCGAGCCGGTCGGTGTCGGTTCGCAGGAAACTGATAGACTCGCGGCGTGCCGGAGCGCTCCCGCCGTCGTTCTGTTGTGCCTTTCCTGTTGCTCTTTTGTTTGAGCCTGCTGGGTCTTTCCTGTGTCCAGGCTACGCCAAACTCTGAAGAGCGCACCGAAGGACAGTTTCCCGGAGAGTGCAACGACGAAGCCGATAACGACTCAGATGGCTACTACGATTGCCTCGATAGCGACTGCTACGGTGCCCCCAACTGTCTCGATGGCGACGACGACGACGACGACGACGATGACGACGATGACGACGATGACGATGACGACGATGACGACGACGACGACACGGCCGGCGACGACGACACGGCCGGCGACGACGACACCGGCGACGGAGAGACGCCCTACATCGAGAATGTCACCTACGTCTACGACTCGGGGGCTAGCGCCCTGACCTTCTCCATCGAGGCCTACGATCCCGACGACAACTTTGGGATCCCCCAATTGCTCTGGTCGGTGGATGGGGTCGCCCAGCCCGCGGTGAGCGTCGGCTCGACACCGTTGGCAGGAACCGCCTGGTTTGACGTGCAGCTCGACGGGACGAGTGCGGGTCAGACCTACGCGTTGCTGTTTGCGATTCAGGATGCCGATGGCAACCAGTCTGAGGGCTACTTCCTGACGGCGACGGCCTCGTAGGGAACCACACCGTGTCGTGGCGTTGGCGCTGTTTCGTGCAGCGAGTCTTGCTAGGGCCTCGTGGGTCCTTTGGTTTCGATTGACTGCGTCGGTGGAAGACCCCTCGGGTTAGACTCGGGTCGCATGAACGTTCCAACGAGCCGCCTGTGCTTCTTATTGCTGTCCGCGATGGCGTTGCTGTTGTCCGCGATTGGTTGTGGTGGGGGCACGACGACAACGGCCGGACGCGCCGACTGCAACGGACAGTTGGATTCGAGAGAGGAAGAGGTGGACGACCTCTTCGATAGCGACGGCGACGGCTTTTTCGATGCGGCCAACCCGGACTGTGCGGCGACGTATTCACCGGAAGAGTTGGACTGTAACGACACCGCGCAGGACGCTGATGGGGATGGGGTTGCCGATGGTTTTTCCATCAACCCGGGAATGACCGAGGTGCAGTGCAACGGCCTCGATGATGACTGCGATCCAGAGACCCTGGACGCTGTGGACCAAGATGGAGACGGCTACAGCCTCTGTGATCAGGACTGCAATGACCAGGATGAGTCGATCGCGCCAGGTCTTGCGGAGATCTCTTGCGACGGTCTCGACAACGACTGTGACCTGGCTACATCGGACGCTGTGGATCTGGATGGCGACGGGTGGACAGAGTGTGAGGACTGCGTGGACGCGGATCCATTGATTCACCCGGATATGGACGAGGAGGTCTGCGACGGGGTCGACAACGACTGCGACCCAGCCACCATCGACGGCAGCGACGCGGATGAGGATGGGTCTACCGACTGTTTCGACTGCGACGATTCAGACCCTGAGCGTTTTCCGGGAAATCCGGAGGTCTGTGAGGATGGCATTGACCAGGACTGCAACTCGGTGGACGAGGACTGCGAGGAGGAGACCTGGGGTGGCACTTGGACGATAGCGCCTCCGGTTTCGCTCAGCTGTGGGGGGGGGAATGTGGCCATGGACTTTGCTGCGGTCACGATCCAGGACGCGTCACCAGATCTCGACTTCATCTTTGTTGGCGCACTGCACCCGGGATCGATGAGTGGAACCATTGATGCTGCCAATCACTTCACCGCTACTGTGACCCATGGCGGTGTGTGCACCCGGACCTTTACGTTCGAGGGAGACTTCCTGGGTGCGAATAGTTTCTCGGGGACTCTCTCGGCGACCATTGCGTCCTGTACGGGTTGCTCAGACACCAGTTGGACCCTGACGGGAACGCGCTGACTTGAGCAGTTGGTTCTCACCAGTCACAAGGAGCGGGCTCATGTTGTTTGGCCGATTGCCGCTTTTCATTTTCGTGTTTCCCATGCTCGTCTCGGCCGTAGGCTGTACTGCCTCGGATTCCAATATTCGGGACCAAGCTCAGTGTGACGGCGAGCTGAACAGCGTCGAAGAGAGCGTCGACGATGCCTTCGATGCGGATGGGGACGGTTACTTCGACATCGACAATGCGGACTGCCAGGGGGTCTATGAGCTGGAGCAGCTGGACTGTGACGATGGCAACCCAGATGTTCATCCCGGGATGCTGGAAGTGACCTGCAATGACGTGGACGACGACTGCAGTGAGGAAACGCTGGACAGTCCGGACAGCGATGCTGACGGTGCCTATTTGTGTGATGGTGACTGCGATGATGCGAACCCGGATGTCCACCCGGGGCTTGATGAGGTTGCCTGCGACCAGCTGGACAATGACTGCGATGCCGAGACCCTCGATGGGGAGGATTCGGATGGTGATGGCTACACCACCTGTGAGGACTGTGACGACGACAACGACGCCGTGAACCCCGAGGTTGCAGAGGCGCAGTGCAACGGTCTGGATGATGACTGTAATGAGCTCACGGCCGATGGAGACGACGTGGATGCGGACGGCATCAACCATTGTTTCGACTGCGACGACTCAGATCCTCTTCGCTATCCGGGCAACGAAGAGATCTGTGATGACGGGGTTGATCAGAACTGCGACACCGTGGACGAGCCGTGTGTGGCGGACTGGAGCGGCGTGTGGGATACGACCCCTGTGAGCTACTCGTGTGCAGACATTGGCACCGGGCCTACGGTCAACATCAACTTCAGCCAACTCTCTGTGGTCCACGACAGCGCGACCATTAGCTTTACTTCCGTTGCCAGCAGTCAGCCCGGGACCATGAGTGGCACTCTGACAGGCGATAGCTTCTCGGCGTCACTGGTTGTGCCTGGAAGCTGTACCGAGGAGTACACCTTGACGGGCTCGTTCACGGGGCCAGACGTCATGACAGCGACGTTCTCGGCGAGCTTTGTCGATGCGCTCGGCTTTGGTCTCTGTCTGGACTGCGTGGGCGGTAGTTGGTCCGTGGACGGAACGCTGCCGTGAGGGCTTTCGGCATCCTCGGCCAGCGCGCGTGGCGCCATTGAAAGCGCACGCGACACTCTGGGGCTGGGCCTAGCGGTGTGCTCTCGCCCGCCTTGTGTCTTGTAGCTGGCCCGTCATCTGTGGGCCCAGACAGACTGCTACTGTCGCGCGAGGTTCAGTCCACCGGGGTAGAGGTAGCTCGTGTAGAGCGCGTAGCCATAGGTGGTGATGCCGAAGGTGTTTCCGTCGGTGCTCTCGATGTGATGGGAGCCGGGTTGTAGTTGAATGCGAGCCACCGCGTAGCCTGTGGAACCAATGGCCTCCCAGTTGATCACTTCAGAGCCGTCCAACTCAATGCTGGCGTTGTTCGGTGCGACGACGTTCACGTAGTCCCGCTCGAATGTTGCGGGAGTGAAGAAGTCGTAGTCGCGCCGTACCTGGAGCCAGGGAATGCCGGTGCCCATGGCCGGGTCGCCCCGAGTGCTGCCGAGCTCGTCCTGACCGAGCAGGAATTGACTGACGGAAATGGGTCCGTCGGCCTGCACGACGAAGTCGCCGTTGGATTCGAACTCGAAGTACTCTCGTGCGCTGAGGGTTTGGGCGGCAGCGACGGGTGGATCAAACGAGACGGTTGTGTTGTCGCTGCGTGCCAGGACCCGATAGAGGGCGCGGGCAACTCCTGTGCCGTCGGGATAGACGGGGGCGCTCATGATGACCATCTGCCCCCATGTGACGGTGGGCAACATCATTTCTTCGAGGTGATCGCATGCCCAGTTGGTGTAGGGAACGAAGCTGCACCGATGGCCTGCCCAGACTGCGACCGGAGCGGTGGATGTGATCTTCGATCCGGTGAGATCCGAATCGGTGATCAGGCAATAGAGGCAGTTGCCACCCATGACACCCGGGCAGGGCGCTGTGGTGGTCTCCCACCCTTGGTTCGTACAGTAGGTCTCGTCGGAGCCTGCGAGGGCGGGGTAGTCGCCAAGTACCTGAACGACATCTCCTCGGTTTAGCTGCACCGTTGCCGTGTTGCCGGCCGTCGTAGCTGCCGGATTGCCCGCTGCCGTGTCTCCGGAGAACTCAAGTGTGACGGTGGTGCCGTCTTGGGTGGCCGCTACAGCAACAAAGGGGGGGATGAACCCGATCGTGGAGTCATCGACTCCGACTCCAAAGCTCGCGACGGAGGTGACCAGGTACTCGTTGGCTAGTGTGTGTTCGGGGAGCAAGAGGCTGGCGTCATTGGTGTGCGAGTACATGTCGGACACCTGATCGTAGAAGTTCAGAGGGTTGTACTGGTAGGCCACTACGGGATGACTCGTCGTGACCTCGTAGGCCCCTCCAGGTACCACTACGGAGTCTACGGCGGCCTTGAGACTCTGGACCATGGGCAACTGGATTGCGGCGGTCTCGCCGGGGCCGAGCGTGTCGGAGGAAACCAATGAACCGTTTTGGCTAATCGTCACTTCTGTGACCGGATTGGTTTCGGGATTGCCGACGATCACGGCGAAGTCGTCGTCAAAGACCGGCTCCACTAGATTGGTCGTAGAGACCGCTAGGAACTCACAGCCCAGGTAGGAATACTGAGACGCTGCCGCCTGGCACTGGGTCGTGCACACGCCATTCAGACAGAAGTCCTCGCAGGTCTCCACGAATGCGCTAGCGGCTCCTGCGTCGTCGCATTCGTAGACATCGAGTCCCTGGCAGAACCGAATGCCTGGGTTGCAGGCGAGGCAGCCGGCAGTCGCGGAGCAGACGGGTGTGTCACCAGTACAGATCTCATCGACCACCCACACACTGTCGACACAGAGCAGGAAGTTGGCGCCCACGCACGTGGTCGAACCATCCGGAGCGCAGGGATCGCCTTTGCCCAGGGTGTCTGTGTCGTCATCGTCGTCGTCATCGTCGCTGTCGCTGTCGGCTCCATCGGTGTCGTCATCGTCTGCCACGTCGAAGCCGCTGTCGTTGCCGCCCCGGCCGGAGCTACTGCCACGCTGTACGCACGAAGCCAGCATGGCGATGGCGCAGAGGCAAGCCAGCGTCTGGATGAGGCTGATCGAGGCGATTCGGTACATAAGTCGACTGTAGCAGTCCGTTGGGTGGCCTCCAGTGAAGACTGGCTGGCGAGATGACTGCGCTAACGTCCCTTGATCCCATGTGGAGCGAGTGCAGCGAGTTCAGTACTTGCCCACCCTGGAGTATTGGGCGGCACTGGATGGCTGCACCCGGGCCCTCGCCGCGTCTTGCCCAGGTTGTTGCCTAGGGCTAGCTTGGATGTCGTGCGAGCGGCAGAAGCAGCTCCGGGGCTACTGGCCCGTCTCTTTGTCGTGGCGCTCGCCATCGGGTGGATGGGCTGTGATCCGACACCCTTGGAGGGCAGCACGCCTGGCGACTGTGAAGACGAGGCTGACAACGATCTGGATGGCCGGTTCGACTGCGACGATCCTGGGTGCTTCGACACGACAGCTTGTGCGCCTCCAGAAGTAGAGCCGGAGCCCGAGGCCTCGCTCGATGCTTGTGCTGATGAGGACGGCAAGGGTGGAGCGGCGGGCGACACGGAGAAGGCACCGTGCCTGGTGGTGGCGCAGCTTGGTGTGGAGCCTCCTGATGTTCTCCCCGGCGGGAGCTACACCGTCACAATTTGGATCCCTCACGGGGAGATCTCTGAACTCTCGTTGTCCCTAGAGGATCAGGTCGCTGTCGACGATGTTTCCCGGGTGCGGCTGGATGGTGGCTGGTCGGCATCCCTCGAGCTGACGGCCGCCTCGCAGCTTGGCGACCAACGGATCCGAGTCCATGGGACACATCCCAGGGGCGACATTGAGGGTCATGCCCTGATCAACATCACGACGTTCGGTCCGTGCGCCGCAGGTGAGGTCCGCGAGGCCGGGGACTGTGTGACTCCGATTGACGGTGTCCCGCTGCTTCCGGAGACGCTGTTCCGAACCGCCTATTCGGGCACCATCGATCAACTGGACGAGCCGTGCGATGGCAGCAGTCCTTCCGAGGTGGACTGCGGAGACTCCTGTGACAACGACAGCGATGGACTCGAGGACTGTGAAGACGCTGAGGATTGTGGCGAAGACCCCGACTGCGGTGGCGGTGCAGAAGGCCGTGACGGCGTAGATGGCTCCGACGACGATGACTCTGGCGATGAGTGCTCGGCTACGAGCGACTTCGAGTTCGTCTGTGACAACGGCTGCGACGAGGACGGCGATGGTCTGGTGGATTGCCAAGACCTGGAGGACTGCGGGATCGACCCGGCCTGTGATGTTGGGGACGATGATGACTCGGCATCGTCTGGCTCTACCGGAGGTGACTGCGACCTGCTGGACGGATGTGACTCGGGCGCTTCGGGAGAGCGCCAGATGCTCCATCCACGTCGTGTCTATCGATTCGGCAACGCACTTGTTGCTTGTCTCACGGACTCGGTAGCTGTGATCGATCTGGAGTCGATGCTCCCCGTTGACCTGACACTCGATGCCCATGAGCAGGCTCCCTTGCCCAGCGTGATGGACCGGGCCGAAGCGCGAATGGATGTGAACGGTCTCGCTTTCTGCGACGACCTCGTCCTGGACGAGGCCCGGGGCCTGGCCGTGGCAACCACACGAGGTTCCCTGGGGCAGCCCGCCGGTCTGACAACATGGCAACTGCCCGACCTCGAAACGCCCCCCTTTGACCCGCCGGTGCTCCTGCACACCTATGAAGATCCCGATGGCTTCGAGGGGGCTAGTCTGTCCGGTGAGGTTCTCTATGCAGCTCACAAGCCGAGGAGCCTATCGGCCTATCGGCTCGCGGACGATGGAACGCTGACTCTGCTGTCTGAGCCCCCCTTGCCCGAGGCGACGGGGGCCTGGGCGGTCGCGACTCATGAACAG
>PBPL01000256.1 GCA_002724675.1 Deltaproteobacteria bacterium | reverse complement strand
GGAAGATGCAATGCTACCTGCACAGGAGATGCTCCTTATTGTGGTGACGGCACTATCAGCGGTGGTGAAACTTGTGACAATGGTTCAAGCAACAGCGCAGCTTACGGTGATGCACTGGTCAGGGTGCTACGCAAGGCCGGTTACACGGCTGACAGCGAGTACTACATCAACGATGCAGGGCGCCAGATGGAAATCCTGGCGGTCAGTGTCTGGCTGCGTTACCTGGAACTGTGTGGAGAGGAGATCGACTTTCCGCCAGGTGCTTACCAGGGCGATTATGTGTTCGACATTGCCGCGACGCTGCATCGCGATCACGGTACAGCATTTCAACACCCGGCGGTCGAGCTGATGGATTCACTGCCAGCAGACACCGATCCGCTGCTCGACATCCTGATCAGCCGTGCCAGGGACTGGCTGGGTGAAGACGGTTTCAACACGATTCATCGGTTGGGCAACGACACGCTGGTTGACGATATCCGCAATGACCTGGTCCGATTCGGGGTCGAGTTCGACTGCTGGTTTTCCGAAAACCACCTGGTCACCGATGGGGCGGTTGATCGTGCCGTAAAGACCCTGAAAGACAGTGAGCATCTGTACCTGAAAGACGGGGCCTGGTGGCTGCGGACGACCGATTTCGGGGATGAGAAAGACCGTGTCGTTCTGCGGGCCAACGGCAACCACACCTATTTTGCGACCGACATTGCCTACCACCTGAACAAGTTCGAGCGGGGTTTCGAGCAGGTCATCAATATATGGGGTGCGGACCACCACGGATACATCAAACGGGTCAAGGCTGCGCTCGCGGCTCTGGGCCATGACCCGGATGCGCTGACCGTGCTGCTGGTGCAGTTCGCGACCCTTTATCGCGGTGACGAAAAGATCCCGATGTCCACTCGCAGCGGTCAGTTCGTGACACTGCGGGAACTTCGGCAGGAGGTCGGTGCAGATGCCGGCAGGTATTTCTACGCCTTGCGCAAGCCCGAGCAGCACATGGACTTCGACCTGGACCTGGCGACTTCTAAGTCAAGCGAAAATCCGGTCTACTATATCCAGTACGCCCACGCCAGGATCTGCAGTGTCTTCCGGCAGCTGGAAGAAAAAGGCCTTACGCCGGACCTTGAAGGCGCGGATCACAGCCTGCTCGGCGAGAAGCGCGAACTCGACCTGCTACGGGAGCTGTCGCGCTATCCTGAAGTGGTCGAAGCCGCTGCGCGTAGTTATGAACCGCATCTCGTCGCGTATTATCTGCGTGAGCTGGCCAACGATTTCCACGCGTACTACAACGCCCATCCGTTTATCGCCGCTGACGAAGCTATGCGCAACGCCCGCCTGTCCCTCATCTCAGCCACCCGGGTGGTTTTGGCCAATGCGCTGGATATTCTGGGTGTGAGTGCGCCGGAGGCCATGTAACAGCGCAATGGCTTCCGGGCGCAGACAATCGGCAAACCGGCGCGGCCGGTCGATGTCGGGCTTTGTCATTCTGCTGGTGGGCATAGTGGTCGGGTCGGGAGCCACACTGCTGTACAACGGGATGCAAAGCGGTGACCCTAGTCGTATGGGTGCGGGACTCAAGCAGCTGATGGTCGCATCGCGCGAACAGGCCGACAAGCCGCAACTGGCAGCTGCCGGAGGGGATTCGGAGGCGCGACCGGTACGCACGAGTTTTGATTTCTATACGGTACTGCCGGAGATCGAGCGAGTGATTCCTGAGGATGTTCCGGTCCCAGTTGATTCTTCCCCGGCAACGCCAGCGGCGGAGCCGGCCCAGAAGACGTCATCCTCGGGTCACTACATGCTGCAGGTGGCGTCCTACAATCAGCAGTCCAAGGCCGATCAGATGAAGGCTCGCCTTGCGCTTGGCGGTTTCGAGCCCAGCATTCAGCGCGTCACCATCCAGGGGCAGGGCCAGTTCTACCGGGTACAGGTGGGTCCGTTTAATACCGTGAAGGGATTGGAAAAGGCCAATCGTCAACTGCGGGACATGGGCCTGAAAGCGCTCTGGCTGAAAGTGTCCAAACGTCCATGAGGGGTACCCTGCTGCCTGATTGCTGCTCTATTGATGCTTTCTTTAATATCGGGACAAAGTCCGGGTCCTGTCGACGGCGCTCGTCGCTGAACCTTTCAAGGAGAACCTCTGTATGACCCGGACCCGAAGCGGTGGTCACCTGCTGATTGAAGCCCTGCGTGCTCAGGGCACCGACCATGTTTTCTGTGTGCCGGGCGAGAGTTTCCTGGTTGCACTGGACGGGCTTCACGAGGATCAGTCAATTCGTACCGTGGTCTGCCGCCAGGAAGGCGGTGCGGCGATGATGGCCGACGCCTACGGTAAGCTGACGCACCGGCCCGGGGTCTGTTTTGTCAGCCGTGGCCCCGGTGCAAGTAATGCCGCATCGGGAATCCACATCGCTGCCCAGGATTCCACACCACTGGTGCTGTTCGTGGGACAGATCGCGCGCGAAACCATTGGCCGTGAAGCCTTCCAGGAGATTGATTACGCCGCAATGTACGGCGACATCGCCAAACGGGTTGAACAGGTCATTGACCCGGACCGGATCCCCGAAGTGGTGAGCCGCGCGTTTCACACCGCGGTCAACGGCCGGGCAGGCCCTGTGGTCGTAGCCCTGCCGGAGGACATGCTTCGCGAGCACACTTCTGCCGAACCATTGGCGCCGTTCCATTCTCTGGAGCCGGCGCCGACTACATCCGCCATGGACCGTTTTGCCGAGATGCTGCGGCAGGCATCGCGGCCGGTCATGATCGTCGGTGGGCGCGGCTGGACGGCGCGGACGCGCGAGTGTCTGCAGCAGTTTGCCGCTGACTGGCAGCTGCCTGTGGTGGCCGGGTTTCGCTTCCAGGATTGTTTTGACAACGGGCATGAGCAGTACGTGGGCGGACTGGGTCTGGGCACGGACCCGGACCTGACCGCTGCCATAAAAGCATCCGACCTTGTGATCGCCGTCGGTGTCCGGCTTGGGGAAGTGACGACCGCCGGTTACAGCCTGATCGACATCCCGCAACCCCGCCAGCCGCTCGTGCATGTCTATCCCGGCATGGAGGAACTCGGCAGTGTCTATTACCCGGCACTGGCGATGAATGCTTCAACCGACCAGTTCGCCGCAGCGCTCGGTGCTTTTAGTCCCGCACCGGTCGAACGACCCTGGTCAAAGTCGACCAGGGACCTTCGCCAGGGATACCTGGACTGGACCCAGCCCCTGCCGGGTCGGGCTGATGTCAACCTGTCGGAAGTGGTCTGCACGCTACGCGATGCATTGCCGGCGGACGCCATCATCGCCAATGGTGCCGGCAACTACACGGCTTGGGTCCATCGTTTTCACCGCTACCGAGAATTGGGTAGCCAGCTGGCTCCGACCGCAGGTTCAATGGGTTACGGTCTGCCGGCGGCCGTAACCGCTAAGCTGCTGTATCCGAAAAGAACGGTGGTCGTCTTCGCCGGTGACGGGTGCTTCCTGATGACGGGCCAGGAGCTGGCGACTGCCGTGCAGTACCGGCTTGCTATCGTCATCATCGTGGTCAACAACAACATGTTGGGCACCATCCGGATGCACCAGGAACAGCGCTTTCCCGGTCGAGTAATCGGCACCGAACTGGTGAACCCGGATTTCTGTGCCCTGGCACGGGCTTACGGTGCACACGCCGAGCGGGTGGAGAAAACCGAAGAATTTCTGCCGGCGCTGAACCGGGCGCTGGCCGAGCCGCTTCCCGCTCTGATCGAACTCACCCACGACCCGGACACAATCTCCCCGACTCGCAGCCTTGCCGGGATGTAAAGCCGGCGACGAAAGACCGGTCAGACCGAGAGGACGTCCTGCAGGGCAGTGACCACCGTGTCCAGCTGCGATTCACTGATCACCAGCGGTGGCAGCAGGCGGATCACCGTGGGGCCGGCCGGCAGCGCCAGCACCCGGCGATGCAGCAGGGCCTGCAGGTAGGGGGTCGCTTTTTCCTTGAGCTCGATACCGATCATCAGGCCGATCTGCCGTACATCCCGCACCCGGGCGGGTAACTCGCCGGTAAAACGGCGCTGAAAGTATGCTCCCCTCTCGTTGGCCCGGGCCGCGAGGTCGTGTTCCAGCATAAAGTTGATGGCCGCCAGCGCTGCAGCGCAGGCCAGCGGGTTGCCGCCGAAGGTCGAGCCGTGCACACCGATACCCGCCTCAACCCGTTCGGAGCACAGTACGGCACCCATGGGCATGCCACCGGCGATGCTTTTGGCCAGACACAAAATGTCCGGAACGAGGTTGAACTGCTCGCAGGAGAAGAAGGTCCCGGTCCGGCAGAAGCCGGTCTGGACCTCGTCGATGATCAGCAGCGAACCGCGCTCATCGCACAGGCGCCTGGCTGCTGCCAGATACTCCGGGTCGGCTGGACGTACGCCCCCTTCACCCTGCACGGTCTCCAGCATCACTGCGGCCGTATCGTCGCCGACCGCACTGTCCAGCTTGTCGATATTGTTGAGCGGTACGAAGGTACAGCCCGGCAACAGCGGCTCAAAGGCGTCACGGTATTTGAATGTCGCACTGAGTGAACCCAGCGTTCGCCCGTGAAAGCCGCGCATTGCGGTGACCATGCCGCTTCGGCCGGTCGTTTTACGGGCGAGCTTGATCGCCGTTTCGGTACTTTCTGTGCCGGAGTTGCACAGGAACACCTTCTCCAGTCCCGCCGGCGCCAGGCTGGCCAGTTTCTCCATCAACTGCCCGCGCTGGTCGTTGTAGAAAATGCCGGGACAGGTCACGAGGACCCGGGCCTGGTCGGCGAGCGCCGTGGCGACAACGGGATTGGCGTGGCCGACGTTGGCCACACCCACACCAGCAGCGCAGTCGAGGTACTCGTTGCCTTGGTCATCCCAGAGTCTCGCGTCTTCACCCCGGACGATGCTGATTCCCCGTCGCGGGTAGACCTCCAACGCGTGGCGCTCTTCAAGTTCCCGGGCCGTCATCGGATAATCGTCCCGCGGCCGGCCAGGGCATCGCGAACCGGGTGTTCAACCCGCCCGTCGGCAATGACAACCTCTCCTGCGCCGGCTTCAAACAGCCGTCGAAGAGCCAGCATCTTGCGTTTCATACGGCCCTCGACCTGCGCTTCTCGCGCCTGAAGTTCCGATTTTGTCATCTGATCCACCACGCTTTGCGGGTCGTCACGATTGTCCAGAAAACCGGGGGCTTCGATCAACTGTACGATCCGTTCAGCATGCAGCGCTTCCTGTAGCGTGTTCACAATATCATCGTTCTCCGAATTAATTGCAAAACCCTGTTCATCGATAATCGGGATGCTGAGTACCGGCCGGTATCCCTGGTTCAGCAGCAGTTTGAGCAGCGCTGTGTTGACCGATCGGGGCTTGCCCGAGAAATCGCGTTTCATGAGGGTCTTGCCGCCTTCACGGACCCGGATTCCGCGGTTACGCTGGCCGAGGATCAGCCGTCCATCGAGACCCGTGAGTCCGACGGCGTTGATGTCGTGGCGTTGACACAGTTCGACAAAGCGCCGGTTGCGCAGGCCCGCATAGGCCATCATGATGAGATCGATCGCGTTTTCGTCCGAGTAAACACTGTTATAGCCTGACACTGATGTCAGCTCTTGTTTCTCAAGACCCAGTCTGGTGCCCAGGTCGTCACGAAGCGCGTTGGCGCCCAGGACCACCACGTACGGCGTTTCGAGTCGGGCGAGGTCTGCGACAATGCCCGGCAGGTTGATCTGGCTACCGCCCCCGACCTTGATGATGTGCATAAGCAGTGCCCGCGGTTCAGAGCGTCTGGACCGTCCGGTTATCAATCGGCCGCCAGCCGGTTTCACCGGGATAAGGTTCAGAACAGACGATGTCTGCAACGTCTCGGCGGTTGCGATACATCTGGAAGTATGCCGGGTTTTCGTTGTAAACGGTTGCGAGCTCGGATGAATCGCGGTTGGCGATGATCATGTTCATGGCCCGCACGTAACGGGTCCGCTTCTCGATCAGGTCTACGCCCTTCCGCAGTGCCGGCAGATGGCCGTCGCGGTCGAAGCGCTTGATGAAGTTGAAAATTTTCTCAGCACCGATCCGGCCGCTCTCGCGTATCCGAACGCCCTGCAGTTCGCCATTGAAGATGAATACCTGTTGGCCATCGAAAAATGGCATGTTGTTTTCCACCCGGATGCCTTCGTCTCTAAATGCGCTGCGGGCGTGGGCCACCAGCAGGGTGGTGGTATTGAACCTTGCCAGGTCGTCTTCCCACACCGGCCGGATGTCGCGGTAGACCTGCCAGTTGCCCTCTTCAAGCCAGGCGCATCCCCAGCCATGGCCCTGGTACTCAGTGCTCGCCTGGGACAGGCAGG
>PBPL01000255.1 GCA_002724675.1 Deltaproteobacteria bacterium | reverse complement strand
TTCTTTGGGGGACTTTCGAAAGCTCGGCCGCATGGGCGGTGTCACGCTGGGCTTCTTCCTCTTCACCACCATGATGGCCCTGACCATTGGCCTCGTCCTCACCAACTTAATCGAGCCAGGCGCTCTGCTCTCGGACACGGACCGGGCCATCTTGTTGGGTTCGTTTACTGCGAGCTCAGTGATGTCCAATGCGGCTGAAGCGCCGTCTATGTTGGACCAACTGGTGTCGATCGTTCCCACCAACCCCTTCGGATCACTGGCTCGCGGCGAAATGCTCCAGATCATCTTCTTTGCGACGATGATCGGGATTGCCTTCACCCTCATGGAGACCAAAAAGGCCAAGGTGGCCGTGTCGCTGTTCGAGTCGCTCAACGACGCCATGGTGGTGCTCGTGCACGTGGCGATGAAGTTGGCGCCCTTTGGGGTCGCAGCGCTGCTGTTCGAGGTGGTAGGCAATACAGGATTGGGTGTGCTGATCGCTCTGGGGGCCTATGGCGGGGTCGTGATCCTGGGTCTTCTGTTGCACATCACCATTACCTACATGCCAGTGGTGAAGTTCTACGCGGGGCTGCCGTTCCTGGGCTTCATTCGGGCGATCCGATCGGCCTTGGTGCTCGCCTTCTCCACCTCCAGCTCGTCGGCGACCCTGCCGGTCACCATGGAGGCCTGCGAGTCCAACTTGAAGGTCAATGGTGAGGTCACCAGCTTCGTGCTGCCCATTGGCGCGACAGTGAACATGGATGGTACGGCGCTCTACCAGGGTGTGGCAGCCATCTTTATCGCCCAGATCTACGGGATCGACCTCAGCCTCGGCGATCAAGCGACGATTGTCCTCTCAGCCACCATGGCGTCGGTGGGAGCTGCTGGGGTCCCCGGTGCCGGCATGCTGACCCTGGCGATGGTCCTGGCGGCTGTGGGTGTCCCGGTCCAAGGAGTCGCCCTCATCATCGGAGTCGACCGCATACTGGATATGTTCAGAACGACGACCAACGTGGTGGGTGACTCCACCGCGACGGTCCTCGTGGCGAAGATTCAAGGCAACCCCATTGGAGTCGTGAGTCCCGAGGAGGACGCTGCGGATCCCACGGCGGGCATGGAAGGGCGCCTGGACGATGTGCAGCCCAACCCCGTAGACCTGGACAGCGAATGAGCAGGGACGAGTCGGTCGCGCTGTCGCTGCCCCGAGTTCTCAACTCCAACCTCCACGGGCTGGGGCTCTCGTCGACCTTGTGGATCAACGAACGCTCTCGGGAGTTAGAGGATCAGGGACGACGCATCTTTCGCCTCGGCTTGGGACAGTCTCCATTTCCCGTTCCCGAGACCGTGGCACAAGCCCTGCGAGACCATGCTCACGAGAAGGACTACCTCCCGGTCCTTGGACTCCCAGAGCTCCGGGCAGCGGTGGTCGGACACCACAAGAGGGAGCAGGGCCTCTCCTCGTACGTCGCCGACGATGTGATGGTCGGGCCCGGGTCCAAAGAGCTGCTCTTCTTGCTCCAGTTGGCCTATCACGGAGACCTGTTGCTGCCCAACCCGAGCTGGGTGTCCTACGCACCGCAAGCGCGCATTATCGGTAGGCAGGTGCAGTGGCTAGAGACGCTTGCTGCGGACGGCTGGCTGCTGGACCCCGAGCTGTTGGCACATCACTGCGGTGCCGACCCGGCTCGGCCACGCATCTTGCTGCTCAACTACCCCAACAACCCCACCGGCAACACGTACAGTGGAGATGAGCTGGAGTCGTTGGCCCGGGTGGCGCGCGAGCACAATGTCGTCGTGCTCGCAGACGAGATCTATGGTCACGTGCATCACGAAGGGGCGCACAGGTCCATTGCCGAGTACTACCCGGAGGGCACGATCCTCAGCGGTGGACTGAGTAAGTGGTGTGGAGCCGGCGGCTGGCGGCTGGGCACCTTCACCTTTCCCCAGTCGCTGCACTGGCTGCGTGATGCGATGGCCAGTGTGGCGAGTGAGACCTTCACCTCCACGAGCGCCCCCATTCAGTACGCCGCCGTCCGAGCGTTCGAAGGGGGCCCCGAGATCGACAGCTACCTGCGACTGTCTCGCCAGATCCTCACTGCTGTCGGAGCTCGGTTCACAGCAGCTCTCCAGGCCTGTGGCGCTCAGGTCGTCCGTACGTTGGGCGGCTTTTACTCGTTCCCAGACTTCAGCCCGCTGAGGGAGCAGTTGAGCGCACGCGGCATCGACAGCAATGCTGTGCTGGCTCAGAGGGCTCTGGATGAAGTTGGCGTGGCGTTTCTGGGGGGCACTTGTTTTGGTCGCCCCAGTGACGAACTCACGGCGCGCCTCGCCTACGTCAACTTCGATGGCGCTGAAGCGCTGCGTCAAGCAGCCGACCTTCAAGGAGAGCCTGGGGCGCTTCCTTCTGCTTGCGACGAGACCGTCGAGGCCGTGGAGCTGCTTGCTGACTGGGTCGCACGCTGAGTCCGAGCAATGCGAGCAAAAGAGACGCTCGCAAGGAAGCCAAGAGCGGCTGTGGTTGCCAGGAACAGGAAGAAGTAGCGGTGTCCCGGCAAGCCGGGATACGTGTCCAGCAGGTGCCCCGACACCAGGCCCACGAAGATGTCGGGGGTGTAGCCCACCACTGACACGATCCCTACGGCAGTTCCCGTGACAGCGCGCGGGACTGCGGCCTCTTCGAAGAGTGCAAAGTACACCCCCCTCAGGCCATAGACAGCAATGCAGGCCACGACAATCTCGATGACGAGTACCGCGAGGACTCCGTGGGTGGGTGGTGCAAGGGCCAGCACGGAGAACGTGACGACGAGGACGCTGAAGCAGCCCGACACAACACGTGAAGACAACACTCGGTCTGCTAGCCATCCAGCGGCCAACGCGGCCACTGGCCTGACCCAAGCGCTCACCGTGCTGATCCAGGCGGACTCGACCTCGTCCAGTCCGTAGACGTCACGGGCAAAGAGACCGTAGTTGTCGGTGCCCTTGTAGGCCACGTAGGCGGTCACCACAATGACGGCTTGGAGCCAAATTGCGGGCATGCGGACCACGGGGGCGACGTGGGCCCACAGCCCCTTCGTCGCACTGGTCTTGGCGGGCGTGTCCGATCCCTGGGGCAGCGCGAACCAGACGAACAGCGCGGTCCCTGCGGTGGCGGCGACGTAGGTGTAGATGATGTTTTGAAGGGCGGAAAGACGCTCCGCACTGGTAGCGGCTTCGGGGTTGTCCGGCATGAGCACAGTGAAGGCTTGTGCCGCAAAGAACGCCAGCAAGGCCGAGACAAGCCCCCGGCCTCCGTCGAGGATCCCAAACGCTCGGCCCTGGCTGTTGGTGCCGCCCCACTCCCGAGTCGCGCGAATCAGCGCTGCCCACAGCAGCAGGATGGTGGTCCCTCCCCAGAAGGCCCAGAGCAGTGCCATGCCCGTGACGCTGGGGATGGTGGCCATGTAGAGACCTCCCCCCGCGGTCAGTAGGAGGGAGACGACGAGGAGAATGCGGGCCGGGAAGCGGTCGGCGAGAGGCCCTCCGGGAAAGTAGGCAACCATCGCCACCACGCCATACGCCGCCTGGGCGCGCCCCAGATCGCTGTTGCTGAAGCCAAAGACGTCCAGGAAGGTAGGCCGGAAGTAGCGTGTGACGTGAAACGGCAGCGAGAACACAGCCTCGCCAGCCAGGACGAGGCCAACCATGAACAAGACGCGTCGAGTAGGGCTCATGGGTGTGGAACGACCCGGATCGATGTCGCCCAGATTGGGTCCAACGCCTGCTCAGGTTTCAATCTTCGAGCACTTCCGCCTCGAAGATGCAGTCGTTGAAGTCCGGACCAAAGGGGCTCAGCGGATCGAACTGTTGATCGTCATGCTCAAGCCGCCAGCCTTGCGTCCGGATCGGCGTTATCCGGACCGCATCCTGATCGTTGCTGGAGTAGCCGGTCCCACACGATGTGACTACGAACTCGAGAACAGAGCAGCTTGGGATCGGCCCGATGTCGAAGACCTGACCCTCGACATCGCCGGCCTTTCCGACCAGGTTCGTGATCACGTGGGGCTCTGTCAGATCAATGCGAATCTCGCAGTCGGCGTCCACACTCGTGACGGTCACGTAGAGCCGGCCGCCATTGGTGATGAACATCTCCTGGGGATCGGCGGACGCCACCTCTTCCTGTTCGCCGCCACAGTCCGAGTCCTCCCCGTCACACAGCTCGGGGGCTCCAGGGTAGATCGTGGAGTCATTGGGGGCGCAGTCCACCGAGTCGGGGCTGCCGTCGCCGTCACTGTCTGGGCCGGGCGGGGTGGAGTCGTCGTCGTCGCCCGCGTCGTCATCCCCCGCGTCGTCATCCCCCGCGTCGTCGTCGCCGGTGTCGTCATCCCCTGCGTCGTCGTCGCCGGTGGCGTCGCCCGTGTCGCCGTCGCCCGTGTCGTCGTCGCCCGTGTCGTCGCCTGCGGGGCTGCCATTGTCAGGCCAAGGCAGACAACTGGCCATGCAGAGGCCCCATACGAGGGCAAGCAAGAGCGGCCAGCGGCGTGACATGGACCCATGCTACCCCACTGGATATGTCTGGCGTGGTGGGATTTGGTCCTCTTGCGGGGGCCAGGTTCGGCAGGGCCTGTCGGTTCTGTTGCTTCCCGAGCGTCTAGCCCAGTGGTCAGGGCACACCCACTAGCGTGATGTCTCCGAGGCCGCTGAGGAGCTCGATGCTCCCCTCCCCTGCTCCCAGCAGGCCGCTGGCCTGCGCTCCACTGTTGGCACCCACGAAGTCCAGGTCCACGAACGACACGGAGCCCGCGCTAGTGCTCGCCTCTACTTGGGCTGAGGTCGAGGCCGGAATCGAGAGTGAAATGGGCCCTTCGCCGGTCGTAGCGTCGATCCCTCCCCACAGCAGTAGGCTGGCTGCCACCGAGATCTCGCCGGTGTCGACGGTGATGCTGAAGTCGCCCACTAAGCCGGTGCCGACCACAGCTCCTGTGCCTGTCTCGAGGTGGCCTCCGCCCTGCATGGACTCCACCTCGATCGAGCCTTGGTCGGCGCGGACCAGAGTCTCTAAAAAGTCCGGTGCGTCCACGAACAGATCAATGCCCGGTCCTTCAAGGTCTGCAGCCTCGCCGACGACAACCACCACGCGGGAGTCGTAGATTTGGACGCTGTACCCACTCGTCAGCGCCTCTCCCAGTTCCCCCTCCCCTGCCTGCACGGCTCGGATGGAAATGCTCTCCGCGTTGGCGAGTCCCCGGACCACCACAGAGCCTAGATTGCTTTGAACGTCGAGGGACCTCAGTTCGGCGAGCTCGATGGATTGGGGTGGGGCTGCGGCTTCCTGGTCCCCTCCACCACCAGCCGTGCCGCCGGCACCGTCGGTGTTGGGTTGGCCTTGGATGCAGCCCGTGCCCGCGCACAACGCCATTAGCGACACAGAGGTCAGCGCCCAAGGCGCTCGGACTCGACTCGACTTTTTCAAGTGATCGTTAGGGTGTGCAGTCCAGTGTGACCTCAACGGGGCCCGAGTCCCCGTCGTAGCCATCGGCCACTAGGGTGTACACCTGGCCAGCGGTCGCCTCGAATTCCACCTCGTTGAGGCCCCAAGCAACGCACTGATCTCCTGGGGGCTGCGCCGGGTCGGATCCGTGGAGGACCATCAGGTCGTGGTTGACCTCGGTGGGGTGTGCATTCTGAAGGCTAAAGACGACCGGTCCGCTGGTGGTGGCGGTCCATTGCCACGCCAATTCGGGCCCCGAATAATTGCCCACGTTGCAGGTGTAGGCGTCGATGGCGTCGGTTGTCAGCGGGCTGAGGGCGGTGTTGTCTGTCAGGGAGTCGCCGCAAGCGATCGTGCCACCGGGTGCAAACGTGTCGCCGGGGTTATCGTCGTCGTCGTCGTCGTCCCCATTGTCCACGTTGCAGTTGGAGTCATCGTCGCAGTCGTCGTCGCTGCAGTCCACGGCGCCGTCGGCGTCGTCGTCGAGCTCGTTTCCGCAATCCTCCACCACTGGGGCACAGCTGACCGTCAGGTCGTAGGTGCCGCCGTCACCGGCGGCGCTGTCCACGGCGAGCCAGTAGCTCGTTCCGGCTGTCGCCACGAAGGAAGTATCGGCCCCAGTGCTCCAGGAGATGCACGAGTTGGCATCAGGTCCCTCGCCGTGGTCTTCGAGCACGAACAACTTGCGACCCACCTCCATGAAGGACTCGTCATCCCAGATGGCGTTGTCGTAGTTGAGATGAGCCTCCACCTGTACGGGAACATCGCTGGCCGCATTGAACCAATACACGTACTCGGACCCATCAAAGGGCAGCGAGCCACAAGAATAGTTCTCCAGCTGAGAGGTGGAGCCGATACTCGTCGTGTTGTAGGAGACAGTCTCGCCGCAGGTGACCGAGGTCTGGCCGCAGCCTGCTTCTGTCGTCCATGGCCACGGAATCGAGTTTTCGTAGAGGGGCACTTCCCACTTCTTGACCGGGAAGTGACGCTCGACTCCCCACTTCTTGAGGATTTGGTACTTGGCGAGGAACCGGGTGTCTAGCCCTGCGTGAAAGTCGTAGTTGAGGTCTTCGCAGGCCGCCTCTGCGTGGCCCCTAATGTACGGTTCGGCGCGCGCGGTCCCGGTGAGTGTCTTGTACAAGCTCACGCTTCCCTGTGCGCGAATGCGCAGCTTGCCATTCCAGTCCGTCACGACCTCGACGTCGAACTCGCCTGCCTCGGTGGCCCAGTCAATCTCAGAGAGGTTCGTCCAGCCGCTCTCTTCGTGATAGATCGCGCCGGTCCTGACCTTTCCGCCGCCCTGGCTGCCCGCTGTGACGTCCACGGCCCCAGGCGCCATGGTCCAGAATCCAGCCTGCAGCTCCACCTTCAACTCGCCGACCACTGGAACGGGCCCGGCGGCGAAGGTGAACGGGTAGGACAACTGGCCCAGGGGCAGCATGTGGCTGAACTGCATGCCGTTGTTGCTCCGTAGGAACAACTCCATATCCACCTCCATGTCCAGGTCGATCTGGAGGTGGCCGTAGGTGAGGTCGAGGGCATCAAACTCCCAGTCGATGAACATGTCGGGATCGAACTCGAGGTTTCCGCGCTTGAGCTTCACGAAGAAGTCGTCGTCCGCGTAGAGCGTCGTGTCGTCGAAGTTGAGGGTGGTCCGGGCACCCGTGTCCAGTGGAAGCGTCTCGGTGATTCGCGTGTTCTGCAAGACCTCTGCGAGGGAGACCAAGCTGGTCTGCGTCACGATTCGGCTGTCCTGGATTTCCAGACTCTCGATTCGCCGGAGATACCCTCCGTCAGTCTCGCCGACGACCACCTGTCCGACTGTGAGGTCCACAGAGTTGGGGTCGCACTGGACATGAAAGACGATGGTGGCGAGGCTGTCGTCGAATTCCTCGGGGGTCTCTGCAGACACGAAGCAAGGATCATTCTCGATCAGGTTGAGGTCGGGCGACACCGTTACGTTCCCCGCCGTGCCAGGGGCCCCTTCGTCGCTGCCGGTTTCGCCGGAGTTGGCTTCGCCGCCGTTGTCGCCACCCACGCTCCCACCACGGTCACCCCACGGCACACTGCCATTGTTTTCGGAGCAACCCAGCAGTGCGAGGAGTGCAAGGAGTGCTGTTGTGCGATACGGAGGGTGGATCAAGACGTGGCCTCTGCTGTTCCTAGGAGTTGAACCTAAATGGGGCAGTCACCACTGGAAACTACTGCCAGCGAGGCGCCCGGTCAATCGATTTGTCGACATTTCTTGACTTTTTCTTGACACTCATGGGTCCTTGGGCGGGTTGTCAGAGAGACTCAGCATGTCGCCACGGGTTGTCCCGGTGCTCGCAACCACGCCCACGGGTAGCTCGATGGTGTGTCGTGCGCCGAAGTGGATGCGGGTGAAGCGCCACGGCTTGAGCGCCTCAATCGTCCGGATCACGCGACCGTCTTCGGCGACGAACACCACATCAATCGCAAACTTCATGAGAAACATGTGAATGGAGTTGCAAGGAGACAGGATGAGGGCTTCGCCATCCTCGAGGCACGTGCGTCCCAGGAGACCTCGGGCTCGGGATGCTGGATCTCGAGCCCACTCCTCCCGAGTGGCCAGAATGGTTCCGCGGGTCGTGTTTCGAATCACGGCCTTGATGCCGCCTTCATCTCGTAGACCCAGATCCGGCGCCACTTCTGCGCCTTCGATCCACGCTTTCCCTGGGAAACGAAGCTGACCTTCCAGGTTCCAGCAGCTTTGTTGTCGAACAAGTTGGGCTCCGCGTTGTTCACCGTTCCTGTGGGCAGGATCTCTTCGCTTCCGGTCGTCATGTCGATGCGGATCAGGGGATCGCCGAGATTGGGGTCATTCCGTACGAGCACAATACTCTTGCTGTCCGGGGTCCAAGTCGGCCCACGTCGTTCGGGTGGCACGACGTTGGTGGCTACCCGGAATGGCTGTCCTCCCACACTCGGCACGACGTAGGCGTCAAACTGCGTGTGGTCCTGCTGTCCGTGGTTCGAGAAGAACGCGATCCAGTTTCCATCCGGCGACCAGGCCGGCTTGATCTGGTTGGACTTCCAGCTCGTCAGTGCCCGGTCCGATGACCTCGGATTCGCCACGTCATCAATCACGTGGATGTTGGCACCGTCCTCACTCATCGCCGCATAGGCCAACTGCTGGCTTGACGGCGACCAAGTGGCGTAGAAGTCCAGCCCTTCTGCGAAGGTGAGTCGTTTTGGCTCCTTTTCGAGGGCGTAGATGTCCAGCAGGTAGAGGTCCCCCTCGCCAGACACCGCCGAACAGTAGGCGATCTTTCGGCCATCCGACGAGAACGCAGCCCCTCCTTCCTTTTGGGGAGTCCCGATGGGCACGGTCACCCCTCGAAGATAGAGGTCGAAGTCGTTGTTGGAACCACTGGAGGCGAAAGCGTAGAGCTGATTGCTCGGAGACCAGGCGAACTCATGGTTCACCTGCTTTTGCTGTACGAAGCGCCCGGAAAGCCCGCTGGCGCCTGCGGAAGGGCGAATGCGCTCCTCGCCAGCACCCATGGTCAGCACGTACAGATCTGTGAACTTGTCCTGGCTGTTGGCAACTTCGTAGGCAATCTTCTGGCCGTCGGGGGACCACTGAGGGTCCATGGCATTGCCTGTGTGTTCGGGCGAGACGACCCGTGCCTCGTTGGCATCGGCGCGCGATGGCACTGCCACCGCGAGGCAAGACGCGACCGCCAGGAAGGACAGGAGTCGCAAGACTCGGAAGGGCATCAGGAGGCCTCCGTTGGGGAAGGTGCCACCACGTGGCACGAGACTCGATGTCCAGCTCGTAGCGGGATCAAGTCGGGGGTGTGTTGGGAGCAGCGCGACCAGCTGGGGTCGTCGGGTTCGGTTCGGTGGCAGGCCGCGCGATAGGAGCAGCCGGCCTTGAAGAGGTCCTCTGTGGGCCGGATCATCGGTGATTCCACGCGACGAGTTGCCTTGAAGGCTGCCGAGAGTAGGCGTTCAGTGTAGGGATGATGGTCAACCTCGGTGTCCCGTGGATCGAGGGCGGCCGCAGGCATGCACTCCACAATCCGGCCGCGGTACATGACCAAGACGCGGTCCGCCACGTAGCGGACTACGTCGAGCTCGTGGCTTATGAAGAGGAAGGCTGTTCGACCGCCGCGGGCGTTGCGGAGTAGGTCGATGACATCCGCTTTGACCGAGGCATCCAGCCCCGCCGTGGGCTCGTCCGCTACCAGCAGGCTGGGTCGGGGCAGAAGGCTGCGAGCAACCACTACCCGGCGTTGCTCGCCACCGGACAACTGGCTCGGATGTAGCGCCCGCTTGCCATTGAGTCGAAACGCTGTCAGCGTCTCGTCCACGAGGGCATCTGCACGGTGCGCATCCTCCGGTCGGTGCAGGCGCACGGTCTCCTCGAGGTGTTGTCCTACCGTCAGGCCCGGGTTGAGGCTCGCGGCAGCGGTTTGGTAGATCATTTGCATGCGGCTGCGGGTTCTTCGACGCTCTCTGGGACTGAGCTCTGCGAGGTCCTGACCCTCGAAGGCCACTCGACCCGTGTCTGGCGGGATGATGTGGAGGAGCAGCTTGCCTAGGGTGGTCTTGCCCGAACCAGACTCGCCCACGAGCCCCACCACTTCGCCCTCCCGGATCTCGAGGTCCACCCCATTGACCGCAGCCACCCCTCCAGGGAAGCGATGGGAGAGTCCCTTGGCCTGGAGAACCAAGCTGCTCGAAGCGTTCTGGGCGCTCATGTGGGCTCTCCTACCGCAATGCAGCGCACCCGATGGTCGCTGCTGGGTCTGAAGTCGGGGGGGCGCACGCTACGACACCGCTCTCCCAGCGCGCTACGCTCGGGCGAGGGCTCGCGGATCCACGGGCACCGATGGGCATAGACACAGCCGGCGCCAGAACTCGTGGGCTGTTCGGCCAGGTGGAGTCGCGGTGGAGACGAGCCCTCTTCCAGCGCCCTCGATCGAGCCTGCAGCTCTCTTGTGTAGGGGTGTGAACCAGGTCCTGGCTCGAAGAATGCCCTGCGCGGGCCATCCTCCACCAGCTCGCCGCGGAACATGACGTAGAGCTGGTCGGCGATGTGCTCGACCACCTGGAAGTCGTGCGAGATCAGCAAGAGGGACATCCCGCGCGCCCGGCACAGCTCTCCCAGCAGGTCGACAATGTCGCGCCGCACCGACCAGTCCAGTCCGGTGGTTGGCTCGTCGGCAACCAGCAAGTCGGGCTCCGTGGCGAGCGCGATGGCAATCGCCACCCGCTGCGCCATGCCTCCGGATAGTTCATGGGGGAAGAGTTGGGCCACCGCCTCCGGGTTGGGCAGGTGGACGGTCTCAAGCCAGTGGAGCACGCGCCGCTTGACCGCCGCTGGAGTCAGGCCGCTGTGGGCGATTGTTACGGATGCGCCCACCTGGTCTCCCACGCGAAGGAGCGGGTCGAGCGAGTGGGAGGGATGTTGGAAGACGTACCCCGCCCAGCCTGGCCTCAGGGAGGGGAGCGCGCGACCTCTCCAGCGCTTGCGTGGGCCAACGAGTGGCACTGGAAATTCGCTGCCGTCGGGGCGGGCCCAGGCAGTGCCGGCGGTCACCCCGGGGCGTGCACCGCTGATGCCGAGCAAGGCCCGCATCAGGACGGTCTTTCCCGAGCCCGACTCCCCCACCAAACAAGTGGTTGCTCCTCGCTGCAACTCGATGTTCGCCCCACGGACGACGGCGATGGGGCTGCCACCACCGTTCGGATCGTGGACACGAACCCACAGGTCCCGGGTGAACAGGATCGGGTCGCTCATGGTCGGTCCCGCCTCGCATAGTGTTCGGCCAGCGCGAGGACCCCTGCAATGGACACGGCGATCGCTATTGTGGGAGCGAGAACCCCCAGCAGCCCCCCGTGCTGGATCGCCTGTTCCACACCACCCCAGAGGCCGGCGGGGCTCCAGCTATCCGAGCTCGCCATGAGACTGCGACTGTGCACCACGCTGTGGCGAACACCTGCGAGGATGTTGCCCCAGGACGGCCTCGGGGGTGGGACCCCATAGTCGCCGAGATACGACAAGCTCGTTTCGACCAGAATGAACGCGCCAAAGAGCGTGCACGTGTGCCGGAGTACCAGGTGTCGACAGTTGGCCCAGAGGATGTGCCACAGGAGGATTCGCCTGTCCGATAGCCCGTGGGCTCGGGCCGCCTCTACGAACTGTTCCCTGCGGAAGTGCTGAACTCGCTCGGAGACTGCGCCGCCCAGCTGGGGAATGTACGAGAGCCCCACGAGTCCACCCAGAAGGTACAGCCGAACTTCTGCCCAGGCGGCTGGATCGCGAACGCTCCCCGTGAAGATCGCGACGACGACCACCACCAGCACGAGACGCGGCCAGGCGCTGATCATCGTCAGGAGTCCTCGGAGTACGGCGGCTCCTTTGGAGCCCTCCCAGTATCCCGCGATAGCTCCGGTGGGGACCGCGATCAGCGCAGCGACGAGGCAAGCAAACAGCCCCGGGAGGAAGAAGGCTTCCACCGCATCGACCATGCGAAGCAGCAGATCCCGTCCCAGTTGATCGGTGCCCAGGAGATGATCCCAAGAAGGGCCGGCCATGGCTGGCAGCAGTTGTTCGTCTTGCAGGCCTAGTCGAGGGCTACTGTCGACGAACATAGCTGCGATCCGGAGCCCCACCAGTCCAATCAAGACCCCAAATCCGAAGACGCTGACGGGTCCCATTTGGTCCTGCCGATGCCGCTGCGTCCAAAGGCTGGAGAGGGTCACCCGACCTCCTGCCCGGACACGTTGGGAGTCGTTCGAGGATCGGTGGCCAGGCGCACCAGGTCCACACCAAGTTGGGAGGCGGCCACCAGGCTCGTCACGGCAACCGTGATGGCGAGCAAGAGCAAGAAGTCATGGTGGGTAGCTGCCCGATAGCCCATCCAGCCGATGCCCTGGATGCCCAGGACCTTCTCGATGACGAGCACTCCTCCTACGACATAGGCCATCTTGTCCGCGGCGATTTGGGCTAGGGGCAAGGCCAGGTGTCTCGCCAACGTTGGGCCGACCGGCACTCCCCGCAGCCGAGCCGAGTGCACGAAGTCCCGGTCCAGCAGCTGGTCCACCTCGTCATCGATACCCAAGAAGATGTCGGTCAGCATGCCGTCGCCCACCGCCAGGATCGCGATGGCAGCCAGCGCCTGGAAGACGCCGTCTGGAGGCACGGCGAAGAGCACCACGGCCAGGTAACCCAGGAGGAACACCGGCACGAGTGATATGGAGTGGATGGCCGTGCGGACTAGAGGGAACGAAGACGAGGCTCGAGTGCCCATGATGGCGACGGCCAGGAGGGAGCCTCCGACCGACAGAATCATGGAGAGCACAATCAGTGGGAGGCTCTTTATGGCTCCTTTGACCAGCAGTTGGTCCACCGGAATGCCGCGATACGAGGGGCCGAGGTCGAACTGAATCAGCCCAAGCCAGAAGCTCAGCAGCCACCCCCAAAAACCCTGGTCTAGCTGTGCTCCAGCGTCGATGCGTTGTGGCGATCCTGGGGCCCACCACACGAGGGCGCCAAACACGATCGAGGAGACGAATACCACCCCCCCAAAGGTGGCAATGTGACGGCCGACGAGTCGGGTCCTTGTGCCCATGGTCGCGCCGGATGCGTTTCCAGTCCCGCTAGTCGTGGGCTGGAAGTCGCCAGTCGGAGAACTGTGAGAAGTAGTAGAAGGGCTGGATGAATACACCTTCCACATCCCTGCGGACTGCGGTGTAGCTCCTCAGGCTCCACAAGAAGATGTAGGGCAGATCCTGGGCGAGGAGACGGTGTGTCTCGTGCATGTACGCGACCTTGGCTGCGGGGTCGGTCTCCGTGAAGCCCTTCTCCAAAAGGGTGTCCACTTCCTTGTTCTGGTAGTGCACGAAGTTCTGGGTGCCCTTCGAGTGGAAGAGGTCATAGATGTTTTCGTTCTTGTCGAAGGACCAGCTGTCCACGACCAGGTCGTAGTCGCGCAACAAGAACACTTTCTCGTTCCAGACGGCCTTGTCCATGGCGACGGGGTCACTGGCGTCGATGCCGAAGCGCCGCAACTGAGACTGCAAGTTCAGTGCGATTGTCTGGCCTTGGTCCCCCAGGCCCGCCCGATAGAAGAGCCGCATCTTGATGGGCTTGTTTCGGCGAGTCCAGACACCATCGGACTCACGATATCCGGCCGCCTCCATCAGAGCGCTGGCCTCGGCTAGATCCTTTTGCAACACATCGACGGTCGCGCTGTGGTTGTAGAACTTGGAGCTCGGCACGAAGGGGCCGGAGATGCGGTAGCCCTCCCCAATCAAGGCCAGTGCCTCGTCCAAGTCTAGGGCGCGAGCCAAGGCATTGCGGACCGCCAGCTCCTTGAGGTGGGGATTCTTCTCGTTCATCCCCACGTACCACCACGCCTTGTTCTGGTACGGAATGAGGTCGGCTGTCCGGCTCCTTTCCACCTCCGGTAGGTATTGGCCCGGCACGTTGACCATCGCTTGAATGTAGCCATAGCCCAGCGAAGAGACCTGTTGGTTCTTGTCGGGCATCTCGCGGACTTTGACTCGTCCTATCTGCGGAGGGCGGCTGCTTTCGATGTTGGCCTCAAGTGTCCAGGTGCCGAGATCCTGGCTTGAGAGCTTGAACGGACCTGAAGTGGTCGGCTTGAACCAGAACGGATGCGTCTTCTCGATGGCAGGCCCATCGAAGCTATGCCGCGGCAGGATCTTGAAGTACAGCTTTTCAAGGGGCTCGGGCTCGGGGTCCACGAACTCCAGCCGCAAGGTCGTGTCATTCACCGCCTCAGCCTTCTTGATGAAGGAGACCCGTCCCCTGTCCGGTGATTTCGTCTTGAGGTTGAGGTAGGCCCGGATCGTGAAGGCCACGTCTTCTGCCGTGATCGGTTGGCCGTCTGACCACCGCAACCCTTCTCGCATATACACCGTCATCGTCTTGCGATCGGGGGAGAGCTCGTAGGCGTCAGCTAGTCGCGGTTCGGGAGAGCCGTCGTAGCCAGGCCCCCACATACCCTCGAACAGGAGTTCGTTGAGCCGCGTCTCCGCCATGGCGCTCTCGTGGATGGGGTTCAGGCTGTAGGGCAGTTCGTCTTCTGCGTATTCGAAGCTGTCCCCGCGGGCGGGTCCGTGCGCAACCAACAGGCCCACCGAGATGAGCGATGTCGTGAGGGCTATGAATGCCCCCCGAGGTCGTCGCAGCCCCATCATGCGCGCCCCTCGTCGTCGAGTGTTGGCCACCGGTGCTTGTCGGTCATGTGCGTGGGTCCGCGGTTGTTTCATGGATGATTCTCAGAGCTGGCTCGCCTTGCCGCCTTTGCCAACAGACGATGCGGCGTCGAGCTGGCCGAGTATGTAGACCGATCCAGTCAATGCTTGTTGCTGGCTCGTCAGCGGGTGGAGGAAGTCCAGTGCCGAGCCGGTCTGCCCTGCCCGCCACAGAGAGTGTGCCATGTCCACCAGATAGGCTCGATCGTTGCGGAACGAGACACGGGTCCGCGCAGCATCTTCCGGTCCGCCCAGCCGCCCTGGGTTGGGGTCGAGCGTGCGTTCACCGATGCGGAATGCGGGGACCCCCGCCCCTTCGGCGTGAAGCGACCTCATCCGAGTTCGGAGAATGCGATCCATGAACAGGTGTGTGAAGCCCAGGTCCTGCACCATTGAGGCGCCCTCGGAACCCACACCTTGGACCAGAGCCTCCTTGACGAAGGGCTCGAGGTCTTGTGCCGACTTCAAGACGCGGTCGACGCTGGCGTTGTCTTGGCCAGCGAGCCATGGAACCTCTGGGGTGCGCTCGGCCAGCCGAGAGAGGAAGCTGTTCCCTTGCCTCCCGCCCGTCCAGTAGTCCTCCCAGTCCATGGGGTCCAACGCTGGCGACAGGAACAGTCCTTGCCACTCGGGCTGAGGGGAGGTTGTGGGCAGCGATGCTCCCAGAACGGCGTCCGGGATCGTGTCCCCCCAAGCTGCCATCACCGCCGTACGGATCAGCGCACCGGGCCCCTCGATGCCGGCGGCAAGGCGCCAGGCTTCGGCCAGGTGCAGTCGCTTGATGGCCACCAACAAGTCTGCATCGTAGTAGTGGCTCTCGAACTTCAGCCTGGCGTCGTCGTCACTGCCCAGGGGGTCCACAATGTCGGGGGACCAGGGGCCTAGCTGCGTTCGGAGCCGCGATGCTGTGTCCAGGTCACCTCTGCCCACGAGTTCTGCGACCCGCAGTCGCCCCTGAAAGAGCTCTGGAAGCTTCGATGTGGCTGACTCGGATGCGGGCTGTCCCGCCCGACGAGCGGCTAGCAGCTCTCGGAGGCCCGCCGCGATCTGCTCCACAGCCCCTTGGGCGTCGTCTCCGGTCACTTCTGGTGAAGTCGCCTCCAGAAACTGGTCCACTTCCTCAACGGGCGCCCCCGCTTGGTGAGCGGCGAGCGCACCCAACAGTCCCTGATAGGGTCCGGCGCGAACGTCGCCTGCATGATCGCGGCGGTACCGGGCTAGAGCGAGGGCCGAGGTCCGATGCAGCGAGTCCACTGCGCGCAGCATGGCCGCGTGCTCCAGATGCACTCGGGCCAGTCCAAGGCGGCTCGAGCCCGACGTTGCCTCCGATCCGCTCCCATGGCCCGCAGAGAATGAGCGTTCTGCCGCGACAAGGTCCCCATGGAACAGGTGCAGCCAGCCTTCGCCGCCCGGCGCGTCGAGCAGGGACGTCACTCCATCGGGGTTAGCGGCGGCCTGTGCCATCCACGTGTTGCTCAACAACTGCATCCCTTGGTCGAGCGACATGCCCTCGAAGCTCGGACCGTCCGTTCCACCCGTGCCTGCATCGCCCGGCGTGTTGCTGTCACTGGAACAGGCGCAGGCCAACAGAGAACAACCCAGCACGAGCGCCTGGTGCCATCGAGCCCTTCCACGAGCGGACAGGAGGCTCACCTTACAGCGCTCCCCTCTTGAGTGACTCCAGGCCTCGGATCTCGCGGTCGGCTCGAGCGATCTCGCGTTCTCGGTAGGTGTTCCTCGCCATGTGTCGATAACGTTCCCACACTGCGATGGAGTCCGCGACATAGTCCAAGTTGTCCGTGGCCTGATACATGCCCTTGTAGGCCTTGGCCTGCACCTCCCAGATCTTCAACTGTCGGTCGGTGCGAATGCGCGATGGGATGTCTTGGGCATGCATCTCGGCGATGCGTGCGGTCTCCAAGGCCTCGTTGTAGCGCCCTTCCCGAAGGTGGCACTTGCCCATCTCAAGATTGAACTGGGGGTCGGCGAGATTGGCTGACTGGACAATGGCCTCTTCGGCCAGCTCGCAGTGGGAGCGGAAGTCCTGGCTGGCCTCGAAGTGGGCGAGCAACACTGCGCGGCTCGCGTTGTAGGTGGCTGAGGCCGAGGGAATTACGCGAAGCTCCCGCACTTCGTCGGTTGACAGACGACCGCTGACGGCCCGCCCCGCGAGGTCATCGATGCGCGCCTCGCTGGTCATGGACGAGGCTTCATCGGCTCCCCCCAGGTCGTTGGCCTCACTCGCTCCGGCCTCCACCCAGCTGTCGTCGCTCCCATCGGAGGGAGAGTCGGCAGCCCAGTCCACCGTGTCAGAGTCCCTAGACCAGTCCACCGAGTCCGAGTCACTGGCCCAGTCCGTGGTGGCCGCATCCCGGGGCCGCTCCCAACTGTCGTCCGTGGTCGGTTCGGGGCGCGCGGGTGCGGTGTCAGCAACGCGGTCCGAGCGGATCTCTAGGGATCGCTCGTCGCGCCAGGAAGAGTTGTCCGCGACCCGAGAGCGGCTGGTGATCTCCCGCCGCCTCTCGCTGGAGGAGGTCCCCGTTCGGGCCGAGGAGGGACTGTCCCAGTTGGCGGAACCGGTTTCGCCGGGGCCCTCCCGATCCCCAGTGGCCGGCCTTTCCACATCGGAGAGCGCGGTGTCGTCTGCGGCGATCTCTTCCGTGCCGATGTCTCCTGGCATGGAGGCGGTTCCGGCGTCTAATGGATCGGTGGCTGGCGGGCTGGGCTCTGCGATGGGCTGGTCGGTCGTGCTCTTGGCGTTGTTGAGGATCCAAATCAAGCCAAACAAGCCAATGGCCAGAATCGCAGCGACCGCGGCCCCAGCGATCATCAACTGGTTGGTTCGGCGCCGATCGCTCGAGAGATCCTCTTCGTCCCAGTCCTCGGCCTGTGTGTCCGTGTAGTAGGTGTCGTTGGAGACAGTCTGGGGCACGGGCGCTGGTGGCGGCGGCGCTGGGATTTCCACCGGTGGACGAGGGATGGGCGGTGGCGGACTGAGCGGTGGCGGGCTGATTGCCTGTGGTGGCGGAGAAACCGATGCAGGATGAGCCTCAGTGTTCCTTCGAACTAAGTGGGCTCCCGATGGGGCTTCCTCCACGGAGGCGGCGGCTACCTCCTGCGCGACCTTGAGAGCGGCTGCGGTGGGGGGAGAGGCTGAGGCCGGAGGTTTGCCCGAGCTTCGGGGGGTCGTGGGCGGCCCTGAGGGCGTGGGCGGAGCTGCGGGTGCGGGTGCGGGTGCGGGTGTGGGTGTGGGGCTGACCCCTCTGGCTGTGCTCACCTCGTCGGCATCTTCCAGAGACTCCTGCGGCAACTCATGCTCGTCGGTGATGGGCTCAATCTGGAGTTCTTCAACCACCGGCATCGGGGTGACCGGCGTGATGGGTCCCATGGGGTCGTCATTGCCCCCCTGTTCCGCTAGGCGTTGGGCTGCCTCTCGAGCGAGGTTGGTGATCCGAGCCATGTAGTTGCGGAGGTGGGAGGGGGATAGGTCCACCTTCATCTGTTCTGCTACAAACCGCAGGTCCTTTAGGACCAGCCCCATGTCCTGGTAACGGAGCTCCTTCTTTCGGGCGAGCATCCGGAGCAGGATCATCCGAAGGCCTGGCTCAATCCCCTTCTCGGTGATGTCCTTGAGCCCGACGTTGAGATCCTTGATGGCGTCAATCACGTTCAGGTAGTTGCTGCCCTCCACCAGCTTGCCCAGTGTGAGGATTTCCCAGAAGACCGCGCCAAGGCTGAAGATGTCCGACGCGGGGCCCAGGTCCTGCTCGCCAGCAGCTTGCTCTGGCGACATGTAGTTGGCCGTGCCCTTGACGATGGACCCCGTTGTGGTGGCATCGCCCACCCGAGCAATCCCGAAGTCGGTGAGCTTGACGATGCCGCGGTGGCTAATGAGCACGTTGCTCGGCTTCATGTCCCGGTGCACGAGGCGCATGGGCTTGCCGGTGAGGTCGGTGGCCGTGTGGGCGTAATCCAAGGACTCGCAGAGGCACAGCGCGAGGTGGAAGAAGATGGACAGCGGAAAGCGGAGGTCGTGTTCCTTGTGGACGTGAATGGCCTGCGCTAGGTCGATACCATCGATGTACTCCATGACGATGAAGTACTCGTCGTCAATCCGTCGAAAGTCGTGCACACGAACAATGTTGTTGTGCTGCAACTGCCCCAGGAGCTTGGCTTCCTGGACCAGCTGTCGGATGAAGTATTGATCCAGGGCGAACCCGCTGTGGAGGCGCTTCAGCGCCACTAAGGTCTTGAAGCCCTCATCGCCGCCCCGTTCAGCGAGGAAGACCTCGGCCATGCCACCCTCGCCGATCTTGCGAAGGAGGCTGAACTCACCGCGCTTGATGGGGAATCGCGTCACGAGGCGACACCTCCGACTGCCGAGTGCCGGAGGGGCCCGGCCGTGGCTGGTGTTGGGGGCTCTGTCTGGGTTCTGTTGGCCTGTTGGCGTCGCAGAATACCGTGGGCTCCACCATGGATCCCCTCCGTTGGTGAAGCTTGTATTGCTTCTACCGGATCCGGGGGCTTCAGATCCATTGAGCTCATGGATCGGAGTCGCGAAGCGAGCAGAATCAACAGGACCACGACAAGAGCAACGATGGCCAGGACAAGGCTTGCCACAAGGGCCTTGGAGACCCGCTTCTTCTTGCGCCGCTTCTTCTTGCGCCGTCGCTTTGGTCTTGGCGGAGCCCCACCTTCATCTGGTTGTTTTGGTACCGCTGGCAGCGCCGTTGTGGCAGCCAGTGGCTCTTGAGTGGGCGCCTTCTGGTCCGATGAGGAGTCACTGAACAGCCAGGTCTCTGAGTCCGTGTCTTGGCTGGCTGCAGCCGAGGTTCCCGGCTCTCGGGGCAAGGGCCCTGGCGACGGGGTGGGCGCCTCTTGTTTAGGGGTGCCCAGTACCGAGGGGGTCGCCGGCAAGGGCTCCAGCCTCTGTGACAAGGTGCCGGGAACGTAGGGGACGGTCTTGTCCTCGATTTGGCTAGGTAGCTCGGCCAGCTTTCCTGCTCCAACGACCCCCATCTCTGCCGGTGACTTTCCGGTGTAGACCGACGTGGCTTCGTTGTCGTCCCAGTCGCCAGGCCCCGCCGGTTCTTCTGGCAACGGACCCGTCGGCTCCGCCTCCCCCTGGTCCTCACCCGGCAGGGGTGCTGGTGTCGGAGTGCGTGACGAGACCTCTCGGTCTTGCATCTCCGGCGCTGGACTCTCTAGCCGATCGAGCGCCAAGGTCTCGTCGCCCTCTGCCCAGTCCGCAGCTTCCTCCTGCGGGAGGGCTTCTGCGCTCTCTTGCTCGTCCCCCTCCCCTTCCAGCGTCTCCAGTTGGGCTTCCAGAAAGTCCTTCTGGACCGCCGAAGTGACCTCGATGTTGAGCTTTTGGGCCGCCAGGGGGGGAGGTGTCGTGGGGGTCTTCGGTCCGCTGGACATGGGCTCTGGACTGCTCTTCTCGGGGAGAAGGGACTCGTCTGTGGGCACGCCCGGCGTCGAGTTGGTGTTGCTGAGGCGGTCTAGCTCAGCGGGCACTTCCAGGTTGCTCAAGGTCGCACGCACTTCGGCCCGCCCGAGGATGGACATGAGCCTGCCAACGTAGGATCGGATCCGGTGCCAGCTGAGGTCCACCTTCAGCCGGTCAGCTACGAACTGGAGGTCGTTTCGTACACTCTCTACCTCGGTGTAGCGGTCCTTCAGGTCGCGAGCGAGCATGCGGGCGATCACCATGCGCAAGCCCGGCTCCACCCCGAGTTCTGCCAGCTCGTCCACATCCACGTTGCGTTGTCGCACTTGGTGGATCGCCTTGAGGTAGTTCTCGCCGTCGATGAGGCACCGACCCGTCAACATCTCGAAGTACACCGATCCCAGCGAGTAGATGTCCGACGCTGCAGTCAGGCGCTCATCGCCATAGGCCTGTTCGGGCGACATGTAATTGGCGGTTCCTTGAACCATTCCGTCGGTGACCGACCCGTCGCCCACATGGGCGATGCCGAAGTCGGTCAGCTTCACGACCCCTCGGCGGCTCAACATGACGTTGCTGGGCTTGATGTCCCGGTGAATTAACGGGGTCGTATTGCCGTCCTCGTCCACAGCATTGTGTGCGTAGGACAGCGCTTCACTGAGGCTCAGGGCCACATGAAAGAAAAAAGGCCTCGGGATGCGCGTGTTGCGCTTGCGATGGACCTTCATGACCGCCGCCAAGTCGATCCCGTCCACAAACTCCATCACGACGTAGTACTCGTCTCCAATACGTCGTAGGTCGAACACGCGGACGATGTTGGCGTGCTCCAGTTGGCCGAGGAGCCTGGCCTCTCGCACGAGTTGCCGAATGAAGTACGAGTCCATCGCGAGTCCGCGGTGGAGTCGCTTGAGAGCCACTCGGGTCTTGAAGCCATCGTCGCCCAGGCGTTCCGCAAGAAACACATCGGCCATTCCGCCCTCTCCAATCTTATGGAGAAGGCGGAACTCGCCCTGCATGCCTGGGCTCTGCTCGGTCATGCTCTAGATCGTGTTGGGTCCCTCGGCTCGGGGGCTCTACTCGCCCTGACGGAGGACGCCCTTGCCCGTGTTCGTGTCATCGACTGCTGTGTCCACCATGTGCCCCTCGTCCTCAATCTCAATGGCGTCGGCGTCCAGGGTGACATCTACCTGGAGCGTCCCGCGCTCATAGAGAATGGAGTCCTTCCAGGGATGGAAGCCCGGCTTGTAGACCGTGATCTCGTAGTAATAGTCGTTTGGGAGGGCCACGTCCTCGCCCAGGTCGTCGCTCATATGGTCCACCAACCAACGTCCTCCTTCCGTGGTCACCGCGAGCCCTCTCGAGCCTTCTGGGGGGGGCACGAAGCCCTTCTTGCGGCGCTTGGCTTCTTCCCACTCTCCTACGGGGAGGATCGAGATCTTGGCAAACGGCACCGCGCGGCCGTCGGAGTCCACCACGAGGCCACTGAACATGTCCGGATCCTTGCCCTTGCCTCCCGGACCACCGCGGAGGGCACAGCCCGCTCCCAACAAGGCCACACCCAACACGAGAACCGCTAGCTGCGCTCCCATTGTTGTGCGGTGCTTGTTGTCCATCGCGAGAGCGCTACGAATCTCAGGTGTCCCTGCCCAGGAGGCGGGCACGGCCTCAGGGCCTCGGGGCCACTCCGTTGTCGCCTTCTACAGGGTCTAGCTCCACGTCATTGGGCGTGTAGTCCTGACAGCCCACGGAATTGGCAAGGGCCTGGAGATCCTCGCTGCAGCCCAGTCGAATGACCCTGGCGTCTTGAATCTCCGAGTACTGGATCGCTAGTTGGTACCGCTCACGGCAGCGCTCCTGGTACTCACCAGCTGGGCCACCTTCGTATTGGTCTCCAGCGACTCCATCACCATCTGTCTGGTCCGAGTCTCGTCGTCCGTCGTAGCCAAAGTCGGGCCACAGAGCTTCCCAATATTCCAGGCATCCGTCGATATACCGCGCGTTCTCGCTGCACAGGACATCACAGCTCTGCTGGCAGCCCGATGCGGTTGCGCCGAACGCGAGCATCAGAGCCAAGAGCAGGCACGAAAAGTCCTTCTTCGCTACTGGGCTGGGTCGGGTGGTGGAGCGGGTCGTCTCGATCACAGGGCCCCCTTCCAAGGTGGGTCCCATTATTAGCATGACTGGCGCGCCCGTTGCACTCCGGGACGGGCCGACCGACCCACGGGACCCGTTAGCCAACCTCCACGAGTGTTGTGCTGGTAGGCGAGGGGCTCCTCTCAGTTCTCTGTGGTTGCTCCGATGGTGCCGCCACCCAGGACCTCGTCCATGTGGTCTCCCCCATAGAGGACCACTGCTTGCCCAGGGGCGACAGCCCGCACTGGAGTAGCCAGTGAGATTCGGACCGACTCCTCTTTGCTCTTGAGGGCGGCGACGGGAGCCGGGGGGCTCCGATATCGAACCTTGACGGCGAGGGATTCCCCCAGCGCCGGTTCGCGGAGCCAGTTCCATCCTTCCGCCTGGACGACGCTTGCATCCAGCTTGTCGGGCGAGCCCACAACGAGCGTGTGGCTCTCTGGCTCCAGCCGCAGAACGTACAGGGGGTGCGTGGACGCGACGCCGACGCCCCGGCGCTGGCCTACCGTGAATGCGTGGAGTCCCTGGTGCGAGCCCAACCTGCGGCCTGAGTCGTCCACGATGGGTCCTGGCTCGGCGGCGCCACCGTGCTTCCGGACGAACTCTGCGGTGCGCCCATCGGGGATGAAGCAGACATCTTGTGAGTCTGGCTTGTCGGAGGTGCGCACTCCTAGCCGCCGTGCGTCATCTCGCGCCTCCTCCTTGCGATGGTCGCCGAGAGGGAACGTGATGAATGGCAGCGCCGAGCGCTGAACGCCATACAGGAAATAGGACTGATCCTTGGCGGCGTCCTGGGCTCTCGCTAGGCGAAGCTCGCCATCGTCTCCACGCAGGATTCGAGCGTAGTGGCCCGTCGCAAGCCAACGGGCATCTAGCTCTCGGGTGCGCCGTAGCAGTCGATCGAACTTCAGGATGTTGTTGCACTGGGCGCAGGGGTTGGGGGTCAGCCCGCGTCGGTAGAAGTCCACAAATGGCTTGACGACTGCGCGCTCGAAGGCGTCCTTGTAGTTCAGGACGTAGTGCCTCACGCCGAGATCGGCGCACACTCGCCGGGCATCCGTGACGTCTTCGGGAGTGCAGCAGCCCCCCTCGACCCCGTCCGGGTCCTCGTAGAGAGACAAGGTGATACCGATCACCTCACAGCCCCGCTCGTGAAGCAACGCGGCGGCCACCGAAGAGTCCACGCCGCCGCTCATGGCGACGACGACACGGTCGCCGGGAGCGGGGAGCTGCAGAGTCACGCGCTGGCCGACTGCTGAATTTGGCGAAGTCGGGCCACCTCGGTGGCGACAACATCGATGACGTGGTCCACCTGCTCCTCGGTGTTGGATTGCCCGAGACTGAACCGAATAGCAGCCTCCAGCCACACCGGATCTTTGTCCAGAGCCACCAACACATGGCTGGGATCGAGCGACCCAGAAGTGCAGGCAGAACCAGTACTTATAGCAATGCCCTTCAAGTCGAGGTTGAGTACGAGTCCTTCGCCGTCCACTCCCGAGAAGCTCAGGTTGGTCGTGTTGGGTAGCCTGCTCGACGGGTCTCCGTTGATCTCGACGTCGCCGACCCGCTCCAGGAGCCCCTCCTCCAGGCGATCTCGCAACGACGCTACAGCGGCGTTGCTCCCCGATGCCATCTGCTCGGCGCACAGCTCTGCTGCCTTGCCGAAGCCCACGATGCCGACGGTGTTGTAGGTGCCGCACCGACGACCCCTCTCCTGGCCCCCGCCCCGAATCAAGGGCTCGAACGGTGTCTTCTTGCGCACGTAGAGCGCGCCGGCACCCTTCGGCCCATAGATCTTGTGTGCGGAGATCGACAGCAGATCGACGCCCATCTCTTCCACGTCGATGGGGACTTTGCCAAGCGCGTTCACCGCGTCGCAGTGCACGAGGATCCCTCGTTCGTGGGCGATCTCGGCCATGGCTCTAATTGGATTCACATTGCCAATCTCGTTGTTGGCCAGCATGACCGATACCAGCACCGTGTCGTCGCGCAGGCTTGCGCGGAAAGCGTCCAGGTCGTGGCGACCCTTGCTGTCGACGCCCAGGCGGGTGACCTCGAAGCCGTGCAGAGATTCGAGACAGTCAGCCGTGTCGAGGATTGCCTTGTGCTCTATGGCGCTTGTCACCAGGTGGCGGCCACGCTCCTTGAGCGCAAAAGCCACGCCCAACAGTGCGGAGTTGTCCGACTCGGTTCCGCCGCTCGTAAAGAAGAGGTCTCGTGGTCTGGCGTTGATCAGTGAGCAGACCGCCTCGCGAGCCGTATCAATGGCGTCAATGGGAGCCTTGCCGGCCCAGTGAATCGAGGACGCGTTGCCCCACTCCTGCTCGTAAAAGGGCCACATCGCACCGCGCACCTCGGGGTCCACCGGTGTCGTTGCGTTGTGATCCATGTAGATGCGATTCATTGGTTCGTCCCGCTCGGAGAGTGTGGCTCGGATGGCCCGGGGTTTGTGAGCACGGTGTGTGCCCTAGGTTCCCGCCAGAGGATCCACGGGCTGATTTTGGCTGCCATCTTGGGCCCAATGCCTGGAACCGGCAACAGGTCGCCCTCTTGTTGGAGAAGACCTTGGGCCCCCCAGTGCGCCAAGCGCCCGCTGAGTGTCGGGCCAATTCCTGGGATAGCTCTCCAGGCCCGAGCATCCCCGCTGTCCGATGGCATTGGGTCGCCCAGGGACACTCGGGTGGCCAGGGGGACACCCATAGCGGCCAGATCCACCGACTCGGTCCCGCCGGACGGGTCGGTTTCCACCGACAAGGTGGGGACCAGCGCCAGCAGCATCACGAGGGCTAGGGAGAACATTCCCAGGGCATGGGTCGACTCTGCTCTGTCCACGGCTCATGGCCTCCTGGATTGGGCAAGCTCAGGGTGGGGAGAATTGCGGCGAGGTGAGAGTTGCCCGGCCAGATCGTCACCTGTCGGCGGGCGCCGAGGTGTTCTAGCTGGATCCACACCGTATGCAAAGGAAAGAGGTCTGGGAACAAGTCGGCCCACTCCACAACAGAGACGCCGACGGTGCCCACACGCTCCCGGAAGCCGAGGACCTCGGCCTCGTCCTCGGAGCCCAGGCGATAGAGGTCTAGGTGGAAGATGGGCAGCCGGCCGCTGTACTCATTGCAGAGTGTGAACGTGGGGCTTCGTACAGCGACCTCTTCGGGCACGCCGAGGCCTCGTGCTAGCCCCTGACAGAATGTCGTCTTGCCGGCTGCCAGTGGACCACACAGGCCCAGCACTTCCCCCTCTCCCACCACCTGGGCCACCTGGGCGCCCAGGGCCCTTGTGGCCTGATCGTCGGAGAGCGTTGTCGTCCAAGCCGATGGTGTCATGGTGCCTGTTCTCCTGGCAGGGGGATGAACCCAGTTGCTGCTGGCACCCGACCTTCATGAGCCGCCAACCAGGCGCTCCCCAGGTGGGCGAGAATGTTGGAGGCCAGCATCGACGGCTCGCCATGTTGCAGGGCTGCTTGATCTCCCGCAAGTCCATGCCACAGCGCGCCGGTGGTGGCCGCTTCGGCACCGGAGAGACCACGGGCCAGCAGTGCACCAATCATTCCCGTCAGGACGTCGCCGGACCCTGCTGTGGCCATGCCCGGGTTCCCGGTGGTGTTCACCCAGGCTTCGCCCGAGGTATCGGCTACTAGTGTGCTTGCTCCCTTGAGGAGGGCAATGCCGCCCGCCTCCCTAGCCAGCTGTCGCACGCTGGCCAGTCGATCCCCGAGTCGTTCGGCTTCTGAACCTGGGAGGAGACGGCGCATCTCTCCGGGGTGAGGGGTCAACACCCGCGCGGCCCCGCCCCCATGCTTCGGGATCCCACCGATGGCGAGGCAGTTGAGTGCGTCAGCATCCACCACGTGCGGGATGTTGATCTTCTCGAGGACGTTCAACACCGCCTGGATGGTCTCGGTAGCTGTTCCTATTCCGGGGCCGATAGCCAGCGCCTGGCGGCTGTGGGCAAGCTCGAGGAGAGGTCTTACGGAGGTGGGGCCAAAGCAGCCATTCGGTGTTCCCGGGACCCGCTCGATCATCACTTCAGGAGCCAGTTCTGCAACGCTGTCTGGCAGCAGCGCCTCAGGAAGCGCCAGCGTGACGAGGCCGGCGCCAGCTCGGAGGGCTCCTTCGGCGCAGAGCCGCGCGGCCCCGGCTTTTCCCGGCCCCCCTGCAGCTACCAGCACGTGTCCGAAGGTGCCTTTGTGTCCTTCCTGTGGCCCCCTAGGGACCCGTTGGGACAGAGTCGATCCCTCCACCAGTCGGGGCGCATCTTGGCTCAATTCTGGCCACCGGCCCCTGGGGATGCCGATGTCGGCGACCAACAACTCGCCGCGTCGCTCTCGCCCGGGGTAGAGAAAGTGCCCCCTCTTTGGAGCGTGAAAGGTGACCGTGATGTCTGCGTGAACAGCCGGGCCCAGGGCCTCGCCAGTGGTGCCGCTGATGCCCGACGGGATGTCCACCGCCAGGATGGCTGCGCCGTTGTCGCGGGCGCGGACCATTTGCTCAATGCAAGCCGCTGCAAGACCTTCCACAGGACGCGACAGCCCCGTTCCGAACAGGGCGTCCACCACCATCGCACCGGGTGACCAGGGGTGCTCCAGAGAACCCAGGGTCAGGCCCGCTCCTTGCGCTTGCTCTACCTGGACTGCCGCGTCCCCACGCATTTGCCTCGGGTCACCCAGCAGGAGTGTCCTGACTTCGACACCGCGCTCCGCCAGGAGGCGAGCTATGGCGAGACCGTCACCGCCGTTGTTGCCGGGACCGCACAAGATCGAGACTCCGTGACGCAGCCGATCTTGGAAGCGACTCGCCAGGACGTCCACGCACGCCCGAGCAGCGGCCTCCATGAGCGCTATGCCGGGAACCCCAGCATCTTCGATGGTGCGGCGATCCAACTCGGCCATTTGCTCGCTGGAGAGCAGAGCAAGCCCCGGCACCGGGGCGCCGGCGGTCACGAGATCAGCACCTTCATGTTCCGAACCGCTGTGGAGAGTCCGTCGAAGATGGCCTGCGCCACCAGCGAATGCCCGATGTTGAACTCGCGGATCAGACCGCACCGGGTGAGTGGCTCCACGTTTTGATAATGCAGCCCATGTCCGGCGGCCACGTAGAGTCCAGCGTTCGCTGCGCTGGCGGCGGCGCTCTCCACCCGCCCTAGTTCGCGCAGAACAGCCTCTTCACTTTCGGCTTCTGCGTAAGCCGCGGTGTTGAGCTCAATCACCTGCGCTCCGCTGGCTGCGACAGCCTCTACCTGGTCGGGGTCGGGGTCGGCAAAGATCGCCGCTCGGATGCCGGCCTCTTGGAGCGCAGCCACCGCGCTGGCCACAGAGTCCCGTGTTGGAGTGTCGCGGAGGTCGAGGCCACCTTCGGTGGTGACCTCACCTTCGCGTTCGGGTACCAGGGTGACCTGATGGGGGCGCAGGCGGAGCGCGATGGCCATCATCTCGTCCGTTGCCGCCATCTCCACGTTGAGACGAGTGCGAACGGAGTGGCTGAGGTCGATGAGGTCCTGTTCCTGGATATGTCGCCGGTCCATGCGGATGTGGACCGTGATTTGGTCGGCTCCGGCGTCCTCTGCGGCTGCGGCCGCTCGCACCGGATCGGGGTAGGTCACCCCGCGCGCCTGTCGGACTGTGGCGACGTGGTCCACGTTGACGCCGAGTTCTGCTCCCACCGTTCTCTCCTCATTCTGATGGTTGGTTGGGTTGCGCAAACCCAAAGGCTAGGTCGGGTTCAGCCCGCCAGGGCTTGAGCAGCGCAAGCGGCTAGCCGATCCGCACAGCGTTGTACCAGATCTCCGTCGGGACCCTCGACACGAATGCGCAACACAGGCTCCGTGCCCGAATAGCGCAGCAAGACACTGCCCGCGCGGTTGTCGAGCGCCTCCTCGACTTCCGTGACGGCGTCTTGGAGGCCTGAGAGGCCGGACAGCTGCGGTTTGTGTCTTGCATCCACCTTGCGGTTGGCTACTGGGTAACGGGGCACGGTGCTCATCAGCGTCGACAAGCGCTGGTCCTGCTGTGACGCATGCCCCAGGAGCCAGAGAGCCACTCGAGTGCCGTCACCGGTAGGACACAGGTCAGGGGTCAGGATGTGCCCAGAACTCTCGCCTCCGAGGTTGCAGCCCTCTTGGAGCATGCGTCTCGCCACGTGTCGATCACCTACGTCCGTTCGGATCAGCGACAGGTCTAGGCCCTTCAGAAACTCGGCGAGGCCGCCGTTGGTGGTCACCGTTCCGACGACCGCTTCCCCTCGGAACAAGCCCATTTGCTTCATGGCATCGGCCAGCACGCCGAGGATGATGTCGCCGTCGTGGATGGCCCCCAGCTCGTCCACCAGGATCAGTCGGTCGCCATCTCCGTCCACCGCGACCCCTCCCCAGGCCCCTTGCCGAACCACCGCCGCAGCCAAGGACTCGGGTTGTGTTGCGCCACAGTTGTGGTTGATGTTTCGACCGTTGGGTTCGGGGCTGATGTGATCCACCTGAGCCCCAGCTGATCGAAAGGCTGCGGGAAGTGTGTGCCAGGTCGCCCCCGCCGCGCTGTCGACCACGACCGAGCGGCCGGTGAGGTCGCTGGGACAAGTGAGTGAAGCTAGATACGCCTCCTGCACCTGGGCGTGCTGCGACTCGGTTCGGGCATGGCCCGGATCCGGAGTGTCCGACAGTTCGGCTTCCCCAGAGCCCTCCACCAGCTCGAGATAGCGTGCCTCGCAGGCGTCTTCGAGGGCGTCGGCGACCTTGGCCCCGTCGCTCCCGAAGAGCTTCAGACCGTTGTCATGCCATTGATTGTGACTCGCTGTGATCATCACCCCGCCAGCCAGCCCCTGGGCTTGTCCTAGATGCCAGGAGAGGGCTGGGGTGGGGAGAATGCCCAGATCAATTACGCGAGCGCCGGCTTCCTCCAGCCCAGCAGCCAGTGCTGCTTGCTGGGCCTCTCCGGACTCTCTGGTGTCCCGTGCGACGACGACCTCGGTCTGTCCCGATGCGGAGCGGAGGACCTCCCCCATGGCCTGTCCGATCCGGTGCACAGAGCCCGGGCTAAGGGGCCCTTCGCCGGCCCGTCCACGGATCCCATCCGTACCGAACAATCCCATGGGGGTCAGCCGCCTGTTGCGACCGGCTCGGTCGATGGAGAGGGCGAACCACTGGACTCGGCGGGAGGATCCGCAGGATCAGCGGGGCCCACGCCGGACGCTTCAGGCTCGGCCGGGGTACTGCGGGAGGCTGCTGGTGTCGACCTCCGTGCCGGCGGGTTGCTCGGCGAGCCGGTGAGGGTGTAGGTGCTCGGATCGACCGAGGCTACCTTTACGTCGTCGGCTCGTGGGTGTTCGATGATGATCTGAAGGTGGGGCCCCTCAGCAGGGTCTCCGTCCAGCAGCCAGGGCACTGTGGTCGTGGGCCCCATGGCACCCAGGGCTTGTGCGCTCGCCCTCAGATGAGCCGTCACCGCAGCTGGCCCCAGGTCCAGGAGTACCGGAAGCGGCCCCTCCAGGGAAACCGAGCAATCGGCCGGGCTCAGTTCCAAGCCAGCCGCCTCTTCGGGGAGCTGGATAGGCAAGGTGTCTAGCCCGCGTCGACCAGGCACCTCTTGGATCCTCATGGCCCCAATTACGGTAGATGGGCTGGATGGGTGGATGTCCAAGTTGCTCATGTCGAGGGCGAGCTCGGTCTCGAAGTCGGCGGTGCGTTGGTTGAGCCGAACCGCTTCCGTGTAGAGCACGTCGATGTCCTTGAGCTTGCTCTGTCCACCGCGGATCTCCACGTTGGTTGGCTGAGTGGAGCGCGCGGTCTCGGCGTAGCCCTCGGGCAACTCTCCGCGAGTCCGGATCTCGACTGGCAGCGTGCGGCTCACCAACACATCGAGGACCAACTCCACCTCGGCTGGGGACACGGTGTGGATTGTCACTTGGTCCGGCAAGCCCTCTGGCAACTGCCGGAACGTGTGGATCGTGCGGCCGGGTTCGGCGTAGCGGAGGTCAACCTCGTAGACGATCTCAATGGCGCGGACCTCTTCTTGAAGTGCCTTCATGGCGGCTCGGGAACCGGAGGTCTGTATTACGACCTGATCCGGAGGGGGAGTGTCTCCAGAGAGGATCAAGCCTTCGGGAAAGCGATACTCCACCGGCACCACCACCGTGGCGTGGTAGGTCTGCTCTCCCTGCGCCAGCATCCAAGCCGACAAGGCGAGCAACAGCGACAGGATCTTGAGTCCGATGTTCTCCCGCAGGGACTGGGCAGAGGGGAGGCGAAGCTTCATGGCTCTTCCTCAGGAGCTGCCGCCTCTGGGGATACCGGTGCGATCTCTCGCAGTGATCGGATGGACTCGGTCTCCCCTTCCGCCTCTTCCTCCATGGACAACATGAGCTGCACCTTGAGGCGCATCTCATCGGGCGTTGCTACGGGGTACAGCGTCCCTCGAAAGGCCATGGAGACCTCCCGGCGCTCTTCGGAGACCACGAAGATCATGCAGTCGGTCTCCTCCGACTCGCCCAGGGCTGCACGGTGTCGGGTGCCGAGGCCTGGTCGCAGATCGGGGCGAGTGGACAACGGCAGAAAAGAGCCTGCCGCTGCGATGCGCTGCTTCTGCACGATGACTGCCCCGTCGTGGATGGGGCTGGACCCTTGAAAGATGGCGACCAGGAGCTCCTCGCTCACCTCGGCATCCACCCGGTGCGCGTGGTCGCACAGACCTTCCAGCGAGGCCTCGCGCTCGACGGCGATGATGGCTCCCCTCCCCTGATCAGCGAGCCGAAAGCTGGCTTGGATGATCTCCTGGTAGACGTACAGGTTGTCCCGTCTCCAGCCAGTACTGACGAGGGGCTTGGCCACTCGGGCTAGACCTCGACGAATATCCTCCTGGAACAAGACAATCATCGCCAGCACGAGGTAGATGCTCACCTCTTCGAGAATCCAGTGAACGGTGAACAGGTCGAGCAGGCTGGACAGCGCATATAGGCCGACGAGCAGCAAGATGCCAATGAGGACCCTCACCGCTCGGGTGCCCTTGAGCACCAGCAGCACCCAATAGATCAGGTACGCGACGACCAGGATGTCGAGGATGTCGAGCGGGCTGATGGCCCCGAAGAGTTCGCTCACGCGCCTCGGCTCCCTGCGCCCGCGCGACGCACGCCCGAGGCGACGTCCACAGCGAGGCGGGTCGCGCGCACGTCATGAACCCGGACGATGGACGCCCCTTGGTGGATGGCGAGACCGGCGGCCATGGCCGACCCCATGAGTCGCTCGTCGCCCTCGTGTCCGAACGCGCGCCCGAGAAACGACTTGCGAGAAGCTCCGATCAACACAGGTCGCTCCAAGGCTGCCAGCGCATGAAGGCGACCCAAGATCTCAAGACAGCCTGCCGCGCTCTTCCCAAAGCCAATCCCCGGATCCACCGCTTGGTGGGCAGCGGGGATTCCAGCACGGGTCGCTGCCCTGCAGCATTGCTCGAGGTGGGAGGTCACCTCGCCCACCAGGTCGTTGTAGCTCACGTCATCTTGCATCGTACGCGGGGTACCTCGCATGTGCATGAGGATGATGCCGGCACCGTGTTCTGCGCAGACGTCGAGGATTCGAGGATCTCGAGTCCCCCCCGTAATGTCGTTGACGATGCAAGCCCCGGATTGCAGCGCCGCATCGGCAACCGAAGCCGAGGTGGTGTCGATGGAGATGGGCAGAGGGTAGGGCCTGTTGCCGTTGACCAAGGCCTCGATGAGTGGCAACACCCGTCGACGTTCCTCAGCCTCCTCCACGACCTCCGCTCCGGGTCTGCTGCTCTCGCCGCCGATGTCCAAGATGTCTGCGCCGTCGGCCACCACTTCCCAGGCTCGCTCAAGCGCGGGCCCCAGCTCTGAGCAGCGGCCACCGTCGAAGAAGGAGTCGGGGGTGACATTGACAATGGCCATCACGGCCGGCCGGGTGGAGTCGAGAGCCCCATCCCGCCACCGCAAGGCTCGAGGCTCGAGCAACGGCTTCGTTGCAGTGGACGGATCGTTCCCGGTGCTTGGCAACGGGCTGCTGGCCAGATGGTTCACGATCGATCAGGCCGGTGTGCCTTCGCCATCGGGCAGGTAGGAGCGAAGCACACGAACCACATCGTCCCCCGACACCGTCTCCTGGTCGAGCAGTTCCTTGCTCAGATCGTGAAGCGCTTGCACATGAGTTCTCAGGATATTGCGAGCCTTGTCATAGCCTTCGGTGACGATGCGCCGCACCTCTGAGTCGATCTCGATGGCGGTCTGCTCTGAGTAGTCTTGGGTCTGCCCCATCTCCTTGCCCAGGAAGATCGCTTCGTCCTTCTTGCCGAAGGCGAGCGGGCCCACCGCATCGGACATCCCCCACTCGCACACCATCTTGCGAGCCAACTCAGTGGCTCTCTCGATGTCGTTGCCTGCGCCCGTGGTGACTTGCTCGAGGGCCACCTCTTCGGCGGCCCGTCCGCCCATGAGGATCGTGATGTTGTTGAGCAGATAGCTCCTGTCCCGGGTGAATCGCTCTTGCTCGGGCAGCTGCTGAGTCAGGCCCAGAGCCCGTCCCCGCGGGATAATGGTGACGCGGTGAATTGGGTCGGTGCCGGGCAAGACGGCAGCAACCAGCGCATGGCCTGCCTCGTGGTAAGCCGTCGTGCGCTTCTCGTCCTCGCTGATCATCATGGAGCGCCGCTCCGCGCCCATCATCACCTTGTCCTTGGCGTTCTCGATGTCCTTCATGGACACATGCTCGGTCTCGCGGCGGGCTGCGAGCAGAGCGGCTTCGTTCATGACGTTGGCCAGGTCGGCCCCGGTAAAGCCCGGTGTGCCCTTGGCGATGATGGAGAGGTCGACCTCATCGTCCAGGGGCAGCTCCTTGGCGTGGATGCCGAGGATGGCCTCGCGCCCTCCAAGGTCCGGGCGGGGCACGACGATTCTCCGATCGAAGCGGCCCGGTCGGAGCAACGCCGGATCCAGGACATCGGGTCGGTTGGTGGCTGCGATGAGGATGACGCCTTCGTTGGCCTCGAACCCGTCCATCTCCACCAGGAGCTGGTTGAGGGTTTGTTCCCGCTCGTCGTGACCCCCGCCCAGACCGGCGCCGCGGTGTCGTCCCACAGCATCGATCTCGTCGATGAACACGATGCAGGGGGCATTCTTCTTGCCCTGTTCGAAGAGATCCCGCACTCGGGAGGCCCCCACCCCGACGAACATCTCGACAAAGTCCGAGCCGGAGATGGTGAAGAAGGGCACGCCCGCCTCGCCCGCGATGGCTCGTGCGAGCAGTGTCTTGCCCGTGCCCGGAGGGCCCATGAGCAGCACGCCCTTGGGAATGCGACCGCCCAAGCGAGTCACCTTCTTGGGTGACTTCAGGAAGAAGACGATCTCCTCCAGTTCTTCCTTGGCCTCATTGACTCCGGCCACGTCCTCGAACGTGACCACCTTGCTGCTCTCGTTGAGCATGCGGGCCTTGCTCTTGCCGAACTGCATGGCCTTGCCGCCGCCCACTTGGAGCTGCCGCAGGATGAACACAATGAAGACCACGAAGAAGAGCAGCGGCAGCCACTGGAACAGTGCCGCACCCCAGCCTCGGTCGCGGGATTCCTTGTATTCGACCTTGACCGACGACTCCTTGAGCTTCTCCTGGGCCACATCACCGCGCACAGGACCGCGTGTCACAAACTCGGTGCCGTCCGTGAGGTAGCCGGTGATCTGTTCGTCCCCAGACACCTCGATGGATTCGACGTCATTGCTCGATATGGCTGCCTCGAACTCGGTCCAGGGAATGGACTCTGCTCGTTGATTCCCCTTCTCTTTCACCACCGCAAGCAGCAGCAAGACCAAGAGGAGAAGGAAGAGCCAGAAGGCAAATGTTCGGTGGGCCTGATTCTTCATCGTGTTACAGCCTAGCCTCCGATGTTCTCGAAGGCCTGTGATTGTGGACTCGCCCCAATAGTAAGGTCTCGCGTGCGGACGCACGCGAGCAGGCGAGGCGCCGTAGTGTACAGCAAGAGGGCTCGCTCGGAAGTGGGTTGCAGAGATGCTTCTGCCGATGCTCGGATCCCGGGCAGCCAGAGGACCTCTCCTCGGGCGTCGACCACCGCGGGCCAGGATGCCCGCTCGGACCGGGGTACGCCGGCCTCTGCCAGGAGGTCGCGGAGCTTGCGGCGCCCTGCCATGCCGTAGGGCTGCATCCACCTGCCGCTGCCCGTCTCCACCGTGCGCAGGGGGTGTCGAACGCGTTCCCAGTCAAAGACTGCGAGCTCCCGGCCCGGCGCGTCGGCACTGTCTAGAACCAGCTGCGCCTCGGTCGCCGAGAGGCTCGTGGTGCACACGGCCTGCGGCAGATCCTGGTTGTCCTGGCTGCCCGCGCCCGACTCTTCGTAGCCTATGGGCTGGGGCGACAACAAGACGATATTCCCCTCCACCCGCGCGAACCAACCAGCCCCCAGCGCAAACAGGCGCGCCCTGCCACCAGCACGCACCCCAGCGAGCAGGAGCAGGAGAGCCTGGCGACTGGGAGGCCGGTCACAGCGGTGGGGGCCACCACAGAGCGACTGGAACAAGAGAATGGCCAGGTCGTCTTCGAGCGAAGCCACCTCCGCACGGTCTAGGCGCCAGCGCTCCGGCCCGTCGCGCCGCGCGACTCTCTGTCGCGCTTCGGGCAGCTGGACCTCCAGCGCTGCACGTCCCGACAGGGCCGCTTGCCCCAGCCTCAGGACAGTCTCCAAGGCGTCGGGCGATTCTCGCCGAAGCGCAGGCAGCAGCTCGTGCCGAACCCGGTTGCGCGCGAAGCGAAGATCCCCATTGGACGAGTCGTTGCGCCAACCCCACCTCTCGGTTTTCCCCAGAGCATGGAGGTGGGCTCGACTCATGCCCAGTAGAGGCCGGCAGATCCGGCCACGACGAGCGGGCATGGCTGCGTTGCGTGCGGCGGGAACCCCTTCATGGTGGCGGAGGATCAGGGTCTCCAGTTGATCGTCCCGGTGGTGTCCCAGGTAGATGCTGGATGCGCCCAGTCGATTTGCCAGGTCCGCCAGTGCGTTGTATCGCACCTCTCGGGCAGCCCCCTCGACGCCGATGGCTCGTGTGCGCTCGGGGGCTACCGAGCCCTCCAGTCGATGGACTGGGAGGCCCAGATCCCGCGCCAGCGCGTCCACAAAGCTCCAGTCCTCCTCGGACTCAGCGCCCCTCAGTCCATGCGCCACATGGGCCAGGTGGACCTCGACCCCAGCTCGAGCCAGCGGCGGGCCCAAGAGACGGGCCAAGGCGGTGCTGTCGAGCCCACCCGACACAGCGATCACGGCCACGCCGTCGGGGTCCGGCAGTAGGCCCTCATCCATCATCTGGTCCATGAGCTGAGAGCTCACTTCATGGGCCGACATCGTCATCGTGGCCTGAACCTAATGTCGCTCGCGGTGGGGTCAAGGGTGTACTCGCGGGATCTCTGGCACGGGGCGGTGTGAGGCTGGGTGATGCCGACGCCCCACGGCACCAGACGACGATCCCGGCTAGGATGCGGCCGTGGTCAGCCTCTCCGAGCGGCACCGCGCCCTCATCCAGTTTCTGGTCCTTCTTGCCGTGGCGGCGCTGGTGCGTCTCGTGCTCTCTGCCCGCTACTACGGCTGGGAAGAGGGGGACTACGGCAACCTCATGATGATTCAGGAGGTCTTGGACTCCCGATTTACCTGGTTCCGCTCCACCCACATGCCCGGCTGGTACAGCTTGGGTGCCCTGGCCCGGCTGCTGGAGTCGGATGCGAGGGCCTCCGCCCTGGGCATGACTCTCTTGTTCTCTTCCGTCAATGTGGCTGTGGCTGCCCTGTTGGCGCGCAAGCTGTTTAGCCCCGCTACAGGTTGGCTGGTGGGTCTGTGGCTAGTGTGCCAGCCCGAGATGGCGCTCTACGGGTCCTCGACGCTGCGATCTCCGGTGTTCGTCTCCCTGGCCTTCTTGGGCATGGCTCTGCTGATCTGGGGCTCTCGGGACCGGGCCTTTGGACTGACGGCCGCGGCCTTTCTCGTGCGGATGGAAGGCTTCTTCTTGTTCTATGGCCCCGCCTTGTGGGCTTGGATCCGCGACCAGGGGCACCGGCTCCGAACACTGGCCGTGCCTCTCGGGCTCTTGCTGGGGGTGGTCATCGGCTGGCAGGCCTATATCAGCCTGGTTCAGGAGCGCTGCCTCGGTGTCGAGTTCGACCTGCAGGATCTCCATCGCTGCTGGGGCACTGTCTTCTTCCTCGGTCCGTTTGGGGTCAATCTGGCCCCCGATGTGCACGGCGCCGATCAGGTCGATCTCTTGGCCTGGGCCACCCAGGGGCTCGGCACGTCTTGGGACCTCCTGACCTGGACACTCCCGCGCAAGCTGGGGTGGGTGGTGCTCGGGCTGGCGGCTCTAGGGTCGCTCGCCGTATGGCGCGGCCACGGCCGACCGGGCGCGCGGGCAGTGGTGGTCTATGCCTTCTTTGCCTTGGGAGGCTGGCTGTTCGAGGGCTTTCTGGCTCACCACGACCCCAACCACAACCTCTACTGGGTGTGGCTGCTGCCGGCCATTCCCTTTGTGGCGTTGCTGGCGGCTGGCGGCTGGAACGTCGTGGACCGTCGGCTGCGTCACGGCCCCCATGTGCTCCGGCCCGCTGTGTTCCTCGTCGTCCTCCTGGCTCCCCTCCCCCAGTTCGCGGCCGAGGCCGGCTACCAGATGGAGCGCGCCGAGCGCTGGTATCGCCCCCAGCTAGAGCTGTCCCGCTGGATGGAGCAGAGCCTGGAGCCGGGCACGGGCGTCTTGGTGTCGAGCATCCCCGAGGTCTGGCTGAAGCGACAGCCGGGGCCTCTGCGTGTCTACTCCTGGTGGCTACTGCCCGACCGGGTTCGGGTATCGCCCGAAGAAGAGATGAAGCTCGCGGGCCCGGGATCCGATCTCGAGCAGCAGATCCTGACTCGCCCCGACACCGTCACCTGGGACGACCGACCCGAGCGGGTGCAGCGCCTCTACCTGGACCGGGTGGGACGCTTCTTGCGGGACGAAGGGATTCACTACCTCGTGTGGTTTGAGGAGGACTGGACCGAGTCCCTGACCATCGCTCCCTTTCTCGCCGAAGGGGAGGCGGTGCAGGCTGGCCCGGTGACCATCACCCCGGTGGATCAGACTCCGCCCATTGCAGAGGGTGGCTACGGCTGGATCCTGTACGTGGTGACCACCCCCGACGATCCCAGGCGACGCGTGCCGCCCAAGTACGGCTCGGGCCAGCGCGGGCCTGGCTGGGGTTGAGGAGCGCAAGTGGGCAGTGGGCCCGGCAAGGGCGCGGATCACGGCGTCTGGCAGGACGCCGTCGCCGGGCTGGAGCGAGGCGAAGCCAGTGCTTACTTCGTGGAGCTGGCAGCCGCTAGCCTCTCGGCCCGCAAGGCCGTTGCTGCTGCCCTGGAGACCACAGCAGGCTCGGCGGTCAAGCGAGCTCTGGCTGAGAGCCTTGGGGGTGACGCCACCCCCGATGACCCGGCCGGCCGTCTGCTGCGGTGGGCTATGGGGCGCCAGGAGGCAGCCAGGGAGCGCAGTAACCCCATCGCCCGGAACGAGTCCTTTTTATGTGGTCACTGTGGCTTCCTCGTGCCCGAGGCCCCGGGAGCTGGGGTGCGCAACCACTGCCCTCGGTGCCTGCGCAGCCAGCACGTGGATGGTCCTGTTCCGGGCGATCGCGCCTCCGACTGCCACGGCCTCATGGACCCCCACGATCAGGTGGTCGCTGGGGGCGAGGTCCGGGTCACCTTTCGTTGCCGACGCTGCGCCTTCGAGCGGGTCAACCGACTGCACCCCGACTGGGATGTGGAGCCTGATCGGGTGGAGGCGCTGTGGTGATCGGCTGACGTGCCAGCCAGGGGTGTCGTTCGGGTTTTTGTTGCGATCCTACTCAGGTCCCGCAGGCTAGAATTCACACCGTGCACACCGTAGACCGTCGTCGCGCCGCCATTCTCTCTGCGGCTCTGCAGTGCTGTCTGACAATGCTCCTCGGTTCCTGCGGGGCCAGTGGTGGGAGCAACCTCTTTGATTTTGACGGCGACGGCGTCCTCGACCAGGACGACTGTGTTCCCGACGATCCGGCCGTCTACCCGGGCTCTGAGGATCCGGTGGATGCGTCGGGCGTCGACAACAACTGCGACGGGGTCGATGGCGTGGACCAAGACCAGGATGGCCACGCGAGCCTCGACGGGGAGGGTCTGGTTGTCGACTGCAACGACAACAACTCCGCCATCTATCCGGGCGCTGTCGAGATCTGCGACCAGGCCGACAACGACTGCGACGGCCTGACCGACGACGAAAGCTCAGCGGACGCCGCAAGCTGGCACCCCGATGCCGATGGCGACGGTGCCGGCGACCCGGCCCAGAGCGTCGTAGCCTGCGTCGTGCCACCGGGCTACGTGGCCGACAGCAGCGACTGCGACGACCGCGATGCGAGCGTCCTGCCCGGCGCGGTCGAACTCTGTGATGGGCTCGATACCGATTGCGACGGGGCGTTGGGCTCGGGCCTGGATGGCACTCCTGATGAAGCGGATGGGGACGGCGACGGTGTGGTGGCCTGCCTCGACTGCGACGACGCCAATCCCTCACGCTTTCCGGGTGCGGTGGAACTGTGCGATGGCCTCGACAACGACTGCAACGAGTTGGCCGACTTCGAAGAGGGCGAAGACGACATCGACGGCGACGGCGCCCCTTCGTGCTCGGATTGCAACGACGGGGACGTCGCCAACACGCCGGGCGCAGTCGAACTCTGCGATGGCCAGGACAACGATTGCAATGGCCTGGCCGACTTCGAGGGCGGCGAGGACGACCTCGATGGCGACGGGGTGGCCGTCTGCGCGGGGGACTGTGACGATGCTGACCCGGCCAACTGGGTCGGGGCGGTCGAGCTCTGCGATGGCCAGGACAACGACTGCAACGGCCTGGCCGACGCGGATGCTGCCGGTGAGCAGGACACGGACGGCGACGGGGCGCTCAGCTGTTTGGATTGCGACGACAGCAGCGCTGCCAATCGGCCAGGCGGTGTCGAGCTCTGCGATGGGCTGGACAACGACTGCGACGACGGCACATTTGCCGATGCGCTGGGCGAGATCGACGGCGATGGCGACGGCTCGTTCAGCTGCGCCGACTGCAACGACGCCGATGTGGCCAACACGCCGGGCGCCTCGGAAGTCTGCGATGGCCAGGACAACGACTGCAATGGCCTGGCCGATGCCGACGGGGGCGAGCTGGATGCCGACCAGGACGGGGTGTTGACCTGCGGGGGCGACTGCGACGACGCCGATCCGGCCAACGCTCCCGGCAACCTCGAGCAGTGCGACGGGCAAGACAACGACTGCGATGACGACACCTCTGCCGATGCAGCAGGCGAGGTCGATGACGATGGCGACGGCGCACTCAGCTGTGTCGACTGCGACGATTCCGATGCCAGCAATACCCCGGGGGCGGCCGAGCTGTGCGACGGCGAAGACAACGACTGCAACGGGCTGGCCGATGCCGAGGACGGCGAAGAGGACGGCGATGGCGACGGCATGATGGGGTGCGCGGGGGACTGCGACGACGCCGACTCCGCCAACTTCCTGGGTGGTAACGAGGCCTGCGACGGCCAGGACAACGACTGCGACGGTGGGCCTGGCTCGTACGAGACCGATGCCGACGAGGACGGTCACATGCCCTGCGAGGGTGACTGCAACGATGAGAGTGCCACCATGGGGGCCAACTTCCCCGAGCTGTGCGACGGGCTGGACAACGACTGCGACGGGCTGGTTCCTGATCAAGAGTTGGATGGCGACAGCGACGAGGTCATGGCCTGTGATGGGGACTGCGACGACGCCAACTTCCATGTCCGCCCCGATGCCGCTGAGCTCTGCGACGGCCTGGACACCGACTGCGACCCGACCACCTGGGCGGACGCGGGGCAGGAGCAGGATCTCGACGGCGACGGCGACCCGTCGTGTTCGGATTGCGACGACAGCGATGGGACGGTCGAGACCCTAGATGTTGATGGGGACGGGGTGTCCAGCTGCGCACTGGACTGCGACGACGGGACCCTGGGCCTCTATACCTACCCGGGCGCGGCCGACCTGCACGGAGACACCATCGACCAGAACTGCGACGGCATTGACGGCATTGACGACGACGGCGATGGCTGGCCCGACAACGCGACTCCCACCCACCCGGACTGGGACTGTGATCCCGACGACCCTTCGGTCCACCCGAACCCAGACAGCCTCGATCTGATCGACGTGGAGGAGATTGACTCCAACTGCGATGGTATCGATGGCGTGGACAGCGATGGGGACGGTTGGGCATCGGGGGACAGTGGTGGTGAGGACTGCGACGACGACGATCCGCTCATCAACCTCAGCGTCTTCGATCCCTGGGATGAGTTGGACGCCAACTGCGACGGCTCCCAAGGGGTGGACGCGGACGGCGATGGCTACGCGCAGAACGCTCCAGGCAGTGAGCAGGACTGCAACGACGTCGACCCAGACGTCTACCCGGGCAGCAACCTGGGTTGGGAGACTCCGAACGTCGACGGCGACATCAACTGCGACGGCATTCTCGGCACGTCCCTGGCGCTCATCGAGCCCCTGTTCGTCGGAGAGGTCGAGCTGGACGACAGTGGGCAATCCGCAGTGGCTGCGGGCGACGTCAACGGCGATGGCCTGGGCGATCTGCTCATCGGCTCCCCTGACCATTCCGAGTATCAGATCGAGGGCGGCAAAGCCTACCTGGTGCTGGGTAGAGAGGACGGCGCTGCGTGGAGTGAAGACCTCGGTGACGCCCATGCCATTTTCATCGGAGATGATGTTGCCTACGGGCAGGTCGGCTATTCCGTGTCAAGTGCTGGGGATGTCGATGGCGACGGGCTCTCGGATGTTCTGATTGGTGCGCCGGGTGACGACGACGCGTTTCCTGCCACCGCCGGGTCGGCATACCTGCTTTTTGGAAGTGCGCTTGGTGCCGGTGGGGTGTTTCCGCTCAGTGAAGCCGCGGTCACCATCCTGGGTGAGGAACTCTACGACTACTTTGGCAACTCTGTGGCCGGAGCCGGCGATGTCGACGGCGACGGGTTGGCCGATCTACTCATCGGGGCCCCCGGCAGTGATGCCGATGAAGACCAGGCCGGGAGGTCCTACCTGTTTCTGGGAAGCTCTGTCATGGCCTGGCTGAGCGCCGGGCCCAGCGCTCCTCTGGACGCCTCTGATGCGGACCTGGTCATCTCAGGGAGCGATGAGTACAGCGAGTCCGGATGGGCTGTCGACGGTGCCGGCGACGTCGACGGCGACGGGCTGGCCGATGTCCTCATCGGCGCTCCCGCCGACTATGTGGACGATGAATACGGCAAGGCCTACCTCATCCTGGGGGCAACCAGCATGCCCAGGCTGGGCGGGGGCATGTCTCTGTCTGAGGCTGATGTCGCCCTAATTGGCCAGCAGGGTGCCACGGCAGGCAATTCCTTGGCGACGGCCGGCGACGTGAACGGCGATGGTCTCTCGGACATACTCATTGGCGCCGAGGAAGATGCCACCGCACACCACCGCGGTGGAGCGACCTACCTGGTCTTTGGGCGCACCACCGGGTTCCCGGCGGACTACGACCTGCTCTCGGCAGATGTCGTTCTGCTCGGCGAGAATATGTTCGACTACAGCGGCACCTCGGTGTCGAGCGCGGGCGACGTGGATGGTGACGGATTGGATGACGTCGTCATCGGGGCAAACGGTAACGACGACGTGGGCAGCAGGACCGGCAAGACCTACCTGTTCTATGGCAGCGACCTGCTTGCTGGAGGGACCTTTTCGCTCAGCGAAGCCGGGGCCGCATTTGTCGGGGAAGGCCACTATGACCGCAGTGGCACCTCCGTCGCGACGGCCGGCGACGTCAATGGCGACGGCCTGTCTGCCATGCTGATTGGTGCTGACCAGGACGACAGCGACCTCCCCGACAGCAACCCGGGCAGGACCTACCTGGTCCATTCGCCCTTCGAGCCCCCTGCCTATGCAGGCCTCTGGAGGCTGTCGCCCTTCGTGAACTACACCTGTGACTCGGGCAGCGTCGGGGTGGTGGTCGAGCAGCTGCACGCGACGTACCGACCCACCTATGCCGCCATCGACCCTGCGGTCATCGCGGGTGCTTATGAACTGACCATGGCATCGCACACCGCCCACCCCGGCACTCTCGAAGGTGGCTTTGTCAGCCCAGATGTCTTTCTCGTGGAGCGCACCAGGCTGGTGAACCATGGGGCCTGCACCGCGACCTGGTCCCTGGCGGGCAGCTTCACCGGTGCCGATGCACTGGCTGGCGACGTCTCGATCCAGTTCACGGGGGACTGCAGCGACTGCGTAGACGGCAGCTGGTCCGTGACTGCCAGCCGCTGAGCGGCTTGCGGATCGATCCTTACGGCATCTGCACCCAGCTGGTCTGCACCACCACATCGATCACTCGGGCCAGGTCTTCGTACTCCAGGTGCGCGACCCGATTGCGGGAGAAGGACACGGTGTAGCCCGTATTGTCGGTGGGGAGAGTGATCGTCATGGAGGGCGGTACCAGGAAGGTGCCCACGTCCCCCGTGCGGCACACGATGGCATGCCGATCGCCTCCGGTGATGCTCTCGGTGGCTACGGTGATCTCCACATAGTCCGAGTCACCGCTGTCCCACGACATCTCCACCGCGCTGCCTGGCGCAATCGACGTCGCGCTCCCTTCGATGGGCGCTGGTGCCAGCAGGCTGGCTGTGAACTCGGGGAAGTCTGCCCCCCCAGAACCCACAAACGTCAGAGTCTGGCCCGACTCGAACAGGTCCTCCAAGCCATCGGTGACGTTGGCGTCGAGGCACTCGGCGCTGCCGCTGGCATCAAAGACGATGGGATCGGTCATGCCTCCGGTGACGGTGACCTCGCCAGCGCTGGACGCCACGTACTGAACGACCGGCTGGCTGCCCGGCAGAAATCGCGCCACGCAGTCGCCCTGCACAGCGGTGATGGAGCTGAGGTACTCGGACCGCCAGAAACACGCGTTGGTGGAGGGGTAGTCGGTGGCCAGGTTGTTGCTGCCCTCCAACAGCCCAATGGCAAACGTGTCCGAGTACAGGCACAAGCCCTCTACGCAGAGCTGACCAAAGTCGCAGGGGCACGGGGTCGGATCCGGACCAACATCGTCGTCGTCATCATCGTTGGCTGGGCCGGTAGCGTCGTCATCATCGGCGCCACCAGCGGTGTCGTCATCGCCATGGGGGGGGCTGGTGGTGTCGTCATCATCGTCGTCGTCGTCGCCGCTGTGGGTCGTGTCGTCGTCGCCCACGTCGTCGTCCCCCACGACGTCCCCAGCCACACCGTCCACTCCATCGCAGTTCTGGTCCCGGTTGTCGCCCACGGGGTCCTCGGCGTCGGGATGGACACTGGGATCGCCATCGTTGCAATCAGCGCCCGAGCCCCCTCCCCAGCCGTCACGATCCCGGTCCACGCCATCGGTGCCGTCGCAATTCTGGTCCACTCCGTCACCGATGGGATCAAAGGCCGCCGGGTGGATCTCCGGATTCGTTGGCGCGCAGTCATCGGGATAGAACGACCCATCCCCATCCCCATCCGCATTACGGGCTACGTCCCGCCAGTCCGGACAGCCCGAGCCGAGGAGCGAGATCCCCAGAAGACACAGCGCGATTGGGAGGACTTTGGGCATCGGGGGTGTCGCCTCAGCAGGCCCCTGTTTACCAGTCAGCGGCCCGTCGGAGCTGGTGCGATCGTAGCTTTCTTTGCCGAAGGCAGGGTCTCTAAGCGCTTTTTGAGGCGGATCTTGCGCCGCATCAACTCGGCGTGGTCTGGGGCGGATGCGTCCTGATGGGCTTCGCTCGAACTGTCGGGGATGGGGCACTGAGCGAGGGCTCGGTCGACGAGCGCCAGCGCCTCACCCGGTTGGCCCAGGCGTCGCTCCAAGGCGATGGCGGCTGCCCGCCAGGGGCGAAGGTCGAACGGGCCTGCTGCGGCGCACATGGAGAGCAAGACAGGGAGGGCCTCGTCGTGCCGAGCCTGTCGCCGCAGATGCTCGGCGAGCACCCACGACGCGCCGTAGATCACCGGGTCGAATGGCTGGGTGTCAGGCCTCTCCTGGAGGTCGCCACCCTGGGACTCGACGACTTGCTGAAGCGCCCGCTGGCTCAGGAGTCGTCTGAGGAGCCGCTCGCCCCGCTGCTCGTCGCCTCGCTGCAGCATGAGTCGCGCCGCTTGGGCCAGGGCCTGCGGCTCGGGCAGCGTCGTTTCTGGGCGTCGGACACAGTCGGCCAGGTGACCGCCCAAGGTGACCAGACTCAGGAGGTCTAGTGTGTTGTGGTCGAGAACCGGACCCAGGATCCCGGGCTTGCCAGTGGCCAGGTAGCGGTCCCACAGCATGGGAACCTCTGCCCCGCTGACCTCGCCGTCTGGGCGATCCAGGCCCAGCACATGGGTCTCCAGCGTGCCCAGGGAACAGCGGGACAGTACCTGGGAGTAGAGTCTGCGGGAGGGGTGCAGTAGATCCAGGTGGGGCAGCGCCAAGACCCGGGACGAGTCCATGCGGTTTCGGGCGAAGCGATCGGCCAGGATGTTGCGATCGAACGACTTGCCGTTGAACGAAACGAGGAAGTCCACCTCGGCCAGTGCGGCCTGAATGGCATCGAGCACAGCGGGCTCGTCGGGCTGCTGCCGGAGCAGGTATTGGCGCAGTGTGACGCCACCATCCGGACCAATTCGGACCGTGCCCACCAAGAAAGCGAGCACCGAGCCGGTGGCGTTGCGCCGACCATGGGCTGCCCGGTACTGGTGACTCCGATCGTCCCAGCGTCCCGGTAGTCCCGTCGTCTCCAGGTCAAAGAACAGCGCCCGGCTGGGGTCGAAGTCGGCCAGTGCAATGTCCCCCGACAACAAGACAGCAGCGTCCCCGCTCAGTTGAGCAACGGCAGCCAGGGGGAGGCCGCCGTGTTGCCAGGCATGGGGCAGCTGCACCTCGCCGTACACGAAGCCTCCGCGGCTCTCTTGCCGCACCGCTCTGTGGATGGGTGGCAAGCAGCCGTCTTGCGGTGGCACCCCGACCCACGCCGCGCGGGCGGGCTGTTCCATGGCCTGGACTTGAGCAGCTTGCGCCGCAGTTCCTGCTGGGGGGTCGATCGACGGATCCATCGCCCCCCTCCCCGGTCGGAGCTTTGCGGGATCGCCCAGCTGGCGTCGAAGGCGCTCGCGCAGCCTGCCCATGGGGCGCTCAACCAGCCGGCGCAGGACTTGGGGTGGCCCTGGCCTGGGGCTCGGGCCCTCGCCAACGAGCCAAGGCGTCGGCTGCAGCCTCGGGTCCTCGGGGAACCGCAATGAACCCGCAGAGCCAGTCGCAGAGGTCGAGCGCTACGGCGCGCGCACCCTCGTCTACTTCGCCAATGGGCCCCACGCACGAGGGGCAGCCGGCCTCGCAGCGGCAGCTGGCGATGCGCTCCCGGGCCTGGGTCAGCAGGACGTCGCAGAGCTCATAGAGCTTCTCCGCAAACCCCACCCCCCCAGGGACGCTGTCGTAGACGAACAAGGTGGGCTGCTGTAGCTGAAGGGAGCCAGGATCGAGGGGGCCTCGGCGGGTCGCGATGCCCTCGCCCAGGGGGCTGTCATCGAGCGGCCGGAGGCTGCGTGATCCACCCCGGTCGACGCCCGCCACCCAGCAATCTTCTGGATCGGCGAGGGCCATGCCCAGATCGCCGCTGTCGCAGAGCAGGTGCAGCGCTGCCAGCCCCTTGAGCACCTTGCCTAGGCCCAAGAGCCCGTCCACCACGTCGATGCCGCGGTAGCCAGCGCGCACTAACGTTTCCCCGGGCACGGACAACCAAAAGCTGGTCGTGTGCATCTCGATGTCGGGCAGGTGGACGTCGCCGGAGCCGCAGTTCTCGGACGTATACAGCTTGATCTTCTTGTAGCCCACGGTGCGCCGGGCCACGTGCACCTCGCCGTGCGCTCGGGTGCCACCATGCTCGCGCACCTCTTCGTCGAAGCGGTCGAGCACTCGGACCCGCGAGTAGCTCATGGCGGTGGTGTAGTGGTCCACATCCAGCGAGCGAACGTAGGCCTTCTGTTGATCCCAGTCGAGGCGGTCTACTTGATAGGGACGGCTCTCCACCATGTAGATGGCGCCCTCGTGCAAGATGGTCTGGGCGGACAAGCGATCGGTCTCGGCGATGACCCGGTCGCCCGAGCTGGTGTCGATGACGAGCACGTTCTCGGGGTCGGCCGATCGCAGCGACACCCCATCGGCGGGGAAGCTCTCCTGCGCCCAGTGATAGGTGCCGTCGCGCTCGTTGGCCAAGCCTGCCTCCACCAAGAAGTCGAGCATCTCACGCAGGTCTTCGTCGCCAAAATGCTCGTCGTCCGTAAACGGCAGTTCGTACAGCGCGCACTTGATGTGGGCCATCAAGATCATGAGGTTGTCGGGATCAGATCGAGCGTGCTCTGCCTTCCCCTCGAACAAGAACTCGGGGTGCTCGATGACGTACTGATCCAAGGGGCTGTTGCGAGCCACCAGGACGGTGAGCGAGCGCTTGTCGCTGCGGCCTGCCCGCCCGGCTTGCTGAAAGGTGGATGCCACCGATCCGGGATATCCGGCCAACACCGCCACATCGAGCCGCCCGATGTCGATGCCCAGCTCGAGGGCGTTGGTGGAGACCACACAGGTGATGTCCCCATCGCGCAGGCCCTTCTCGATGGCCCGCCTGAGGCCGGGCAGATAGCCCCCTCGATACGAGGCAATGGCTCCAGCCTTGCCCTTCTTGCCGAAGCCCTCTCGTAGGTAGCGCGACAAGACCTCGGTGTGGAGGCGAGAACCCGTGAAACAGATGGTCTGGAGGCCCTGGTCTATGAAGGGCGTGGCCACCTTTCGGCTCTGGTTGATGACGCCGCGGCGAATGCCTAGCTCGCGGTTCACCACCGGGGGGTTGAGCAGAATGAAGTCCTTGGGCCCAGCGGGCGCCCCGTTGTCGTCGGCACCAATGACGGTGGCCTCGCGGCCCAAGAGCCGATGGGCATGCTCGCCCGGGTTGGCGATGGTGGCGGAGCTGCAGATGAACTGGGGCCGTGAGCCATAAAACTCACACAGCCTCTGTAGGCGCCGAAGCACGTTGGCCACGTGGCTTCCGAAGACCCCGCTGTAGGTGTGCATCTCGTCGACGATGACGTAGCGAAGGTCTTGAAGCACCCGCCGCCAGCGGGGGTGGTTGGGCAGGATGCCCGCGTGGAGCATGTCGGGGTTGGTGACCACCACGTGGCCCCGGTTGCGAATGGCCGTGCGGGCGTCTGCGGGGGTGTCCCCGTCGTAGGTGTAGGTGCGGACCGGGACGCCCAGGCGGTCGATGGTCTGCTGGAGCCCGTGGACCTGGTCTTGACTGAGCGCCTTGGTGGGAAACAGATAGAAGGCTCGTGTGCTGGTGTCCTCCAGGATTTCTTGTAGGACAGGCAGGTTGTAGCAGAGGGTCTTGCCCGAGGCGGTGGGCGTCACCACGACCACATCCTCACCGGCGCGGGCGGCATCGGCCGCCAGCCGCTGGTGGCGGTACAGCTGCTGAACCCCTTCGGCCTTGAGCGCCGACTCGAGCTTGGGTGACACCCACGGGGGAAAGGGCTCCAGTACGGCATCCCGAGGCTCCACCTCGATGTGGGCGGTGATGCAGTCGGCGGTGGGTCCTTGGGTGATGAGGCCCTGGATTAGGTCGGACAGGTCACGGCGTCTGGGGATGTCGGGCATGGTGGGGCGCTTCGGCAGGAGTGGGGATGTCAGGCACGGGGACGTGAGTCGGACCGGGTTCGGCAGGGGCTGCTATACAAGGACACGCTGTAGTGAAAAATACCTGAACATCTGTTCCATGTCGACTACTCAAATCACCCGCCAGGCATTCGCGCGCACAGACGATGGTGCTCAGTTGTTCTTCCGGGTCTTGGGCCAGGGCGAGCCCGCCCTCGTGTGCAACAACGGTTTGGGCGTGTCCACGTTCTTTTGGGAGTACCTCGCCCGGCACTTCGCCCCCGAGCGAGCGGTGGTCCTCTGGGACTACAGAGGACACGGGCGCTCCTCGGTTCTGGAGCCCGGCGATCCTCTGGACGTGGGGCTCTGCGCGCGGGACTTGGGCACGGTCATGGAGGCGGCCGGAATCAAGAAGGCGGTCTTGCTGGGACACTCCATGGGCTGCCAGGTGGCCCTGGAGCGCTATCGCCAGGCTCCGGAGTCCATCGCGGGCATCGTGTCGATCTTGGGCACCTACGGCCATCCCCTCGACACGTTCAGCGACCTCCCCTTCAGCCGCCAGCTCTTCGACGTGATCATCCAGCTGAGCGAGAGCTTCCCCCGCACGTTCGACACCACCTCCAAGCTCCTCGTGTCGGCTCCGTTCTCTTTCGAGGCCGGGCGCTTGCTCAAGTGGGTGGATGGATCCCGCATCGCCAAGCACGACTTGATGCAGTACATGCGCCACCTGGTGGACATCGGCTTCCCGCGCTTCTTCGCCCTCGCCCGAGAGATGGGAGAGCACACGGCAGCCGACCTCTTGTCGGAGGTGCGCGTGCCTATGCTGGTGGTCGCGGGTGAGTTCGACGCGTTCACTCCGGCTCACTTGAGCGAGGAAATGGTCCAGAGGATCCCCGATGCGCAGCTGGTGTGGCTCGAAGGGGCCAGCCACGCTGGGATTGTGGAACAGCCGGAGCAGATCAATCAGTCGCTGGCAGAGTTCCTCGAGCGCATTGAGAGCTAGCCGGGGGCACCAGTCGACGGGGACGTCTTTGGCGGGGTGGGCGCAGCGTTCGGGATCTCAGTCCGTGCTCGAGGTGCCACCTGCGGAGCCTTCGACAGCTCGGATGCCCAGGCGATCGTCAGACGCTCCTCGTGGGTGCAGGGACAATCTCCAGCCAGCTCTGTGGCCCGCGCCAGCATGGTGGAGCCCTCTTCCAGCTCACCCGTAGCCCGCAGCACTGCACCCCCGAAGATCCAGCCCCAGGGGTCCTCGGGGAAGTCCGCGCGTAGGCCCTCTGCCTCCCGAGAAGCCTCCGCCAGTGCGCCGGTCGCCAGGAGGGCTTCCACGAACACCAGCTGGGCGCCCACGTGGTTCCTCTGGCTCTGCAGGATCGTCCGAAGGCTGGTGGCAGCCTCTGGGGCCTTGCCGTCCAACAGCGCCACCTTGGCCCCCTGCACGGCCAGGTCGACGGACTCCTTGTGTCGTGCCAGGCCTCGCGTCACGGCGGCGCGCGCTGGTCCCATGCGCCCGGCTGCCAGATAGAGGTCCGACAGCCCGACGAACTCAGCGGGCATGGTGGGCTCGATGTCGATGGCGCGCTCGTACAGGGACGCGGCCTCCAGTGGACGCCCGCTCGCCCGTCGCACCTGCGCTAGCGGGTACATGGCGTCCTTGCCGTGCTCAGCAGGCTTGAGTAGCCCCACCGAACGCTGAAGGAAGGCTTCGGCGAACTTGGTCTCGTTCACATCGATCAGCATCTGGCCGATGCGAGCTGTGAGGTCGGCTCTATGGGCGGCGATGGCATGGTTGCCCACTTCTTTGGACTCGGTGAGCAGCTTGCGCACCACTTCCTCTCGCTGGGGACCCTCGGGCAGGCCTGCGAGGGCCTCGGACCGCTGGCGAAGCTGGCCCACCAAGTCCGCAAGGCTCGGCTCGCTCGAGGCCTCCACCACTTCTGGCTGTGCTTGCGGGGGAGGCGACGATGACAGCTGCTCCCTGCCCGGCTCCTGGGATGTGCGCCAGAAGGCGAAGCCGCTCAGGGACACCACGACCAGCGCCACCAGCAGGAGGGCTGTCTGGCTACGCTCCTGCTTCAAGGGCTGTCCTCGGAGCCAGCCTCATCAACGAAGCCCGGCCCCTTCTCGATGGCCTGGGCCTCGGCCCTGTCCCGAAAGGCTTCGAGCGTGGCCGGCAGGGTTTGACCCACGAGCCGATGCACAATGGCGCCGGGCAAGAAGACGCCAACGGCGAGCTCGATCCGGTACGTCGCCTTGGTGCGTCCATCGGGCTGCTCCACCAGCCGCCAGCTCCCATCGTTGCGCTTGAACATTCCTTCGACCAGGCTCCAGGACACCTTGTTGGGGGCTTCTTCAGTGAGTCGAAGCGTGTATCGAACCCGCTTGATGAGGTTGAGCGTGAACTCCACTTCCACCACCGATCCGTCCCGGCTGACGACCTTCGCGTCCTCCATGTCCGACAGGAACTGCGGATAACTCTCATAGTCCGTAATGACCGAGAAGAGAGTCTCGGGTCGGACACCTACATAAATGCTCTGTTCTGCTCCAGCCACTGGGGGGCTCCACTTCTTCTTTGGGGCGGCTCGAATGATAGCAGCCACTGTCCGTTGGCGGCGTCCCCGTCCCAGCTAGTTCGAGGCCCGGCGCCAGCACCGGCGCAGGTTCCCGGCCAAGCCAACCCACGCCACCCGGGAGACTCTGCCCCAGCGGTCTGTGGGTAACTGAAGCTCAAGGCCCCACCTGGGCAGTTTTATCCACAGGTTTTCCACACCGCTGAGCCGCAGACTGCGGTGGACAGCGCCGCTCAGGCCACGAAACCGTTCCAATGTCTTTACCATCAATTGGCATGCAGCTTCATACATGTATGTATTATCAGTGTATTCTCTGTAACTTCAATAGCTTAATTACTTAACACATCCTTACCATTGGCCCCGTTTGATCAAAACCAATGCTCGTCTTGAGTGGTGAGGGTTGACAGCTTTTACCATGCGCCGATAGCGTCGTAGGTAGGCCGAGAGGCCCTGAAGAAGCGGAACTGTCCACAGGGACGTCGCCACCAAGAGCCCCATGGGGCTGGCGACCTGGGAGCGAGGACGAGTCGATGGGCAAGCTGACACGCCGAGTGAAGTACATCGCTAAGGAACGACGACTGAGTATTCCGGCTGAATTTCTCCATGCGCACGGCATCGAGCGGGGCGATCCAATCGTGGTCTCGGCGGTACGCGAGAAGCTCTATGTCTTCCCCGCGGGAGCTTGGGAGAGGCACTGCGAGATGGCGGAGCAGGTTCAAAAGCTCTTTCCGGATCAGGAGCACCCGTATCTGGCGGCGGTGCGGTCTGGGATCTCACTTCGTCTGGGCTCGCAGGATCGGATCGTCCTGCCCCGCACATTCCCCTTTCAGATGGAGCAGAGCACCCGGATGCTCTGGGAGTTGGAGGATGGCGTGCTCGTGCTCGAGCCAGAGCACAAGGTAATGCCTGAGCGGCCGGTTCTGGCCGAAGGCCTGGGTCAGCGAAGCTTGCTGGAGCTGGTGAGCACGCCCTCGGGTTCCGGCGAGAGCTTCGATCGGGACAGCGCAGAGCAGGATCTCGTGGAGCAGATCTCCATCGGTCGCATCGACCCCAAGGATCGCACCTTTGCTGACGGAACCACGGCGCCAAGCGAGTCGCTGCTCCGCAGTCTCAAGGTAGAGGGTGTCCGGCAGCCGCTGGTTCTGCGGGAACGCGAGGACGGTTACTTTCAAGTCATTCGCGGATTCCGACGACTCACGGCGGCCAGGCAGCTTCAGATGCGCAAGGTGCCTGCCATCGTGTGGCGCGGCGTCAGCGAAGACGACTGCCGCAGGCTGAAGATTATGGAGAATCCCCGCAGTCCGGCTCACGAGAACACACCACTGCAGCGGCTCCAGTCGACCCTTCGCCTCCACGAGGATCAAGTGGCCCTGCGAGAGATTGAGCGGATCACCGGCCGTCGGAAGCGCACACTGCAGCGCTACCTGAGGGTGGCCCAGGATGACGCCCTGCGAGATGCCATCGAGACGGGGCGACTATCCATCTTCAAGGCCGAAGAGATTCTGAAGGCCGGAGTCGACGCGGACGTGGCGATTCAGGAGGGGTGGACCGTCAAGCAGATCCGGTCGGCTGGCGCACAGCTCACTCGGGAACGACCCCGGCGACAGCATGGCCCCATAGTTCATGACTGACGGGTCCTCCGAGGCCGACAGTCCGGACCCAGGAGGGCTCTCCAAGCCTAGGAATCCCTACCCCACAGTCGACGTGATCGTCGAGCTAGGCCGCGGGCTGATCGTGCTGGTGCGACGGAAGAATGAGCCTCTGGGCTGGGCGCTTCCGGGTGGCTTTATCGATTACGGCGAGTCCTCCGAAGATGCCGCGCGTCGTGAGGTGCTCGAAGAGACCGGTCTACGGGTCGAGCTGAAGGAATTCTTAGCGGTCTACTCTCACCCGGATCGAGATCCTCGGCACCACACCATGACTGTGGTGTACATCGCTCGCCCCGTGGGGGGCGCCGGGCCTCGAGCCGGCTCCGATGCCGCCGAGGTGGAAGCCTTCAGTGTGGACGAGTTGCCCGACGACATGGCCTTCGATCACGGGACCATCTTGCAGGACTACAAGGCCTTTCGTGCCATTGGGCTGCGCCCCGGCCCTGCTGCCTGAAAGTCGCTCTCTAGTTGAGCTCGGCGATCGCGTCCTGGAGGCGCCCGAGCCCCTTGGACAGGCGCTCGTAGCTGGTGGCGTACGAGATGCGCACGCACCGCGGCTCACCGAACCCTTCGCCCGGAACGACGGCCACTCCCGCTTGATTGATGAAGAAGTCAGCCACCTCCAGCGACGAGGTCAGCAAGGTTCCATCGGGGGTCGTGCGGCCGAACAAGCCATCCACCCGGGGGAACAGGTAGAAGGCGCCCAATGGTGGGGGTCCCACCTCGATGCCAGGGGTCTGCTCCAGGCCCTCGGTGAGCAGAGCGCGCCGGCGTGTGAGAGCGCTGAGGATGGGATCCAGGAAGCTGCGGGGAGCCTTGATGGCTGCGATCGCCGCTCGCTGGTTGACCGCGCAGACACCCGACGTGCTGTGACTCTGGATCTTGCAGCAGGCGCCAACCACTTCGGGTGGTGCCACCATCCAGCCCACCCGCCAGCCAGTCATGGCGTAGGTCTTGGACACGGCATTGATGATGATGGTTCGCTCCGACAGCCCCTCTCGGAGCGTGGGGAAGCAGCAACTGCTGGCCCCGTCGTAGGTGATGCCGTCGTAGATCTCGTCCGAGATCACAACCAAGTCGCGTTCCTCGGCGAGCTGGGCCAGCGCTTCCAGACGTTCTCGCTCGATGATGGTCCCGGTGGGGTTCCCCGGGCTGTTGATGATGATGGCGCGGGTGCGGTCTGTGATAGCCGCCCGAGCAGCGTCCAGGTCCGGCTGGAACCCATCTTCGGGTCGGGTCGGGATGACCACTCCCTTGGCCTCAGCGAGTTGGAGTTGGGGCATGTAGGACACCCAGTGCGGGGCGAACAGGATCACCTCGTCCCCAGGGTTGAACAGCGCCAGGGCTAGGTTGTAGAGCGCCTGCTTCCCCCCCATGGTCACCATGACCCGCTCGGGCCCGATGTCGAGACCGTGTCGTTCTCGGTACATGGCCGCGATGGCAGATCTTAGCTGGGGCATGCCGGGCACCGGTGTGTAGCGGTGCGAGCCCCCTTCAATCGCCTCGATGCCTGCTGCACCCGCTTCCGGTGGTGGGCTGCCGTCGGGTTCGCCCGCAGAGAGATCGATAATGTCGTGGCCGGCTTCGCTGAGCTCGCGAGCCCGAGCCTTGATGGCCAAGGTGGCGGATGACGGGATGGCGGCGACGCGCTTCGAGCAGTGAATCATGTCTCGTTCCTTTGGTCGGCGAGCTTGGCGTGAATGGCGTCGCGGATGAGGTCTGGCACGAGCCCCGTGATGTCGCCGCCAAGGGAGGCCACCTCCTTGACGGTGCGTGAGGCAATGTAGAAGTACTCCTCGGCGGTCATCATGAAGACCGTATCCACGTCGGGAGCCAGTCGACGATTCATCGTCGTCATCTGGAACTCGTACTCAAAGTCTTGCACCGCCCGAAGCCCGCGGATCACGGTGTGAGCTCCCTGCTTCTTGACGTAGTCCACCAGGAGCCCCTCGAAGCTCTCCACCTCCACGCGACTCTCGTCGTGGAAGACCCGCTTCATGAGGTCCACACGCTCGGCAGGCGAGAACAGCGCTTTCTTGTCGGGGTGGTTGAGGACCCCCACGATCACACGGTCGAAGATCTCCAGCGATCGGTGAACGATGTTCAGGTGGCCCATGGTCATGGGGTCGAAGCTGCCGGGGTAGATGGCGACGCGATTCGTCATCAGGTGGTCTCTCCATTTCGGTAGAAGGTCAGTCCTGTCTTGCCGTAGGTGCGGGAGTCATCAGCACGGAATCGCCCGACCTGCTCGGGCAGGTCTTCTCGTGCATCGGTCTCGACCACGACGACTGCTCCAGCAGCCAGCACCTCGTAGCCCGTGGCCCCTAGGGCTTCGAGGGTCTTTGTGCTCAGCCCCTTGCCATAGGGCGCGTCGAGGAAGACGAGGTCGAAGCCACCTCCCTCGCTGCGGAGTCGCTGGATGGCGCGCTGAACGTCTAGGCCGAGGATGCGATGAGAGGCGACGCCGTCCAGGAGACGGGCATTGTGGCGTAGCAGCTCCACGTGGCTGCCATCCACCTCCACAAAGACGACGTCGTCAGCCCCTCGGGATGCGGCCTCGATGCCAAGAGTCCCCGCGCCAGCGTACAAGTCGAGCACTCTTCGGCCGTCCAGTCGTTGCCCCAGGATCGAGAAGAGGGCTTCTCGCACCCGAGACGCGGTCGGACGGATGCTCTCTCCTGGGGCTATCTTCAGTCGACGTCCTCGGAGGGAGCCGCCGGTGACCTGCAACATGACTCTTGGGCTCCGGGGGACGACGGGGCGTGACAACGGTTGTCCCGAGGGACGGCGGCTTATACCACGCAGTCGAGGCGCCCACAGTGGGCGCCCCAGGCTCAGGGCAGTCCCATCCGTCTCCGCGTCGCCCACTCGGCGCCGAGCGGCAACACCAAGACCACCAGCAACCACCATCGATTCCAGAGCGACTCTACTTTTCGATCGACCGCCAGCACCGAGTTTCCGCCGCCAGTAGCCGCGAGTCGCGGGTCGGGATCCCGCCCCCCCAGCACCTTGCCGCCGGTGGCCTCAGACAGGGCCTTGAGGAGCCCCGGGCGGACTCGAGCGTCCAGAAACTCTCCCTGTCGGTCGCTGATGGAGGCCCGCGCCTCCGCGTGACCAAAGGGAGCAGGAACGTCCGGAACGTCGACCTCCACCACAACGGTGCCCTGGGCGGTCGACGGAAGCAGGACTGTCAATTGACCATCAGCATCGGTGACTCCTTCGATAGGGGTCGCATCGCCGCCGCCTAGGAGCGCAACGCGACCCACCACCTGAGCGTTGGCCCACGGGGAGTAGTCCTCCCGGAGGACGCGAACCATCACCTGCATGGGATCGCCCAGTTGGTAGTTCTCCCGATCCAAGACCAACTGCACCTGTTTTTCCTCCGCGTCCTTGATCAGCCAACGGATGGCGTTGCGCCAGAACAGAGCGTGGTCCTGACCTGCTCCAGGTCCTTCGGTGCCGGCCATGGCCCAGCGCCAAGTGGTGTCGGTGGCGAAGGCCATTGTGCGGCCCTTGCCCGCCGTGCGCACTGCGGCGATGGGCGGGCCGCCTGCACCAGCTGTGGCGAGCACGACCCCACCCTCCTGGGGAGCTCCCAGGGGATTCCAGCCGTGGAGTAGCGGCAGATCTTCCCAGCGGCCCAGGTTGCGATCGCCCTCGCGGACCAGTCGAGTCACGGGGTGGCGCTGCCCGGCCTCGCTCAGCACCGCCCGAAACGGCTGGGTGATGGATGCCGCATCTGGGATCTGAGTGGGCATCACCTCTGCGAGGGGCGAGGATCCATAGTTGGCCTCCCCGAACGAGTTGTCCCCACCGATCATCAAGAAGGCCCCTCCCCTGCTCACATAGTCCCTGATGTTTCGGACGAACTCGGTGTCTGGGTAATGGGTGAACGAGCCAAACCAGAAATTCTGGAAGATGACGAGATCAAATCCTTCCAGGTCCTGAGTGAACAGCTCCTCGTAAGGAAAGGCGATGAGCGAGAGGTTTCCCATGCGGGCGAGCTGCCCACCTCGCTCGCTGTTCCGGAGGATGAAGAAGGAGACGAGATCGATGTTGGGGTCGGTCTTGAGCAGCCTTCGAAGGAACTTCACGTCCCAGGACGGGCGGGAGGTGACCTGGAGGATCCGGGTCCGGTCCCGGATCACCTTGACTGTCACCTCGGCCTGGTTGTTGGCCGGGATTGCATCGCCCTCGGGTGTAGGGATGCTGACGTCGTAGGTGTGAAAGCCCATCTCATCGGGCTTCACCTCGAAGTCCACGGCGCTCCTTCCATCCTCGTCGAAGTGCAGCTCGGTAGTCGCGACCACCTCTCCATTGGATCGCAGGGTAGCCACGTGCGTGCGTTGGGGCAGCCCCCGGGAGGTCACCTCCAGCTGGAGGCTGAGCGGGCGGCGCACGAAGCCAAAGGGCGGCACGGTTAGGTTGGTGATCGCCAGATCTCGGGGCCCGTCCTCGTCGCCCACCATCCAGGTAGAGACGGGGAACTTGAGCCCCGCTGATAGCTGCTCCACCCCCTCCGCACCCGAGTCTGAAAAGGCCCGGCCTAGCGCCGCCCGATCGGCGCCGTCGGAGACGAGCAGGACGCTCGCCGGTCTCGTTCCGCCGAGCGCATCGGACAAGCCGAACAGCGCTGCACCCAGGTCCGTGCCCTGCCCGTTTGTGGGAATGGAGCCGCTGAGGGCGTCTCGAGGAATGGCCTGGTCCAGGGCTAGGGGCGCCAGCTCGTCTCCCGCCACGAAGAACCGCAGGTCGTATTCTTCCGCCAGAGTCCGAAACGAGCCCTCGTGGCGTGCAAGCCACCGAGCTACCGCCCCCGACCGGGTCCCCTCCTGATCTTCGACCGCCATGGAGCGGGAGCCGTCGATCAACACGACATAGGGGTCCCGCACTTCTCTCCCCTCCGTGCGCAGCGTAGAAGGTCCGGCCAGGATGACCGCGAGCAAGGCAAAGGCGAGGGCCCTCAGCCCCACAAGCAACCCCCGCTTCCACGCAGGCAACCCAACCGAGGCGCGCAACGACAGCGCGAGGATCGCCATCGCCACGAGCGCCGAAGGCACCCACAACAGGTCGGGGAGCAGCGGATCCCAGGTGAAGGAGATCTGCTGGACGAGGTTGCCGTTCACTCTCCGTAGCCCCCCTGCCGTCGCATGCGCTTGAGCAGCGTCTTTACGTGCACGACGTCGCGCTTGTAGTTGCCGGTGACGGCGAACAAAACCAGGTTGATGGCCATACGGCGAGCCTGGAGGCGTTGGCGCTCTCCGCCGGGGACGACCTCCAGAGCGTAGCCGCCACTTGAGGACCGCCAGACGGCCCCCAACAGATCGTTCCGGGAATACAGAACGGGCGTGATGTCTCCCAGCCAGAGCCCCTCGAGGTAGGGCTGAACGACCATGCGTCCCGCAACTCCACGCATCAGAAAGAACGAGCGGTAGATGGCGTGGTCACGGCCGATGCGCCGAAGTGGGGTTCCGGGCAAAAGGCGGGACAGCTCCCGGCGCACACTGTCGTCGAACGCCGAGCGCTCGAGTCCTGTGGCGTCGTCCACAAAGAGCAGTCCACCCTCGCGCACGTACAGCCGCAAGTTGGCGAGCGCTTGATCCCCCAGGGGCTCGAACCCCCGATCCCCCGAGAGCACCACGAACGGATGTTCGAACAGCGCCTCCGATCCTGGGTCCACCAGCGCCGGCCGAACCTCCGCGCTGATGGAGCTATTGTGGCTGACCTCGCGCAGCAGATCTGTCAGCGCGCCAGGTCGCGGATCGGGCAGGTCGGGCAGGTCGAGGCGCGCCACCCCAACCTTTCGATCGCCCAGGGCGAGGAGGTCTCCGCTCCAGCCTAGAGTTCCGGTGCCCGTGGCAGCAGCCAGGGCCTGGAGAACGCCACGACGAGAGAATTGGCTCTGGCGTGTCATGGCCTCCGCCCTCCCAGCCACCCTTCCGTGAGTAGAACGAGCCCTAGGAGAACCACCAGCCACGGCGCCAGGGATGCGGTCCGAAGGACCTCCCCAGGCTGGTCCTTGCCCCCCTGGTCAGCGGCCCCGTGAAAGACCAGCCCGGGCACTGACTGCAGCAGGGCGTCGGTTTGTACGGGGATCAGGCGGGACTCCGATGCTGGCACGCGCACCGAGAACACTGCACGCAAGATGCCAGCGCTGCGGTCGCCACCGGTTCCCCAGTAGAGGGCGTAGTGCCCCGGCCAGTGGGTGGCTGCGAACTGGGCCATCCCGGAGCCGTCGGCGGAGGCCGTGTCCATGGCGAGATCCCGGCCGTCGGGCGCACGCACCCATGCCGCCTCCGAGGGGTCGGGTGGCACCGGCAGTGTCACTCGCGACCCCACGTCGAACACACCGGCCGAGTCCATAGCCAGGGTGCCGCTGAGGCTTCGAGCTGCCTGGTGCATCAGCGATACGAAGATGGATCGAAGCGGGAGGTCCGTCCAGTCATCGTCGATGCTGGAGGTAAACAGCAGCACCCTCCCCTCCCCCACGCGGCGCTCCAGCAAGGCCGGCAGCCCGTCGGTGTAGCGCAGGAGCACCTCGGAGTCTTTCTGCACACTGGGCTCGGTCCCGATCACCTTGCCGAAACGAACCCGTGAGAAGACGTTGGCCCCGCCCGTCCGAAACACACGGAACTCGTCCCGGTCCATGGGCGGCACCGCTAGCCCAAGGGGGCTCAACTCGAAGGTGCCGGCGCCCCGGGTCTTCAGTTCTGTGAACCGGGAGGGCAAGAGATCGCCGAGGCTCTGGTTGTAGCGGTCGGGATCTACCCGATTTCCCACCGCGACAAACAAGCCGCCACCCCGCTTGACGAAGTCGATCAAGTTCTCCGCCAGTGGTCGGGGGTCGGCCACATTGCAGAGGAACACCACGTCCCCTCGCCCGCCGTCGATGCGACGCAGTTCTTCCGCCGTGACGACCCGCGGCCGGATCCGGGACGGGGAGCCAGGCCCGGGCTGGAGCGCCTTCTCCAGGTAGTACACCTCGTCGTCCCGCGGCTGGGCGCCGCCATCTCCGGAGACGAGAAGGACGTCCAGCTGACTCTCGCCTTGCAGCGTGAACGCGTGGCGATCATCGATGGGCAGAGCATCCTCGGGAAGGATGAGCTGGGCCTTGGGGCGGCCCGAGGGCGGGATGGGAAGTGTGAAGCTCCTCGACGCAGTGCCCCCCTCGAACGCCAGGTCGCCGACTACCTCTAGGCCATCTTCGAGCCGGAGTGTCAGCGGGACAGCCTCGTCTCCCGCCGTTCCAGTCGACACGACATGGGCCTCCACACGGAGCCCTTCACCTCGCTTCATTCCACCCTGTGTCTCGACCCCATCCACAAACCGGTTTTGCGGCCGACCGCCCAGCAGGTCGTGATAGTGGACCACCACATCGGGGGAAATGGACGAGGTGGTGGGTCCCGGAAGGCTGGTGGCGGTGCCGTCCGAGAGGACGAAGATATTGGCTCCCGCGATGCCCTCCTCTCGCAACAGCTCGCCCGCGCGGCGCAGTGCGTTGTCCAGACGAGTCGGGCCCGCCCCCGGCGTGAGCTCGTCCAGCGCGGCTCCCAGCGCATCCTTGGATGCGGTCATTCCTGGGCCTAGAACCCGCGCCTCAGCGTCAAACGCGATGACGGCAGCGAGGGTCTCCTGACCGAGGCCATCCAAGAGCCGATGGGCCTCCTCTGCCGCCTTCTCGTACACAGAGCCGTCCTCGGTCCTCGTGTGCATGGAAGCGGACACATCCAACAGAACGACGGTCGTCTGTGACGGATCGAGCCCGGCGAGCGACGCCCCCGTCCAGGTGACACTCAGGCCTGCAAAGAGGAGCACGAGCAGGGAGACGGCCAGAAGGCGAAGAATCAACAGAACCAGGGCCTCTACCCGTGTGCGACGCCGAACCTTCAGCTGGGAGGCGCGTAGAAAACGCAGGCTGGGGAAGTCCACAGTGTGGACCTCTTGGTAGCCAGTCAAGTGTGCCAACACCGGCAGGCTCAGCAAGCCCAGGCCGAGCAACATCCATGGCGCAGCAAGGTGAAGGCCCATTCCTAGCCCACCTTGTCCTTAGCCGCGTTTTGGGGGCGGTCCGGGCTTGTGCCGTTAGGGGCAGCGCGCACACTCCCAGACCCCCTGAGGAAGCCAGCCAGCGCCTCCTCCAAGGGTTCGTCGGTGACAACCCTGAGGTAGTGGATGCCGTCCTGCAGACAACGGGTGCGCTGACGGTCGAGAAAGGCCGCGAACTCGGCGCGATAGCTGGCTGCCAGCTCCCTGGGGTTCAGCCCCAGGCTCTGCTGGTCTTCGAGCCCCACAAAGAGCGTCGGCTCTTCATAGGGGAAGTGGATCTCAGCGGGATCCACGATGTGCACCAGCCACACCTCCGAGCCCCGGGCCCGCAGATGGGCCAGAGCCTTCTGAGCTTCGCCCTCGTCCTCAGCCATGAGGTCAGAGACGAGCACCACCAGGGGTCGTGAACGGCTGGGGGAAAAGTTGCGGAGGTTGTCTCCCAGCCGGGCCGAGCCCGTGGGTTGGCTCGAAAGCACTGCGTGGCTCAACTCGTGCATGAGTTGGGCGCCCCCCCGAGCCGGTAGCGGCGCGGAATGAGCACCGTCGAGAATCGACAGCCCGAGTCGATCGCCCTGGCGAAGAAATACGAAGGCCAGAGCGAGGCCGAGGGCGCGGGCGGCTTCCCACTTGGTGCTCGGCCAGGGGCCCCAGGCGGCGGCCTCGTGGCTCCCAGTCGTGCCGAAAGCCATCGACCCACTGCGGTCCAGGACCAGCCGCACCTCTGTGCGGCGCTCGCTCTCGAATTGCTTGACGAGATAGCGGTCTGTTCGACCAAAGACCTTCCAGTCCACGTGTCGGAGGTCGTCTCCCGGCCCATAGTTCTTGTGCTCGGCGAACTCGCTCCCGCCTCCAAGGCGATGGGAACGGTGGACCCCCGTTCCGGATCCACGCACCACAGCTTTGGCGTGCGCGACTAGGTTTCGAACCTGCTCGAGCAGCTCGGCGCTGATCGATCCGTTCGCGTGGGATTTGATGCTACTCACCCGCCACTACCTTTTCCTCACGGTGTCCATCAGAGCACCGATGGTGGGTCCAGCTCGTCCAGCAGCCGCTCAATGAGGTCCGCCGGTCGCACGCCCTCTGCCTCAGCGCGGAAGTTCAACAGCACCCGATGGGCCAAGACAGGGATCGCCAGAGCACGGATGTCCTCCCGTGACACCGCAGTGCGGCCGTTGAGCAGGGCTCGGGCTTTGCCGCCGAGGACGAGGAACTGGCTCGCCCTTGGCCCCGCTCCCCAAGCCACCCAGTCCTGTACAAAACTGCGCGCCTCCTCGCTCGGACGGGTCGCACGAACCAAGTCGACCGCCAGCTTCACGACTTCGGGGCCTGCGGGGACGCTTCGGCAGTGGTCTTGAAGCTGCAGAATTTCGTCAGGCGTCACCTTGGCCTCCAAGAGGGTAGAGACCGCAGTCGTTGTGCGATCCACGATCGCGATCTCCTCCGTCTCGTCCGGATAGCCCACGTCCACCAGAAACATGAAGCGGTCGAGCTGGGCCTCGGGCAGCGGATAGGTTCCTTCGTGCTCAATGGGGTTTTGCGTCGCGAAGACGAGGAACGGGCTCGGAAGATCGAGAGGCTCGCCGCTCACGGTCACATGGCCCTCCTGCATCGCCTCCAGCAGAGCAGCCTGAGTCTTGGGTGGTGTCCGGTTGATCTCGTCGGCCAAGATCAGGTTGGCGAAGATGGGCCCCTGGACGAACCGGCGAACGCGCTTGCCAGTCGTGCGGTCCTCCTCCAACACCTCGCTGCCCGTAATGTCGGTGGGCAGGAGGTCGGGCGTGAACTGAATCCGCGAGAAGCTGCACGAGGTGGTGTCTGCCAGGGAGTGGACCAGCAAGGTCTTTGCCAGCCCAGGCACTCCCTGCAACAAGCTGTGACCACGGGACAGAAGTGCGATCAGTAGCAATTCCACCACCTGTTTCTGGCCGACAATGGCCCGCTCCAGCTCGGCGCGGAGAGCCAGGCCCAGGTCGTACACACGCTGAGCTTCCGGCGGGAGGTGGTTGGCTGACTCGCCAAGGATGAGCGGGGCGGCTTCTTCGTTGGACATGGGGGCTCCCGGGTTCGTGTCAGTGCCTGCCGAGGTGATCGGCGAGGATCTGCAACACCCGTTGTTCGTGTTTGACTCCATCGGTGTCTCCGAGGCCTGTGAGGGCGCCGATGAGGTGCAGGTGGATCTTGGGATCAAAGGGGTTGATGGCGAGCGCTCGCTGGGCCAGGTCGGCGGTGCGCTGGTGTTCTTCGGTTGCTGCCGAGAGCTCACAGAGCAACGCAATCGTGGGCGCGAACTCGGGATAGAGGTCTACGGTCTCTTCGAGTATCTGCCGGGCAGCATCTGCGCGACCCAGCGCGCGCAGGGTTCGCGCCTTCTTGTTGGCCAGTGCGGGGGAGTGATAGGGCCCGGCTAGCTCGGCTCGTTCGTATTCGATGAGGGCGGCTCTTCGGTGTCCACGCAGCCGCAAGAGGTCGCCAATGCGGGTGTGGTCTTGCATCCGTCGATGGTCTAGGAGCACAGGGTCTAGGGCCACCCCCTCGCTGTCGGACACCCCTGCCGCGCCAGCCTCCAGCTTTAGATCGAACCCAGCCACCTGGGTTCGAATGCGGAGCCCCTGGGAGCGCATATGAGCTTGGTAGCGATCCTCGAAGCTACCCAGCGAGCGACCCAGCACTAGGTCCAAGGCACGCAGCACGTCGCCGTAGAGGGCGGTCTCCTCGACAATCTGCCGGTATCCCCGTGGTCCGACGCTATCGAGGATGTAGTCCACCGCGTAGGCCACCTGCGCAAAAGCCAAGCTGGCGATCTCGCTGGAAGGAAGGGCTGCCATGGACGGGTGCATTGCCTCGAAGTCCACCAGCGCTCCCTCATCCAGTGCTCGGGCCAACAGGCTCTCTCCCCACGGATCTAGAAACTCGCCCCCCTTGGGGTCCCGCCAGCGCGTCTCTAGGACCTTGGCAGAGCCCTCGTGGAACCAGATGGGTGCGCGATTTCGGCTGGCCTGGCTCAGGATCAGGTGGACGTATTCGTGGGCCAGGGTGTCCTTCCATGGATAGCCCCGCGGCATGTTGAGTGGCGACAGCACCATCAGCCGGTCCCACTTGCACACAGCCACCGTGTTGGTCGTCTCCACCCACTCCATGGGCAGCCCGGTCGCCAAGACAAAGCGTTCTACAGTGGGGAAGAACTCGACCACTACCGGCTGGCTGGGGGTTGCGCCCAGGATCTCCTCCATGGCTGCGCGCTGCCCCTCGAGAGCTTCCACCGCGTAGTCCACCAGGATCGCATCGGGCCCCCCTTCGAAGCGGTAGAGGAAGTTGCCTACGGCTCGCTCCATCATCCCCAGGGTTGCCTTGTGCGCATGCTCGATGCGGATGCGCAGCCGTCGGAGGCCATCTGGCTCTCCTGGAGCAGCCTCGGGGAGGGCGTCGCGAGCTGCCGAATAGCGCCCTCGGTGAAAGAGAATGGATGCCTCCGCCCATGCTCGCGCAGGCGTGCCGAGCGGCATCCCCTTGAGCACCAGCTCCGCCTCGTCAATTCGGGTCTCTTGGACACGCTCCAGGGCCTCGGTCGCCGAATGGTAGTCGCCTGCCCCTGCGCTATCAGGGGCTCCCGCCCAGAGCGCTGCGGCAACAACGGTGAGGACCAGAACAGAGCGAGGCCAGGTCATCGAACCAACTCTTCGTAGTAGCTGTGGTTGTAGGGGCGATAGCGATCGGGGGCATCCTCGGCAGCGCCCTCTTGTACCAGCGACCGAAACGCCTCGGGGCCGACGAAGTCCTCGGGCTCTGGCATCTCCACGTCCTGATTGCCCGACTCACCGAGGATGCCATCGGATCGGGGCCTCGAGCCAAGACTGGACCGGCCAGAGCCGGAGCGAGCCATCGCGCCCGCTCCCATGGACCCGCCACTCTGCATGGCCATGCGACTGGCCTCGAGCGATTCCCGGAACTGGCGCAGCTGCCCGAGAGCGTCCTGTTCGGCCGCCAGCGCGTGGGAGGGCTGCCCACCCCCCAGTCGTTGGCCGGCTCTCTCCATGAGCTCGCCCGCTGCGTCGAGGCTGTCTCGCCCAGCCACTGGGTTGAACGCTGACCCGCCAATGCGCTCGGTCTGCTGACGGAGTGCTTGGACCCCTTGCCGCAGCGTGCCTTGCCGCTGGCGAACCCCCTGCCCTGCGCCGCTCGCCTGCTGACGGGATGCCTCGGCTTGGCGGCGACCTCGTCGCATGCGCTCCACGATGCTGTGCGCCAAGCCCTGGGCCTCCATGACCTCGCTGCGAGCGTCGCGACGGAGTGCCTCCCCGAGATCCTGGCTGCGCGCCAGATCCCCGTCCATGTCGTCCAGATAGGCCTCGCCGGTCTCCCCGAGCTCGATGGCCTCGTCCAGATCCCCTTCCTCGTAGGCCTCGCGCATCTGCGCGCTCATGCGCTCAGCGAGCCGAGCCCGCTGCCGTACGGCTCCTTGCGCCCGGGCTGGGAGAGGAGTGACGGGCAAGTCCTGAATCAAGCGATGGAGCCGGTCCATGTCCTCAGCCAGCTCCCGTCGGGATTGCTCGCTCAGGGGTTCGCCGCTCCCGAATCGCCGCTCCAGCTCCTGAGTCGCTTCGATGAGTTCCTCTTGCTCCTGCTCGAGACGTTGGGTCTCCTGGATGACCTCGTCCAGCTGCTGAGCCAGCTGCTGGGCCTCTTGGCTGCCTGCTTGATTTTCGCGCTCCTGGTTGAGGTTCTCTGCCAAGTCGCTGACTGCATCCATGGCTTGCTGGACACGCTCCATGGCTTCGTCGTACCGCCCCTCGGCAAGGAGTTGCTGGATCTGCTCCAACATGCCGGGGGCTAGGTCGGAAGGAAGACGGTTGGCGAAGCCCTCGTCCGGACCGCGGCTTCGCTCGGCCAGCTTTCGGGCGACCTCGTCGAGGCGCTCCGCCAGCTCATCCAATGCTTGGGCGAGGGCGTCTTGCACCGGCTTCCCATCTTGTGCCTGGCGCACCAGGTCTGCCAGGTCGGACAGCAGGGGCTCGGTGTCGGCCAGCTGGTCCAACGCCTCTTCACCTTGCTGAAGTTGGATGAACGCAGAGAGATCGATGACGACCCGTTCCAGCTCTTGGGCTACGTTCCGCCGACTGGTGAGCAGCTGGCCCACCAAGATGGGGTGCACAGCGGAGCTCTGCCCCGCTCGGATCTCGGTCTCGACCAGCTCCACCACGGTTTGCCAACGGCGAGCCAGATTCTCGACCGCCTGGCTGATCCCCAGAAACACAGAGCGCCGCTCGTAGCGATCTTGTTGAAGGGTGGTCGACAACTCGGACGCCGTCGTCAAGACGGCCAGGGCCAGATGGTGCTGCCGGTCGAACTGCGCCAGCACTTCGTCGCGCATGCGCACCTGAGCAGATGCGCCGTAGTCATCCACCAGCAAGGTGGCGAGGAAGTCCAAGGACTCGTTGAGGAGTCGTTGCTTGAGGTTGAGGGCCCGGCGATGTTGGTCCCTCGCCGTTGGCACGTAGATCTCGATGGGCCGCGAGCGGGTGACCTTGGGTCCATTGACCGTGTCGTTGTCCCAGGCCTCGATGATCATCTCCACATCCCCCCCCTGGTCGCTCAAGTCCAGTCCTGGGTGCCAGGGCATGGCGCCGCTCCACTCGGCTTGTCTCGCCACGTCGGCGATGGGAACTCGAGCGATCTCTCGATCACCCGCCATCACGACGCGCTCCAGGCGAGAGAGGGAGAAGTCGTCGGCTGCGCGGATCTGAATCTGGATTTCGTCCTCGGAGCGAAGGTCGACGGTCCCGGCTGGCGCAGACACCTCCAGCTCGGGGGGATTGTCGGGAAGTGCCTGTACCCGGAATCTTCGGGTCTGCAGCTCGGAACGTCCCAGCGCGCGCTCCAAGCTCAGGTGGTAGTGCCCCCGGCCAGGGACCACGAAGGGGAACGAGACATGGGTCCCCTCCACGGGGTGGGCGACGGCATCGTCGCCTCCCCAGTGCCAGGTCAACTGCCTTCCTCCCGCGGGAAGATCGGCGCTCAGCGTGACTCGGGTTCCTGGCAGAGCCTGAAAATCACCACTGGTGCCCTCCAGGACGAGCTCCTCCCGTCCCGAATACGCCGGAGGTGTCAGGGTGAGGTTGAGGTTCCTGAGAACCAGGGAGGCCGTGCCTGCGTCCGACAGGCCGTCCTCGGCCAGCGCGGGACTGGGCCCCAACAGCTGTCGCAGACCCGAGCCGAGCGGCAGCGCGCTGTGGACCATGGCGGCTGCCACCACGGCGGCAACTACAGGGCCTACGAGGGTCCGACGTCCGAGCACCGAGAGAGGCAAGAGCTCGAGGGCTGAGACTGAAGCCGACCAGCGTTCCGCTTGGCCCAGGTGAGCATGGGCGAGCCTACGGGTCTGTTCGTCGGTCTCCAGCGCTCCCGAGTCCAGCGCGTGGGCCAGATCGACTGCGGTCATCAGGGAGTCTCGGGTCTCCGGGACTCGATCGTCGATGGCTCTGGCCAACGCCAACAGGGAGCTCGTCCGCCGCCATGCTGGGATCAGAAATAAGGCCACAGGCCCGGCCAGCGCAGCCACCAGCCACAGCCTCGCGCCCTGCTGGAGCCAGGGGTTGACTCTGTGGGGCGGGCTCGACGCAACCAGCCCTCCCAGCGCGAACAAGACAGCGAGTCCCCCGAGCATCCACGCGAGAGCTTGGAGGCCCGCGAGCAGCCGACGACGTCTGCGGACTGCCATCAGGGTCCGGACGACAGCGAGTGGCACACTTCCTGTGGGGGACATCGGGTGCAAGATAACAATCCCAACGCGCCCGCGCCCCTATATCAGGGCGCTTCGGTCTACCGGCTTGTGGTCTGGGCCAGTCAGTCCAGCGCGACCGGAAACAGAAAGGTCGCACGAGCCCCTTGGGCAAACGCCTGGGAGAACACCTCTTGCTCTTGGGGGTCCCCCAGATGCCCCAGCAACTCGTCGTACCGTCTGTGGCTGTAGCCCCACCGTCGGCCCAGACTCTGGCCCAGCCCCTCGGCAAAGACCACCCGATGTCTCTCAGGAATGGCGTTGCGGACCCGGAGAGACTCCGTCATCTCGAAGTGGGGATCTTGCGCCTGGCGGAAGGCCACGCCCGTCATCGCCCCCAGGGTCCAGCAAAAAGCCTCCAGCCGAGCGTCTTCGATGCGGGAGTCCAGCCAGGCAGCCGGCAGCGGCTTTCCCTGAGTGAGGCGCAGGTGCAGGTCCCAGAACGGGTCGCGGCCTCGGTTGAGAGCAGCCCGCCACAGCTGGCGGTAGGCGTCGCCCGTGTCGGGCGCCAGGGCCGCAGACACCAGCTGGCCAAACGGCCCCGAGGGAGGCTCCCAAGGTGGCGCCGGAATGACCGGAGCCAGTCCGCGGACGATCGCCTCGTAGAGCACGAGGCCCTCGTCTTCTGGCAACGCCTCGATGGCCCTGAGGACTCCCTGAAGCTCTCCGGCAGTGACGTTGGGAGTCACTCGCTGAGCGAGGGCTTCGCCATAGGCATGGAGGTGGGCTCTGCGGGCGAAGCGGTGCCGCGGCGCACTCGAGAGAGGTTGATCCACGGCGCCAGTGGCCGCCAATTCGGACACCGAAGGCGCATCCCAGCGCGTGCGACCCAGGACCGTGGTGACGTCGATGGCGGGCCGATACAGGGGCTCCGACGACAACCAACGCACTTCCACCGAGTCCACCGCGGCGATGGCTCCCGGCGTCAAGAATGCGAGGAGCGCCACGGCTGTGAACGCGCGCAGCCGCTGGCCAGCGCGCAGCCCTCGCATCACCGCCGGGCCCGCACAGAGGGCCACCAGAGGTACGAGAGGCACCAGGTAGCGCAGGCCGTTGGCGGGCACCGGAGGCGGAGGCGGCACTTCACCCCGATAAGGAGCCATGAGCACAAACAGCAATGCGTAAGAGAGGGTGAGGAGCGAAGCCACAAGCGGGATCGGGGCTGTTGAACTCAGCTCCTTGCTCTGGTTGGCCTCTGCCGCCCCTCTCACGCTGCGCCAGCCGATCCCCAGCGCGAGCGCTACCCACCCGGCCTGCAAGAGCGCGTAGACGAGCGAGGGGATGGCGTTGTCGGGCCCAAAGGTGGGATTGAAGATGGAGGCCCAGTACGAGGGCCCCACCAGCGTCATGATCCGAGCCCCCAATCCGGGGCTACCGGTGATCAGATCGAAGGCATCCCGACCGTACACAGAGAGAAAGGAGCCCTCGGCGACCAAGTGGGCGCTGCGGAGCGCCATCTGGGTGCTCACCAGCGGTATGATGCCCACGAGGCAACCCAGTGCGAGGGCCCCTAAAACAGCCAGTCCGCCCGATTGCATGAGGCTGCGCCAGCGGCATAGGAAGAGAGAGCCCAGGAGGACCGGTGCTGCAAAGGCCGATGTGTACGAGAACCAAAACGCCAAGCCCAGCAAGAGGCCCAGAGTGAATGCGTCGCGGGCTCGGGTTCTCTCGAACAGATTGCTCCAGGGGATCATGGCGGCGAGCACGAGGGCCAGGACCTCGAAGTGACTGCCGAACGCGACAATCCCGCACTCTCGGAAGAACGGGGGCGCCAACACGAGGCAGAGCCCGGTGATGGCGGCCGCTCCCACACCCTCGGCGCGGCAGACGATGCGATAGCTCAGCACCAAGATGGCCAGGCCGAAGGCGAGCGGGATCAACCGCCAGGCAGCAAGGCTGGGGCCGAGGACCGAGAACAAGGGCAAGGCGAGCAGAGTCTCGGCGGTGCAGCCTCCGCAGAAGGGAGTGTACTGAAGCCGAGGCAAGTCGAAGGGGTGCCCAGCGGCCAGCAGAGCAGCAACCGTGGGGCTGTGGAGCTCCTCGTCAGCGATCCGCCCGCCGGGAACGAAGAACAGCAGGGCGAACTGGACAAGGTAGACAGCAACGAGAGCCAGCAGCACCCAGTCGCTTCGGCGCCCGGCGACGAGGCTCCTGAAACCGTCCCAGATCATCCTGTGCACGGTAGCCGAGCCGGAGGGCCGACACCAAATGGGGGTGGCTCCCTTCGGGGTGCCATTGTGATGGGCGCGGGTCTGTTTCTTGTGGCGCGGCTGCTGCTGATCCTGTCGGCGCCCGACCTCCTCACGATGGTCGATCAAGCCACCTGGAAGCACGCTGATCTGGCGCAAGACCTACTCCAGGGCTCCCTCCCACCGCTCTCCGACCTCGCCTCTCTGGCCTGGAACGACTTCAACTTTCACCAGGCTGCCTTCGTGCCCTATTGCCTCGGCTTTGCCCTGTTCGCTCAGGTGTTTGGGGCCGGCTTCTTCGGGCTCCACTTGTACGCAGCGCTCTTTGGCGCGGTGGGCGCCGGCGCATGGACCGCCCTGTTGACCCGGCATGGCTCCGCATGGACGGGACGTATCGGTGCGGTTGCCTTGGCGCTGGCGCCCATGCCAGCAGCCATGCTCCAGGTGCGCCCCTACTCGGGTCACACCGAGGCCCAGGCCCTGGGGGCCCTGGCCCTGGCCCTCCTCTTTGGGCCACCCACTCCTCGCCGGTGGCTGGGGGCCGGTGTGGCAGCGGGTGCTGCTGTTGCCCTGTCCCCATTGGCTCTGCCCCTGCTGGTGGCCGGTGGGATGGCCTATGTGCTGGTGGGGCCGAGGCCCCTGGTGCCCCAGCCGCGGACGATCCTGTGGGGCTTGGGCGGCTTGCTCTGCGGCGGGTTTCCTTACGTTCTGCGGACCCTGCTCGCCCCCAAGTCGCTGCTGGCCATCCCGGTGGTGGAGTATGGGCAGGCGACGCCGCCGTCGATCTTGGCGGGGGCAGCCGGGCCCACTCTCCTAGAAGCCGTACAGAGCCCCTTCCACCTGATAGTCCACATGGACTCTGTGTCGGTAGCACACGCGTATGGTGGGCTCCCAGCGGGGGACTCGGGACCCGCCAACATGGTGCTCGTGGGCCTCACAGCTCTGTGCTTTGGGGCGGCCCTTTGGCGGAGACGGAGCTTTGCTGGGGCGGTAGCCATGACTCTTGCGCTGGGACCCTGGCTGACCCTGTGTTTTGTTGGCCTGGTGGGGCCCGATCTTGCGCTGCGCTATCTGACGGGCATCTATCCCATGGCTCTGGTGGCACTGGCCTGGATCATCGGGATGTTGGTCGCGTCCGTGGCGAATCGCGCCGGCACCGCCCGGGCTCTGGGGGCCGTGGCAGCTCTCGGAGTGTCGGTGTGCCTTGCTGCGCCCTGGGTGGGGCCAGGGGCCCAAGACTTGCTCCAGGTCATCGACAGCTCGAGATGGGGCCCTTCGCTTCGATACAACCCGGGCATTTGGCTGAGTCGCGCGGGCTTGCGGGCCCTTCCCCCCGTGCCGCTGTGGGACCAGGCTGTGGAGTTCTTGGAGTACCGGCGAACGACGGGCGCCGATCGAGACTTCGAGGGGTTTGACCTGCTGTTTCGCCCCGAGAATGACCTCAGCACCCAAGGCTGGCAGCCCTACCCACCCATCACGGCGACCCGCATCGCGGAACTGGTGGCCTCCGAGGCCCCGCCGCCGGGCTTGGCGGCTCCCCAGGCGGATCAGCGCCTCCAGAACTTGGGTTGGGCAATCGCCATGGTGGGGAACTGGAAACCGGACGTCGTCGTATCCTTGCTTCAGTCCGCCGCTGGGGCACCGGGCTGGGAGTCGGTGGTCGAGGGCATTGGGGAGGGCCTGGTGGTCACTGAGCGGGACCGGGGGCCCTGGTCTGGCGCGCTCGGGCAGGGTGCTGGCGCCGAGGCGCTCGGGCGTGGATGGGCTCGAGGGCGTGCTCGGCTCTCCGAGGCACAGTAGGATGCGAGAGTGGGAGTTGTGGTGAACGAAGCTGAATCCCCCGAAGATCCTGGCTCGCCTCTGCGGGAACCGCAGTCGGGTCTCGAGCGGATCCGCAACAGCGCCGGAAAGCATCGCCACTTGCTCTGGATCCTGCTCTTTGTGGGCCTGAGCTTTGTCGTCTTTTGTGTTCTGGACCGGAGACCTCCCAACGACCACGACGACTTCTACACAGCAGCCCTCGCCGATGACGTCCACGCGTATCGAGAGGCTGGCTTGGCGGGCAAGCTCAAGATCCTGACCCGACGCATGGTCAAGGGACCGGGCCAGTTCCATCCGCCCCTGGCCCAGACGACCCTGCTGGCGGCACTGGGAACCTTTGGGCCCAGCCGAGCCATGTTCCGGCTGACCAACCTCCCCTTCCTGTTGTTGCTTGTCTGGGGCACCTTCCTACTGGCCAGTGAGTTCGCCACGCGGCGCTTGGCTCTGTTGTCTGCGTTTGTCGTTGGCACCTTGCCCATCGTCGTCAACTACAGCCGCAAGTGGGACGTTCAGTTCCACGCCGCCGCACTGACGCCCATTGCCCTGTACCTGGGGCTGCGGGCGCTACGAACGGCTCCGAAGCAAGCGTGGCCCTGGTGGATTGGCTTCGGCGTCCTGCAGGGGCTCCGCATGTTTACCCACCCCATTGTGGTGAGTGATGTGGCGATCACCTATGCGGGCATCGGCATCCTGCTCTTGCCGGTAGGTCGCCGGTGGGGCTATGCGGTGCGCCCCCGCATCCGGCAACTGCTGGCAGCCGCGGGCATCACTCACCTGCTGGTGATCTGGTACCTGGGCGTCTACGGCACCGTCATTGGCGAGCCGGGCTACTCGCTGCACCACTACCTGCCCGAGAAGGTGGGTGGCGGTGGCTACATGGCGACCCTGTGGTGGCGAAAGTCTGTGTTCGTCGCCCAGCTGGGCCTGGTCATCGACTTGATCCGTGAGGTGCAGTGGATCCATCTGATGCGGGGCACGTCCTTCCTCATGCTGCCGGGGATCCTGGCGGCGCCCATCCTGCTGCTCTGGCGAGGCGCCCAGACCGACGAAGAGCGCTACCAGCGCTGGGTTGGCTTGTTGGTGGCGGCCTCGGTGGTGGCCCAGCTCCCCGTCATCCTGCTCGCCACGAGCAACAAGGCCTTCTTGAACGACTGGCTCTTCCTGGTGCCCAGCATGACGGTTCTGGTCATGGTGGCTCTCGGCCGGGTGGGCCGCATCGAGGGCCTCGGTCCGCTGGAGCGCTGGGGGCTGGGGGCGCAGGTCGCGACGCTGTATCGGGCGCATCGAGGCCGCGTGATCTCGGCCTGGGCCGCGGCGTTCTTGCTCAACGGCGCGGTCATGACGCTGTGGCCCCTGGCTGCATCGGCCTTTGGTCCCGACCCCCTGGTGAGCCCCAAGGCCTATACCGGGAGCCTCCTGTGGCCCTACAGCCGGTCCACCTCGGGTCGGCACTACACGACTCATCACCTCATCAGCCGTTCTGATCACACGGGCGACCGTGTGGCTCGCAAGCTGGCGGCGGCAGAGGGGCGGGGTGAGGTGGCGACAATCGGCATCCTGGACCTGAGCTGGGACCCGAGCTACGGCGGCCAGCTGGGCTGTCAGCTGGGCGATCCCCTCGATGTGACCGGCTGGGAGTGGAACTACCCGGACAGCATCGTCATGCCGCCCCTGCCGCCCCTCTCACCCTGGCCCTTCGTGTTCCAGGGCTTCCGCAACGTGGAGGCGGTGCGCCCCGAGGGGGAGACGCTGCCCCGCTACACGGCGGTGAGGCTCTGGCTGCTGCCCCGTACGACCTGGATGAACGAGCGCCAGCGCTGCAAGATCAGCGAGCGGCTCCCCGAGACCTTCATGGACGGCGCCACCCAGCTGGTGCGCCAGCGCCTGGGGGCCTCGGCGACGGTCGAGGTGCTGCCCGATCCCACGGCCTGGCTGCTCGCCAACGTGATCGAGTGGGACCTCGAGCCCAGCTACCTGGGGACAGCACTGCTGGTCGACCGGGGGCGCTGAGAGAACATCGGCATCTCAGAGCTTTGAGAAGTCCATCGGCTTCTGCCACATCAGAAGCAGAAGGCTGCCCGTCACCAGCACTGCCGCCAGTTGCACAAGCGGGAGCACGGGTGTGAAGAAGAGCGGCAGCCCGCCTGCTCCCAGGAGCAGAGCCAGGGCCGTGCGGTCGTGCCGTCGGTGCGACATCACCACCTGCACCCCCACCCCAGCGACCAGCGCCGCTCCGACCCAGGACTCGGGACCACCTCTGCCGGACACGTCGCCGAAGATCAGGGCCAACCCCGACCACAGCATGGCGTAACAGAAGACTGCCAGGCCCACGCGCAGCCGCTCTCTTCGACCGTGAGCACCCGTCCACCCGACTAGCGGCAGGAACACCAGACAACCGAGGACCAGGCTGAGTAGCAGTGCCCGCGACTGCTCGCGGGACGCGAGCGTCCACTCCAGGGCCGCGCCCGCAAGGAATGGGCCTTCTCCCTCTGCTGGAAACCTGTCGTAGAGTCGCCCAGCCCGCTTCGCCCCCGCGTTGCTGAGGTTCAGTCGTGCGAGGGCCAGGTCCAGGTCGCGGGAGACGAAGCTGCGCGTGTCCTGAGGGCGTCCCAGCAACAAGAGGTATTGCTCCACAGCATCCCGGTGGCTGGGCATCGATCCTTTGTCGACACCAGCGACGCGCCGGTGCAGATGCCCGATGAGATCCGGCCAGCCCCAGGCAGCACTCACCTCTTTGCCGTCACGCAGCTGTTCTACCTGCTCGCTCAGGTGCGCGATTGCCGTGGGGTCGGCGAAGTGGCCCGGCTCGTTCCCCTCAGCCACCAGAAACACAGGGGGCACTCCACCCAGCCTGTCCCGGACGATGGCAGCGCCAAGACCACGGGTCTCCTGGCCGGTGATGACGTGTCGGCCAGCGAGGAGCCGGGACGTATCCCCTCCCCCTGGGGGGCTCAGAGAGAGGCTCAGGGCAAAGAGCACAAGAGCCACTGCTACGAACCCGAGGTCGCGCGATCCGTCCTTGAGGAACCACGGCACGGGAGCCTGGAGCGGCTGTGGACTTCGGCCGCCCGCCATGGGCGCCCACCCGCTGCAGGTCGCTCCGAAGAGCAGGGCCAAGCCGAGGCCAAGGGCGGCCGCTACCCACAGCGATCCGCAGGGGCCCAGTGGTGACAGCAGCAACAAGGGCAAGCCCAGCACCAGCCCGGCCCGACCGAGGGCACGGGGAGTCCATGGGGCCTGCATCACCAGCGCAAGGGTCCAGACGACGCCCGCCAGGGATCCCAGGATCGAGAGGGGATCGGCGGGAATTCCCAGCCAGCCGAGGGTGCCCAGTGTGGCGCCGAGGGTTGCAATCGCCGCCAAGATCGCCCCCAGGCCCGCCAGGACGCCCCTGCCATGAGCGATGAATCCAAACCCCGCACAAAGGAAACCCACAAGTCCCAGGAGGAAAGCGACCGGGTACTGGGCCTGCAGACCGGACTCCACCAGCTTCGACCCGAACGGCGCCGCCCTGGTCCCTGTCGTGAGGACGAGGCCGTCGACACGCTCCCCGAGCAGCCGGCTGACCTCGGCATCGGGATCCTGGGCGATGAACTCGGCGCGCGCGATCCAGTCCTCTAGGCCCGCCTGAATGTCCGGGGGAGCACCCCCTTCGGATCGGCTGCCGACGCTGGCCAGTGCTCTGAGGCGCTGGGCGATCACGAGGTCGGGAGGCCCCGCCACCTCGCCCAGCCCCACGGCGAGTCTGGCTTGCGCAATCTCTTTGCGCACAGCGCTCTCGAGGGGTCCATCAGAAGCCTGGGGACCGGCAACCGAGGAGGCCGCCAGCGCCGCCAGTGCCTGGTCCGCGGTGAGTGAACGAACCCAGCCGACGATGACCGTTGTGTCTCCCTGATCGTTGATGAGCTGCCCGGGGATGAAGGGGTCCGCGAAGACCTCCTTGCGGGCCTCCGTCCAGCCGCCTTCATCTAACGGCGGAGGCCAGAGCGGCGTTGTCACGACGAGGACGCCGTCCTGGGATGCGAGAACGGGAGCCCGCGTCACGGCCCTCACATGCTCGAGGTATGGAATGGCAGCGACGGCCTCCCGAGCAGCCTCGATGTCTCGGACACCGTCGGCGTTGAGCAACGACCGGTTGGACCACACAACGACGCCCATCGCCTGATCCGACAGGGTGCTGCCGCGCACTCTTTGGTTCAGCTGGACCAGGGGGTGGTCGCTGGCCAGCTGGTAGCCCTGGTCCATCGCCAGTCGTGGCAGTCCGGCGAGCGCGACGACGGTGATGAGACCGACCAACCACAAGGGCGCACGCGCAACCTCCATGTGGGGGAGTGTCTTAGACATTTAGGTCGCCCTCCCCATCAGGTCAGGGGATCTCCAGCTCCCCCGGCCCCATGGCGCGAAGATGCCCGTCGCTCAGGTCCACCCGGCAGGTCCACCCGTCGACCAACCAGTACATGGCGCACCTGCCATTGGGGCACGGGAAGTGCCAGGTCACACCGGAGGCGTCCGTGAACTCGCCGCACTCCTGGGTCTCGGGAATGCAGCGTCCCGTGTAGGAGCCTTCTGGAAAGTGGGCCATCAGGCTCTTGGGCGACATGGGCTTGCTGACGGACTCGCAAGCGTCCCGAATGCCCATCTGCCCCTCGTAGCCGGTGGGAATAGAGTCTCCCACCCAGTAGGCGATCGGGCCCAACACCAGCATTGCCCCCATCGCAATCAGCTTGTGCTTCGTGTCGAGCTTGTTCCAGAGGTAGTCGTTGATGTTTCTGGCTCGTGGCACCTTCGCTTTCCCTCCTAGCTTAGGCGACGTTCCTGATCAGGGATCCACCTGAATAGCGTTGTTGTCGGTGTCGCACTCGACGACATCCCCGTCCAGATCGATGGTCACGAACACAGTCGCTCCCAGCGCGAGGCTCCCGAGCTGAATATCAAAGGGACTTCCCAACGTTCCCGCTGACAACCCCGTGAGGCTCTTGGTGCCCAACAGGTTGCCGCTCACGGCGTCGGTAGCGACCACGTCGAACGCGCCTGCTGGAACGCTGCCAGCGTTGGACGCGCGCAGGCGAAGGCGCTCTCCGCTGCCATCGGGACAGCGAGCGTGAAGCTCCACACTGAGGTCCGCAGCGGCCACCCCGGGCGTTGTCGTCACTTCGTTCTGGCGGAACCCCTGGCCTTGGAGCCAAGGCATCGTCGGATTCGTAGGGATGGAGAGGTCGTCGCCCACATGCGTAGGCATGAACGCGTGTTGGTTCCAGACAGCTCGCGTGGGCATCCAGGTGCGGCCCGAGTCCGCCAGCACCGTGATGCCGTTCCAGCCAGGGTCGATCAGGTGGTTGGAAGCCACCACAATCTCGGGCGCACCGTCGCCGGTCACCTGAGCCACCACTGGGTACTCCAGGTGTGTGCCGGAGGCGTGACCGGAGCCCTGAAACACCAGGTCGCCTGTGGCCCCATGCCAGACCCACACATCGTGCTCGTCGGCATACACGACCTCAGAGCTGCCATCGGCATCGAAGTCGAAGGCAGAGGAGCCCGTAATGGACGAGGACAGATCCACCGTAGGGTTCGACCACAGAACGGAGAGGTCGCTGTCGAACATCGTGTAGTAGGCCAGGCTAGCCACCCCGATCTCGGGGGAGCCGTCCCCATCGAAGTCAGCCACCGTTGGGGGCCCGCCGGAGCCCGTGCCTGGCAAGGTGACAGGCCCTGCGATCACGGTGCCGTTGGTGTCTTGGACTCGCACCTGGCCGGTAAACACGACGACGATTTCAGCCTCTGGATCGCTGTCGAAGTTGCCCACCGCTGGGAAGCCGTCGGGCTCCCCATTGAACCAGAGCGAGTTGCCTTCCCGACTGTAGAGGGCGTTGCCCACGACCACCTCCTGGGTGCCATCGAGGTCCACGTCTGCGGCAATGGACGTGGGGAAGTCCTGACGAGAGGCGTTGGCCCCGCGTCCGTGAGCTCCTTCGCCCACGAGCAGACCCTGGGCGTCGTAAATCTGATTGCCAAACAAGATCTCGACGCTCCCATCCCCGTCTAGGTCCGCTAGGAAGGGCGCTCCCCGCTCCCCGCCGTCCGGCACGTTCGAGGCTGACTGCCAGATGCCGTTCCCCTCATGGTCAAAGGCGATGAGGCGACCATCTTCGTGGACCCCCACAATCTCTGGCCAACCGTCGCCGTCGATGTCGCCCGCTGCCAGCGCAGCGTCTGGCTGAACCCGGTAGGCGGTCTCGCTGGCAGTCCAGAGGACGGCTGAGCCATCGCCGGCAACCGCTCGCACCATGCCGTCCTGGTGGTAGTCGTTCCCGCAAAAGGTGGTGAACACCACGGCTCGGGCGTCGTTGCCGCCCACCAGCCCGTCCCCGTCAGTGTCGGTCAACGGCACCACCAAGGGTGTCATCATCACTTCTCGGTGGCAGGGGTGTTCGGCGAAGCTGCTTACCTGCCAGATCACATCCAGGTTCGGGTCCTGGGTGATGACGTAGTCCACTCGGCAGTCGTCGTCCACGTCGATGAGCTCGGACAACGGATCGTCCCCGCAAGGTCCGTCCGACGCCGAGTCATCGTCGCCTGTGTCATCGTCGCCTGTGTCATCGTCGCCTGTGTCATCGTCGCCTGTGTCATCGTCGCCTGCGTCATCGTCGCCTGCGTCATCGTCGCCTGCGTCATCGTCGTCGGCACCGCCACCCACATCAACGAGGCGTTGGGCACAGCCCGCAGACAGCGCTCCCAGCCCTCCCAGGAGAAGGAGCGCCCAGAGAATGTGCGATGGACCTGTGGAGTTCGGCATGCCTCGTTGATGGTACCTGTTACGGATCACAAACCCCTCCGCATCTGCCTCATGTGGGCTCGGACTCAGCCAAGCCCTCATTCATCCGACACCCAAGTTAGAGATGAACTGTAGATACATCATGTAGCCGCGCACGATCCCGGACAGGATGAACCACACGAAGACACCCTGTAGCACGGTGATGACTACTTTCTGGCGACGACTGAAGCCAGCGCTCCGCCACAAGAGCGGCAAGGCAAACGGCCCCACTACCGCGAAGAGCATTACCAGGACGAACCAGGGCCGATGGTGAAATGGGGTCTTGCCGCTGACCGGCCTGCCACATCGACGGCAGAAGCGGTCCAAGGGCTCGAGACTCTGACTGCAGGCGCTGCAGGAGAGCGCTCCGTTCGGGTTCGGCACACGAGGTTCCAACCAGCCTAGTTTGCCACGGTGCACAACGGCGCCGAGGGTGACGGACCTTCAACTCGTCAGGAACGTTCGGCCCTCGCCACCCAGAGACCGACAGGACAACTGAGGCTCGGAGCCGCGCCGGCTCCTCACCCGGGAGGGCGCTCCAGCACCAGCTCCGCGTGGATACGCACCATGTCGGCGATCTTCCGCACATCCCAGCGATCCCCCACCTCTCGCACGTCCTCCCGAGAGGCGAAGTCCTCGGATACCTTGACCTCCACCGGCTGGTAGGTGGTCCATCGGTAGCGGTCGTAGCTCTGCCGGTCCAGGGTCATGAACACGGTGATTTTTCGCTGCGCTGCCCCCACGGGTAGCTCAAGGGTGATGTCGCCCTGAATGGCGAATCCTTCCCGTGGGCCGCTGCCAAACTTCATGTCGATGATGCGAGCCTCCACCTGGCCATCGCCACGTTCGGGGATCCCGAAGACGATGTTCTTTACCGCCGCTGCACGCTCGTCATCCTCCAGGGTGAGCTGGTCCAGCCGAAGCACAAAGGCACCGGTCGCCGTATTGATTCGATTGCCATCCATCTGGAAGCCGCCCTCAATGGGGATGGTTCCGACGACACCAATTAGATTCTGGCGATGGAGCACCGACCGCAGGTACGGCTCCTGTGCAAAGGCAAAGAAACGATCGTCGACCCCAATCGTAAACTTCAGGTGGGAACCCTCCACAGCCTTCCAGTCTCGGCGCCCTTGGCTGGGCTTGAGCTCGACCGTGTCGTAGAGCCCCCCCTTCTTCTCGCCCGGGGCCCGGGGCTTGCCGTCCGTGGGCCGCACGTGGAGGGGGGTGTCTGGGGGTCGTGACAGACAACCCGAAGCCAACATCGCTGTGCCGACAGCAAGTATCGCGGTGAAGATCGCCAGGCGCATTCATTGGAGCTTGCCTGCCCCCTTGCTCGGGGACAAGGGATCGAGTCACAGAGGGTCTCTGGCGGCCACCTTGTCAACACAAGGACGACTCCGACCGTTGACAGAAACCCCGCCCTCACGTACCCCTTCCCTGCCCTGCCGAAGTGGCGGAACTGGTAGACGCGCTGGATTCAAAATCCAGTTCCCTTTGGGGAGTGAGGGTTCGAGCCCCTCCTTCGGTACCAGGGCCCCGGCATAGCTGGAGCCCTCGCGGGGCGGTAGTCTTCGGGGGAAAGGCTCGCCGCCAGTGGAATCCCCAAGCCCAGACAGCCAGGCACCAGAGACTCCGACCCCAGCACCGGGGCCGGCGGCCTCGTCTCGAAGACTTGCCCTCTTCGGCACCCTGGCCCTGACCTTGCTCTTTTGTGCGCCGATGATGCGGCACCCGGACGGGCTCCGCCAGGGCGATGACTTTCGAGATGAAGACTGGCTGCACGACATTGCCTTCTCGTTCTTCCTCGAGGAGGGCCTTCTTCGCTATGGCGAGTTTCCCCTCCGAACTCACCTCGTGGGCGGCGGCTATCCGATCCTGGGACACCCCTCCGATGGCTCGTTGTCGCCCGCATCCCTCTCGTTCGTACTCCTTCCCACCGAGTGGGCGGTTCGGCTCAACTTGGTGCTGCTGCTCTGGGCCGGAACACTGGGCATGTTCGGCCTTGCCCGCAGGACATGTGGGCTCGACCCCCCCTTCGCTCTCCTAGCCGCCGGCGCCTTCGCGTTCTCGGGCTGGTTCCCGTCGTTCATGCTGACCGGGTTCTTGGTACAGGCGTTCTACCTGGTGACTCCAGCCGTCTTGTACCTCTTGCTGGAGCCTGGACGAGGACTGAGGCGGGCAGTCTTGGCTGGGCTCTTGTTGTGCTTGGTGTTGTTTCAGGCCGGCACCGGGCTCCCCGCCATCGGCCACTTCTTGGCCGTCACGACGTTTCTGATTGGCGCATGCGCTGGTGTGCAGAGCGAGAGCAGATGGGCGGTGATCCGGCGCCTGATCGCCGCCCTGCTGTGCATCGTGGGCGTGTCGTCCATCATCAGCTACCACGCCCAGCTCGGCCCCCTGGTCACGGCTCTGCTGCTCATCGGCGTGGGCGCTATTGTCCTGGCGGCACGACCCCTACGTGACCTAGTGGTGCGGTGGCGGCCAGCGCTCTTGAGGCTGGTGGTTGCCATGGTGGTCGTTCTGTCTGTGGGAGCGGGCAAGTGGGTGTCGGTGCAAGATCTGCTCGACCGCTCCAACTATTTTGAGGACTACCAACCGACCCAGCAGGCCCAAGAAGCTGGTGCGGTTGGCTGGCACTACCAATACGGCACCAAGCTGGAGGCAAGAGAGTGCTTCTATGACTCGCTCTCAGGCTTTCTGGGCTATCTGCACCGGCCCCTGACAGAAGAGACGAGCTATCGCGACGACGCACCTACCGACCCGGAGTACGCCCCCCTGGGCTTGACCCTCCCCGTCGTAGCGCTGGCGTTGCTCGCCATGGCGCGAGCTCGGTTCGCGGCCTGGTTGGGCGTCGCTGCCATCTACCTCGCCATTTGCTTTGGCCCCAACCTGCCCGGAGATCCCTATCGAACGCTCGTCTGGGGGCTTCCCGGCTTCTATTCCATCAACCAGCCCTACAAGTACTTCAACTTCTTCCTCCTGTTGCCGGTGGCGCTGGGCTTTGGCTGCGCCCTGCACTGGGTTGCTTCCAGTCTCGGGGGCCGGCGTGTCGTGCTGTCCATAGGTGCGCTTGTCCTCGCTTGGCCTCTGGCTCAAAACGCCCCGCTCTTCGAGACCTTGTTCCGGCTCCCTGCCACTGTGGGGGAGCCAGCCGACTCGTACTATCAAATGCGCCGGCCCAGCCAGGTGGACCCCGACATGCCGGACCGCTTCGGGGACCTCGCTGAGATTGATCGCAGCGACCGAGAACATCACCGGCACGATGACACGCGGGAGTTCTTCAACGTGCCGCGCGGCATCGGAACCATCGAGTGGTACGCAGACATCTACCTGGACGAGCACCCCTGGGCCCGGGAGTTCGTCCGACGAGATGGCAGCCGCGTCCCCAACGACAAGTACCGTGGCGAGGCCTGGTGCGACGGTGGGGGCTGTGAGGTCGTCGATGTGGAGTTCACCCAGAACACGGTCTCGGCCCAAGTGATCGCAAGGGGTGGCAGCCGTCTCATCATCAACCAGAACTACGATGAGGACTTCGTGACGAACATCGGTCCAACAGTGGACCAGGCTGGCCTGCTGGCGGTGGATCTGCCGGAGTCCGGATCGGTCACAGTCCGGTTCGATTACCGGCCCACCCACATCCTGACCGCCTTGTGGACCTCCCTCGCATCCCTCCTCGCGGTCCTTGGTCTCCTCTGGGGCAAGCCCGACTGGACCTGGCTCGAACCAACCAAGAGAGCCGACGAGATGGCTCTCTAGCCACCCTCTCTACCGAGCAGGCACACGGGGCCTTTGGCGCGGTTGGGGTCGGGCTGCGGCACCTCCATGGGGAACGGGGGGTCGGCAACGAATCGATCCAACAAGTCCCCTGCTCTCCCGCTGGCCATGTAGATGCGCCCAGAGAGTGACTGGGACTCGCCGGGATTGATGCTGCCAAAGCGGGGCAACGTGTGAATGCAGACTCCGCCGCCTGCCCCGTTGGCTCCGAGCGTCTGGCTGTTCTGGTAGGCGTGGCCTAGGGACCACAGATCATCGACCGACTCCAAGACGGTCAGCGGCACGTCAAAGTCGGTCCCCTCGGAAAACAGTGGGGTCCCCGAGAAGTGACGGTCGTTGCCCAGCGCCACATCCTCGCCTTGGCGGCGCACATAGTTTCGATCGAGCCCGCTGTCGGGAAACTGACCCAGATCGCCCGGATCCAGACAAAACATGGCCTCCACCCGGCGCAGTCGTTCTGAGTGTTGATTCTTGATGGTGGTGTTGACGGACACCGCATCGGGCTCAACGACACGAGCCTCTACAGTGACGTGGACGAATTGATTCGTGGCCGTCAGAGTCAACCGGGACCCATCGGGTGCGTAGTCCCACGAGGGGACCAGATTTTGGCCCAGATCGGGGATGTTGTTGGCGCTGAAGATCTCTTCGGGGGCGCTGAGGGTCAGCTTTCGGTTGCCACCCCACCACCAGGGGACGTCGAACATCATCTGGTTCACCCCCTCACCCTGGCTGTTCTCATCCACGGTGGGTGGGTCGATGCGAAGCCGACCAGGCCCAGCCGCTGTGCCGCGCTGCGGAAGCTTCGGGCGGACACTGACCGAGGTCCAGGCCCCCAATGGGGGCAGGCGGATCTCCACCTCCTCGGACTCTGAGAGCCAGGTGTAGTCCAGCACCTGGGCCTTCCGCTGCTCGGGGCTGTAGCCATGCACCTCAAACTGCCCTCCGTGCTGCCGGGGCCACGCGGGCACCCGCAGGATGTGACCTTCGAGTTTCCTCACGCTGTTCGTCTGCGCGACCACGTCCAGGTTGACGAAGTGGTGAGTCAAGAGATGGGAGCGAGGGTCCATAAACCGCTCCACAAGAACCGAGGGAGGCACGTCGGTGACGACCCTAGGTGGCAGCGGTGATGACTGTTTGTTGAGGGCTGAGAGTAGCGTCTCTTCGAGCGCGGCCCGGCCAGCAGCACTGGGCTGGACTACTAGCTGAGCGGCTGACCCGTCCAGTTGGAAGAGGCGATCCCCCGCGCCGCTGGCCAGTGGAGCACGATTGGCGGGTGTTCCATCCAGCCGGTGGGTTCCCACGGGCCCGCTGACGAGCAGCGACGCCACGCGCGCGGCCTCCCCCAACGCCTTGTACTCGGCGTCTTGGAGGTGTGTGCCTCTGGGAACGATGACCAGGTCGTAGAGCCCAAGGCGCTCCATGTCGAAGGCATTGTCCACCCAGATCCCATCTCCAGCGAACACCACCTTGTACGGGATATGCAGCTCATCCAAAATCTTGGCCGTGGCCATGAACTCCTCATTGACTGCGTCCGAACCGGCCAGCGCCGCAGCCTTCGCCGACGCTAAGGAGTAGTACAGACCGACTCTTCCGGCTCGCATGTAGAGAAGCTCGGGATGCTCCTGAGCCAATGCAATGGCAGCCCGAACGGGAGCCGATGGCACGGAGCCCTCTGTCGCCAGGAAGGAGCCTCCACCCAGGAGGTGCAAGGCTGTGTCCACCACAGCCTCATCGCCGGTGCCCGTTGGGGCGGGGCGCAAGGATCGCTTGCCACGGGCGCGCAGAACTTTCGCGTGCGCCATCCCGATGGACGGAGAGACTGGCGCCCCCCCGGCGCGCTCGTCCAGGGTCACCAAATCAAGCATGCCGGCCACCGACCAGATGCTGTGGAGGCCAGACGCCATGGACAGCGTCGCGGTCAGGTGAAGCTCCCGGTTCCGCTGTCGGGCTGCTTCTCGGCCCCCCTTGAGGATGGAGAAGTCGGGATGTGGTGGCCGAAACACCTCCCTCAACAGCTTGCTTCGAAGCCTGCCGGGTTCCCAACTGCCCTGGCCCTCCGGCGGCCCTAGGACCGCGAGGCGAACCCCTGCGAGGGCGTGCCGCTCCAGCGCCGAGTCGTCTTCACGCTTCGCCAGATCCTCCTCAGTCGGCGCCCCCGGGCAGCCGGGGCAGGTCTGAGACCAATAGGCATCGGGGTTGGGGGACTCCCTGTTGCCGGCTTCGTTAAGATCGAGGCCGGAGGCCGGAAGGCGTCGAGCGAGCGCCAGCCGCTGCCCATCAAGCTTTCGAGCTTCCCGGCAAACACCGGCGATCTCACGCAGGCCGTTGAGAGGCTGAGTGTCATCGAGAACGACCGTCGCTGCGCTGGGACGCAGTTCGAGTCCCGTCTCCCCTATGACGCCCCCGATTCCAGGAAAGTCTCTCGGCGATCCGCCGATGGTCGACACCCAGGCCCAGCCGTTGGCACCGTGCACGTTCTCCATGAAGGGCGCCTCGAACTCGCCCCACGAGGGTCGGTTGCCGTCGGGAAACGACGGCATGGGGGTCACATCACCCTCGGTGGAGGGGGCGGGAGGGACCGTTGGCGGCGCGGGTGGCGTGGCTCCTCTGTCGGGAACGCTGCCAGGGCTCCCGCTGAGCTCGACTACCGTCGGCGCGCTGTCGGTGGCAGGGGGTCCGCATCCACCGAGCACGGCCAGCAACGCGACGAGCGGGCCGGCAAGATGTTGTCTGGCTGACGACGCGAGGGACGAGATCAAGGGTTCACCTCAGCATCCTCTTTGCGGCGCCGGAGGCTCGCCAGCGCTCCGGTCAGCGCCCCGAGACCCATCAGGGCGTTCAGGAGCCGCCCCAACACTCGCAGTGCGGGCTCCTGAACGGAATAGGTTCGCAGCTTGATCGACGGAATGATGGGATCGGGCGGCAACGGCATGTTGGGCCACAGGGCGAGTGGTTCATCGAAGGGCCTCAGCAACCCGAATGTGGACTTTACGAGCCAGGCCGGCGGCTTCTTTGGGTGGATGATGAGGCTGAAGTCGTGCAGCTGATCAGTTTGGCGGGCTAGGCGAACCCTGGAAGCGAAAGGATGGGTCTCGTCCTCGGCGTCCCCGTTGGTGAACCAGGTGGCGGTGACACTCGCGCCCCGGGTGCCACCCAGGAGGGAGGGCTCAAACTCGAGATGCCACGGAACGATGTCCGGCCCCTGGGGGTCGGGCTCGCTCCGCTCCAGGACGATCAGGCGGATCCCCGACTCCAGGAACGAGTTGGTCCCCTCGTCATGTGGCGGCAAGAACCGGTCCTCGGACAGGCGAACACGGTACCCATTGTCCAGGAGTGAGAATCCTTGGTTCCAGCACAAGCCAACCCGGTCGGCCTCCCAGCCTCCGGGGAAGGTCACCATCAGGATCCTGGCCGGGGGCTCCGCCGTGTCGGGCAAGCAGAGCCTTCGCTCCGCGACCAAGGGGATGTCGTCCCGGAGACGATGGGCGATGTTCAGACACGACATCACCAGATCGCCCGGCCGCCACAGTTCTTCGATACGGTCGGCAGCCCATGACCGTGTGTCGCTGACCGCCGAGACCTGACGTCCGGTATCTAAGGCTTGAAGTAGGAATAAGCCGACCACCAGCGCCATCCCGATTCGTCGGCCGTTGCGCAGGAGGCAGTCGACCCAGATGACCGCCAGGGCGGGCAGAAGTCCGATAAAGGTGCGGGGAAAGCTGGGAAAATCCCGCGTGGTGGGGCCATCTTCGCCCGCAGCATCCCAGACCACTTGGCCGAACACGTAGTCAGTGATCAAGATGATCGTGACACTCAAGGCCACCAACCATCCAGCGGAGCGCACTAGATGGTCCCGGCTGCGCAGGGAGACGGCCAGACTGCAGAGGAGCAGCACCAGCGGACCCACCGCCACCCACGGGTCCACCTGATGACGGATCCCGGCGCCGTACCCCTCCACGTAGCTCACCGCGAAGTCCGTCAAGCCCACCTGGACTGTTTGCCAGACAGTCATTGGCTCGAGAGCAGCATTGGCGTGTCGGTAGACCAGCTGAGAGAAGGGAACCTCCACGAGCCGCTTCACGAACACGAACACGGGCAGGGCCACGAGGACCGCAACGAGCCCCCAGACCTGCATCGCCAGCGCTCGCGCTCGCCTGGGATCCGCCGACCACCGCACCAAGAGCGGAGTCATCAAGAACGCGGACAAGGACAAGAACGCGAAGAAGTAGTCGTTGGCCGTGCCCAGCAGCAAGCCGAGCACCAGCACCCACCGGCTCGAGCCGCGTGCTGCGCCGAGGTCACTCAGTCCAGCCAGCAGAATCGCGCCACAGAGCGGGGTGATCGCGTAGTTGGTGGAGTCGTGAGCGTGAAAGCTAAGGATGGGATTGACCGCGACCAAGAGCCCCACAGCCAGCGCTCGCACCGGGGCCCTACACCGCCAAACCGCCCACCAACTCAGCAGCGCGCCCAGACAACAACCAAGGGCCGAGTGCAGGCGCCAGATGGCAAGATTCTCATCCCCCAAGAGGCCGTGGAATAGATGTCGAACGATCCAGGCGAGGGGCATGTGCGCACTGAATTGATCCGGACGATTGGCCTCTATGCTGCGGTCCAGCATCTGGAGGACGTTCTGACCCAGGTGACCAAACTCGTCACCGGTCATGTCCCTCACCTCGAGGCCGGGAAAGGCAGAGGCGGAAGCGGCGAGCAGGATCAGCGGCACCGCCAGGACTGGTCCCGGCATGCGACGATCAACAGCCCCTTCCACGGGGGACCCCGGTTGGTTGCCCATCAACGGCGATGCCCGCACATGAAGCTGCACTATTCCTTACCGGCCGGCATTCGTCGACCGTCCCCACGCGCGACCGCGAGCGGGTATCCTCTGGCGGAATCGAAGTCGGGGTCCTGGCCGGACACCGTCGGCAAGTGCCCATGGGCCCGCAGGGGCAGATGGCAGTTGTCACTGGAGACCAAATGCGCTGCTCTACTTTGTTCCTGCTCCTCTTCGTCGCCGCGGTGTGCCCTGGCTGTTCCTCCCCGGACACCAGTTCGTCAGACACCAGCTCTTCGGAAACGTCGGCTCCGGATCCTAATCCTGCGCCCGCCGCGGATCCCGGCCCAGAGGGGGGCGCTTCCACAGAGGCGCCGGTGGCAGACATGCCAGCACCCACCGCACAAGGGGACGATGACGACAGCGCCAGCAAGGATGGCAGCGCAGAGGCGGCCGATGGACCGCAGGGCACGGAGGTCGCCGCGTCGTCGGACAGCGCCGATACAGAGGGAGAACCGGAAGTCGTACCCGCCCCAGCCACCCCCTCCCCTGCGGCTGAAAAAGGGCAGACAGCGGACATGGTTCCCGACCCTGCAGGTGGAGGGCCGGTAGAGCCTCCATCGGATCCAGGAAAGGGCGTTGAGGGCTACGGTCACCCCTCGACAGCAACCGTGCTCGCCGAAGTCGCCGCGCTGATGGCGGGAACGCGATTTCGTTGGCTGCAAGGCACTCGGGATGTGGCGGCCGGATTTTATGGATCCCCTCTACTGTTCAACATCTGGAGCTGTGGCGATGAGGACATCGATGACACCATCAGTTGGCTGCGCTCCCTCGAGGAGGTCTATGCGGACAACATGGTGGGCGTGTTGGTTCCGGCCAATGTGGCCGAACGGAGCCTGACCGGCCAAGACAACATGTGTGGTCGAAGCGTCCGGATGGCGCGCTCCCACGGTGTGGATGTGGGCAAGTCCATCAAGGACAAGCTGGGCCCGAAGACCCTCCCCGCCACCTATGTCTTTGACGAGGAAGGCCGTGTCGTCGAGAGTTACTTCGGCCCCATCTCGGCGGGCTCCAAGCCAGCAAAGAAGCTGGAAGGTGCATTCAAGACATTGATGGAGCCGCTCCTCAAGGCTCGCCGCGACGCCCTCTAGACCGACGATTGGCCGGCAGCACGTAGATGCACCCCACCCCCGACTCGGCGCAGCCTGCGCCTGCTGAGCCTAGCGTCAGGGGGATCGTGCTGGACGGGTCTCTCATCCTCGGGCTGGCCGTAGCGTCCGTTGCTTGGCGTCTCCAATGCGCGCCCTGGGGCGATGTGTTTGGTGACGCCTACATGGCGCTGGAGTGCGCCTATCACTTCGTCCATGGCGACCTGACCATTCGGCCGTCCCAGCCCATTTACGGGCACGGTCTCTGCATGGCCTACGCGCCCCTCTTCTTGGGCGCAGACAACCTGTGGGATGTCGCGGTGCGCCGGTCAGTTGTCGGGGCCCTGGTCGTCCCACTTTGGTTTTGCCTTGCGCGCCTGTCCGCAGTGCGCTTGTACGGAGCCAGCGCACAGGTCGGGCGAGCGGCCGGGCTCACCTTGGCCCTTGCTGCGCTCCGCAACGACACGCTTGCACAGATGGGAAATACGGGGACGTTGGGGTATTTCGCTCCACCACTCATCCTCGTGTTGTTCTTGTGCTGGGTTCGGGCCCTCACCCAGCGAGCTCCGGGGGCTCTGCTTGTCTCGTTCGCGATGGTCCCTGTGATTCTGAGCAATCACCCATTCACACTGTGGCTGATCCCTGCCTCGCTCCTCCTCCTCCCCGCCTTTGCTAGGGCGAACGGGTGGCTAGCCACCGGAGCCGCCTGTGTGGCGGCTGGCGTGACATCCATGCCAAGGCTATCGAGCCTTCGGCGGTTGACAGAGGGAGCGCCCCTGTCGGAGGGCATTCGGCAGATCGCAGACCCCGGATCGACTCCAGGCGACATGTGGCAACGCCTCCAGACAGGGCTGAGTGAGCCTGAGAACGCAATCTTGGTGGCGGGTGTGTTTGTGCTCATTCTCGCGCCGTGGTTCGCTCCTCGTGTCGGCGCTGGGCCTGAAACGGAGGCGCCACCCACCGGCCTCGCGCCTCCCCATCGCCTCCTGGCTGTCACTGCTCTGGTGAGCGTGGTCCTCGTGGTCGCCGTGGGAGCCGCCATGAACTACCTGCGGATCTATCACCTGCTGTTCATGCAGCCGCTGGCCCTGTTGGGGCTCACGCTGGCAGTGTGTGCCCTGGGTGCGAAGCTGGCCCGTTGGTTGCCCTTGGCCCCATCGCTGGCGCGCACACTAGCCAGCACGCTGCTTGGCATTGCCCTCATCGCGCCGGTCTTTGCACGCTCCGCTCCGCTCCAACCTATCTGCAAGGGGGGAGCCTCCCACATCAAGGAGGCTCGCGGCTGCAGCGAGGTCGCCAGTGCCATTGCCCAGGACCGGCCCACAGGACCCTTGCTAGTAGACAACCTGACGGGCCCCTCCGGCGGCCCGGACTCGTCGGTCTCCGTCGTACTCGACCTGCTGGTGCGGGGGGTGGACCCCACCCGCTTCCACGGGAGCCAAGAGGATGGCGAGCGCACTTGGTATTGGCTCGTGGATCGCTTCGAGATCACCGACGACCGAGGCCAACAAGTGGACTTTGCGGCCCTCGCCGCACGGGTGGAGGGAGTCGACGTCCTACTGGAGCTGCAGGACAGCGGAGAGCTCGTCCTTGCGGTCCGGACCGAGCCCGCTCGCCACGCTTTCGCGCACGAGTTGTGCGCCGTCCTACCTAGCGATCTCCGGCTGTGGGGCCGCACCTACTACACGTGGATCAGCCAGCTGCTTCGCCCGGAAGGCGATGACACCCAGTACCCAGAACCGTATGCAGAGTGTCTCTCGGAGCGGGTCCAGCGATGAGCCCCAGCTTGCGGCAGCTGCGCACCTTCGATGCTGGAGCAGTACTTCTGTTGCTCTTGGTCACCGCATGGTTTCGGCACGCCTGCACTCCCTGGAGTGATGTCTCGGGGGACGCTTACATGGCGCTGGAGTGTGCCTGGAAGATGTCCCGCGGCGATCCCGCAGCAGTGCCCAGCCAGCCGATCTACGGCTATGGGCTGTGCGCATCCATGGCGCCGCTGTATTTGGGTGCCGACGAACTCTGGGATGTGGCCGTGCGTCGGTCTCTCGTCGGGGCTCTGGTCGTCCCCGGCTGGTATCTGCTGGTGATTGCGGCGGTGCCCGGGCTGTTTGGCACCACTGCGGTTGCTACGCGTGCGGCGGCCACGGCGGTGGGCATCCTTGCCGTGAACAACGACCTGCTGGGAGTGATGGCAACCAGCGGAACCCTTGGCTACTTCGCCCCACCCATGCTGGCGTTGATCTTCTTGTGTTGGTCGCGCGCCTGGTTCCAGCGGGCTCCACTGGCACTCGTTCTGGGGATCGCGCTGGTGCCCGTGGCGATGATGAGCCACCCCTACACGCTCTGGCTCGTCTTTGCTCTGGCGATCTTCTTGCCGAGGTTTGTCCACACGACAGGCAGGCTGCCGGCCGGAGTGGGGCTTATTGCCGCCCTTGCACTGGCGGCCCCCCGAGTGCTGCAGCTGGTGGACCTGGCCCGCCAGGAGACGAGCTTTTGGTATGGGCTCAAGATGATCGCGGATCCAGGCGATCGTCTTCCCGAGCCTTACACAGTGAAGCTGTTTGCTGATCTGCGTGATCCGGAAAACCTGCTCGTAATCGGCGCACTCCTCTCCTTGATCCTTGCTCCTGTGATTCTCCGGATTCGAAGGTCAGACACGATTGCGGCGAACGGAAGGCCCATGGACCTGGCGGCCATTCGACTCTGCGCCCTGGCCTGTGCCATCTCCCTCGTGCTCATCGTCGCCGTGGGCGTCTCCATCGAATATCTACGCAGCTACCACGTCATGTTTCTCTACCCCTTTGCAGCCATCGCGCTGGGTGGAGGCCTCGCGATTCTGGCGGAGCGCGCAGGTCCGAGGGTGGTGTCGTGGGGGCGATCGGACGGGGTCCAAGCGGCGCTTGAGCGCTGGAAGGTCTCGGTGGTCACCTTCGCCGCATGTTGGCTGGTCTTTGGTTCCGTGGTCTACGGGTTGTCTGGGGCAAACCTGTGGAGGCCGTCCGAAGACCACTGCACTGGCGGGTTCCGCAACTCGTCGACCGCATCGAGCTGCCGGCAGGTCACGGACAAGGTGTATGAAGACTTGTCCGGATCCACCGTGGTTGTCGAGAATCTACGCCAAGACGAGGGAGGCTTGGACTCGGCGGTCTCTGTCGCCCTAGATCTGTTGGTACGGGGCATGCGCGAGGACCTCCTACGCTGTTGTGAGCCTGAAGCCGACCCCACCTGGTATTGGATCATTCAGCAAGAAGGCATTCCTGTGGACTTCTTGGACCTCGCCCCCACCATCCAAGGTGTCGAGCTCCTCATGGATCTGTCGGTCAGCAACGAGCTGGTCTTGGCCGTTCGTTCCGACTCGTCTCGGGTCGCCCTGGGTGAGATGCTGTGCGGCGTATTGCCCCCGGACATGCTGCTCTCGGGGCACACCTACCGGACCTATCTAGGCAGCTTGCTCCCAGCAGATTGCGAGGAGGTCCCTCGGCCAGAGCCCTATCCCCCGTGCATTGCCGAGCGTGTGATCTTCTGAGCCAGCGGCGCTCGGTCTGAGTGAAAAAGTCGCTCAGTCCGGCTTCTGCTCGCCTCAGAAGCGGTACCGAAGCCCCACCTCCAGCCGATGGTTGTTGCCATAAGGTGTGAAGACGGTGTCCTCTCCAGTGCTCAACATCACGAGCGCCCCGAGATGAAACTCAATCGTGTCTAGCAATCGATAGCTCAGGTCGGCCCAGATCAGGGCATCCTGGCTCACATCTGCAAATCCTCGGAGGTCCAAGGAGAACGAGTCGGAGAAGGCCAGGTTGAGGTTCCAGTACCAGGCGTGACTGTAGGGATGGCGGATCGCGGGCGTGCCAGTCTGACCCGTCTCGCGGTCCGTGAGCGTCAAGCCTTGGTCCGGGTCCGCGATGGAGAAGACCTTACAGCCTCGCTCCTGATTGAGGATGTCGTCACCCTCCCGAGGGATCTCGACGTCGCCGTTGTACTGAACCCGCACGGCAAGATCGACGGGTCCCAGGAGGTCCGGTAGGACCAGTTCGGCTCCCACGGCGTACTTTACGTAGGGGTCATCGATGAGGCAGTCGTCGTGATCAGGGTCCTGGGTGTGAAAATACGCCGCCTCCCCTTTCAACACGAGCCTCCATACGCTGAGCGCCATATCCACAGCGGGGACGTACAGTCGCTCGTGGTGGGGTGTGATCTCGAGATCGACTTGCTGGTTCTGCAGATAGTCTGCGACACCGTCCACTACGTTGGTGTTGGTGACCTCGAAGCTGGTCCAAGTGGGTAGCCGGTCCCTCACGGTGGCAAAAGACAGGCCCAGGTCGAGCGCGCGCAAATAGAGGTCCGCACGTACGCCGGCTTCCACGCCGCGAAGAAGTGGGGAGCCGCCGCCCTCGGCGACAGCGTCCACAAACGGCCCATAACGATTGGTGAAGACATAGTCCCCCACAATCCCGGTGGGAACAGTCTCTGTCCTTGGCAAGAACCATGTGTTGTTCCAGCGCGAGGGCTCGGTGTTGCGATATCGAGACGGAACGAACGCTGGAATCAGAAGACCCGTTACTGAAAATGGCCCCCCACTCCAGCCCACGGAAACGGCGGGCACGGGGAGCGGGTCGGGAAACAAGAACTCCTCGTAGTCTCGAGCAACCAGGTTGTCCGATGGCGAGTCCACGTCCATCTTTCCCCAGCGCGGCAGCAGCGCCCCGCCTTCTACGTGGAGGCCCCGGTAGCGAAAGCCGATAGCAGCTTCTCTGAGGATGAAGCGGTTGGCACGGCCCGGATCCAAGAAGTCGTGCCGAAACTCCACTTCGGCGACGGCACGGAGTGATCGATAGGTAGCTTGCAGTCGGGGGGCCAATCGGATCTGCGCCACACCACCAACGGCTTTAGCGCCGTCAGGAGCTCTGTCCCCCACCTCCACGAAGTACTGATACCAGTCGAAGGCGGCGAACCCCGAGAACTTGATGTCTCCGCCCATTCCGGCGCTCGACTGGGGGGCGCTCGGGACGTCGGGGACGTCGGGGACGTCGGGGACGTCGGGGACGTCGGGGACGTCGGGG